>NZ_VIVP01000002.1:0-469069 GCF_007993955.1 Pseudomonas sp. AG1028
ACCGAGTACGGGCCTTCAGCGAGAGGCTGAGTCAGCTCGACGCTGTAGGTGCCACCCGCCAGAACCGGTGTGGTCACGGTAAAGGTGTTGGCACCTTGAGTGATGGTCAGCGTGACGGTGCTGCCCGCCGGCGCATCGGTAGTACCGACGATGGTCGGGGTGGTGTCGTTGGTGATGGCTGGAGCATCGACAGTGATCAGCGGAGCTGTGGTGTCGATAGCACCGGTGTCAGTGGCCGAGCCAGTGTTGCCGGCCGGATCAGTGACTTTTGCATCGACCGAGTACGGGCCTTCAGCAAGAGGCTGAGTCAGCTCGACGCTGTAGGTGCTGCCAGCCAGAACCGGTGTGGTGACGGTAAAGGTGTTGGCACCCTGAGTGATGGTCAGCGTCACGATGCTGCCGACCGGAGCATCGGTGGTGCCGACGATGGTCGGGGTGGTGTCGTTGGTGATGGCTGGAGCATCGACAGTGATCACGGGTGCAGTGGTGTCGACGCTATAAGGACGACTTGCCGTCGCAGTACCGACATTGCCCGCCGCGTCAGCACTGCTGATCGTTGCGCTGATACTGCTGAAACTGCCGAGGTCCGCGCTACTGACCGGAATGCTGAAACCGAGCGCTCCGTTGCCAAGTGCTATCACTGTCCCGCTGTAGAGGTTGCCACCCAGGTTTAGGGTAATCGAATCGCCAACTTTTGCCTCTCCGCCCACAGTGCCGGTGATGGTGACTGTTGCCGCGCCAAGCTCAGCGCTGTTGATCACGTCGTCGCCGGTGACCGGGTCGATGCCGATGGTCAAGACCGGAGGCGTTGTATCCGGTGTCGTCGTGCCCGTAGCGGCTGCGCCTGCCGTCGAGAAAATAGCGGGATCATTGTTTTCAATCAGATTGAAACCTGGCGTACCTAGACCGTTCGTCTGAAAGCCGATTGTCGGATCTACGCGCTGGGCTGTCTCACTGAGCATGACTGCGCTGTGACCGCCACCGGCAGCACCGCCGCCGCCACCTGCACCAGGGCCTGCCGCGGTGGGGTCAAGGTCGACAGTCGGGTCCATTCCCGCAGCCAGCGCCTGCTCGAATTCGCTGCCGGGCGCTTGGGTCGCGCTATCCGCCACTTCCTGGGTTTGTGGGTTACCCGCCTGCCATGAGGCGTTCGCACCGAGCTCTAGAGTCTCGCCATTCGCCATCTCCAGAGTCACGGAACCACCATCGGCCGTGGTGACCTGTTCTCCTGCGAAGATGCGATCTCCCTCAAATACCTGGCGCCGAATTCCGTCAACCGAGGTGACGAATACTTGGCCAATCAAGGACTTGATGACGGCGGCGAAATTACTCATAAACAGCTCCATGCGCGTGCGCGAGAGGTAAAACCTGTGAAATGTGTCTATACCGGTTTATAGCGGATGCTGCTGAAAATACGTCGTCATATAATTGGCGGAAATTTATTATTGCAAGCTAGCCGCCAGAGTATTGACCCTTCGGGTCCGATCATAAACAATCAGACTCGTTGATGTCACTTTGATATTTTCAGCTGTTTTGTCTTCCATGAGACTCTGAAGTTCAGGTGGCAATGATAGTCTTCGGCCGGTTGCTCAGCGACTTGATCTATACCGATAAAACATGTCGGCGTTTACAGGGAATTTACTGACCATGCGCTTCATTGCCACGCTTCCACTCGTCCTTGCCATTTCCGCCTCGGCTCAAGCGCAGACCTTGACCGAGGCGATGCAGAGTGCCCTGAGCGTGCACCCTGAAATCCAGTCCGGCATCAATGCACGGCTGGCGTCGGAAGAGGACATGAAAGCGGCGCGGGCGGGCTACCTGCCACGCGTCGACGTGCAGGCCGGTTATGGCCGTGAAGGTACGGAAAACAACAGCACTCGCGCGAGCAACGACCGCGGCTATCGCACACTCAACCGTTCGGAATCCAGCCTGAGCGTCCAGCAGATGCTGTTCGACGGTTTCGCGACTCGTAACGAGGTCGCGCGTCAACGCGCCACCGTCAACGCCCGCGCCTACGCACTGCTGGCCAACTCCGAACGCACCGCACTGGAAGTCGCCCAGGTCTACCTGGATGTACTGCAGCGCCAGGAGCTGGCGCGCCTGGCCGAAGAGAACCTGCGTAGCCACGAGCGTATCTACGATCAGATTTCCCTGCGCAGCGAACGCGGTGTGGGCCGTATGGCCGACCTGGATCAGGCCGAGGCGCGCCTGGCCCAGGCACGCAACAACCTGTTGACCGAGCAGACCAACCTAGCTGATGCCCAGGTTACCTTCCTGAGTGTGGTAGGCCGCGAGCCGGCCGACCTGAGCATGCCGGACAGCATGGGCGTACACCTGCCCGAGAGCCTTACGGCTGCCCGTGATGAACTGCTGGCCAACAACCCCAACATCAGTTCGGCCGAAGCTGACGTCAAGGCGACCGAGGCGCAGTACGCCGCGGCGAAGAGTACTTACTATCCACGTTTCGATGCAGAAGTGTCCACAGGCCTGAATAACAACGTCGATGGTGTGGAGGGTGAGAACAAGGAATGGCAGGCCATGCTGCGCATGCGCTACAACCTATACGCAGGTGGCAGCGACAGCGCCAACGTGCGCTCCAAGGCTTACCTGAGCAACCAGGCCATGGACATTCGCAACAACGCGTTGCGCGTGCTCAACGAAGAAGTCGGCCTGGCCTGGAATGCGCTGCAGAACGCCCGTGCGCAATTGCCGATCGCCCAGCAGTACGTCGACCACAGTTCACGTGTGCGTGATTCCTACCAGAAGCAGTTCGGCCTCGGCGAGCGCACCTTGCTGGATCTGCTGGACAGTGAAAACGAGTACTTCACTGCCGCCCGACGTCTGCAGGAAGTGCGCTTCACTGAGCTGTTCACCCATTACCGCATCAAGGCGACCACCGGCACGCTGCTCAAGAGCCAGGGAATCGCCGCGCCGATGGCCTCCGTGCCGCTGGATACCGTGAAGACTAATGTGCAACTGCCCAACATGAACTAGAGTTCGGTTTTTTAGGTAAGGGTAAATGTGCAGTGGCAGTAGAACCGGATCCATCCCAGCCCCGTAATGATCCACGTGACCGTTACGACGACCCTCTGCTGGATAGTTTGCTGTCGTTGTGCAGTCTGCATCAGAAGTCCGTCAGCCGAGCCATGCTCACCGCCGGGCTGCCGCTGCCCAAGCAGCGTCTGAGTGCCGAATTGCTGCCGCGGGCAGCCGCTCGCGCCGGTCTGCAAGGGCGCTGGCTGCGCCGCAATCTGGAAAAGATCCCCGAACTGGCTTTGCCTGCGCTATTGCTGTTACGTGATGGGCGCAGCGCCTTGTTGCTTGGCTGGGAGGCCGGTGGGCAGGCGCGCATCATGCCCAGCGAAACCGAAGGCGGCGAGGTGCGGGTTAGCATCGAGACCCTGGCCGAGGATTACAGCGGCCGGGTGTTCTTCGCCCAGCCCCAGCACAAATTCGATTTCACCCGCGGCGAACTGGTCCCCCGGGCCAGTTCCTGGTTCCGTGACACCCTCAAACGCTCGCGCTGGCTGTATGTCGATGCCGTCGCGGCGAGTCTGCTGATCAACCTGATCGGTCTGGTCACGCCGCTATTCGTGATGAACGTCTACGATCGCGTGGTCCCCAACCAGGCTGAGGCCACGCTCTGGGTGCTGGCCATCGGCATCAGCGGGGTGTTCATCTTCGATCTGCTGCTGAAAACATTGCGCGGTCTTTGCCTAGATCTGGCAGGCAAGAAGACCGACATGATCATTTCGGCCACCCTGTTCGAGCGCATCGTCGGCATGGCGATGAAGCATCGCCCGGCACGCGTTGGCAGCTTCGCCCAGAACATCCATGAGTTTCAGAGCCTGCGCGACTTCCTCGCCTCGCTGACGCTGGCCAGCGTCATCGACCTGCCGTTCACCATCCTGATTCTGGCGGTCATCGCCTACCTGGGCGGGCATCTGGTGTGGATTCCCATCCTGGCCTTCCCGCTGGTCGCGCTGATCGGCTGGGCGCTGCAGAAACCCCTGGCCAAGACCATGGAACGCAGCATGGCTCTGGCGTCCGAGCGCCAGTCCGGGCTGATCGAGAGCCTGGCTGGGTTGGATGCGGTCAAGGTCAACAATGCGGAAAGCGAGCGCCAGTACATCTGGGAGCAGACCATCGGCACCCTGGGCCGCTTCGAGCTCAAAGCACGCATGCTGTCGAGTCTGGCGATGAACTCGACGCTGCTGCTGCAGCAGCTCGCCGGTGTGGTGATCATCGTGCTGGGTGTGTACCAGATCATCGCCGGTAACCTGAGCATGGGCGGCCTGATTGCCTGTTATATGCTCAGCTCCCGGGCGCTGGGCCCGCTGGCGCAGGTATCCGGTTTGCTGATCCGCTATCAGCAGGCGCGTGTGACCCTGGATTCGGTCAACCAGATGATGGAGTTGCCCCAGGAACGCCAGGCCGACGAACGCCCGCTCAAGCGCCAGACGCTGCAGGGCGGTATCGAATTCCGTCAGCTGGACTTCCACTACCCGGACCAGCAGCAGGCAGCGCTGCAAAGTATCAACATGGTGATCCGCCCTGGCGAGAAGGTCGGCATCATCGGCCGTAGCGGCTCGGGCAAAAGCTCGTTGGCCAAGCTGATCGTCGGGCTCTATCAGGCCGACGCCGGCAGCCTCCTGGTCGACGGTATCGACGTGCGTCAGCTGGATGTCAGCGACGTACGCTACAACATCGGCTATGTGCCCCAGGATATTCAGCTGTTCGCCGGCACCCTGCGCGACAATCTGTTGTCGGGCGCGCGCTATGTCGAAGACGAACTGGTGCTGCAGGCCGCCGAGCTGGCCGGTGTGCACGAGTTCGCCCGGCTGCACCCCAATGGCTACGAACTGCAGGTGGGTGAGCGAGGCCAGAATCTGTCCGGCGGTCAGCGCCAGAACGTGGCCCTGGCCCGTGCGCTGTTGCTTGACCCTCCGATCCTGCTGCTCGACGAGCCCACCAGTGCGATGGACAACACCGGTGAGGAGCGCCTCAAGCAGCGCCTGGCTGCCATCAGCAAGAACAAGACGCTGTTGCTGGTTACCCACCGCGCTTCGATGTTGAGCCTGGTGGAACGCCTGGTTATCGTCGACCGGGGCCGGATCATTGCCGATGGCCCGAAAGAGAGCGTCATGGAGGCGTTGAAGAAGGGGCAGATCAGTGTCAGTTAAGGATTCCTTCCAGCGTTTCTATCGCGCTGCCGCCTCGTATTTCGGCCCCCGTGACGAAGTGGGCGACGAGCCGCTGCCCGAGGTGCGCAAGGCGCTCATCGAGGATGCGCCACGGGTCATGCGCCTCACGCTCTGGGGCATCATCGCCTTCGTAGTGTTCTGTCTGTTGTGGGCCAACTTCGCCGAGGTCGATGAAGTGACCCGCGGTGATGGCAAAGCCATTCCGTCCTCGCGGGTGCAGAAGATTCAGAATCTGGAAGGCGGTATCGTTTCCGAATTGTTCGTCAATGAAGGGCAGGTGGTCGAGGCGGGTACGCCATTGCTGCGCCTGGATGACACGCGCTTTGCGTCGAACGTGGGCGAGACCGAGGCTGATCGCCTGTCTCTGGCCATGCGTGTCGAACGCCTGAGCGCCGAGGTGGAAGGGCGCGAGCTTGCCATTCCCGAGGATATCGCTGCCAAAGCGCCGGGCCTGGCGCAAAGCGAACGGGCCTTGTTTCTCAGCCGTCAGCAGCAGCTGCAGGACGAAATTGCCGGGCTGCAGGAGCAGCTGACCCAGCGTCGCCAGGAAGTGCGTGAGTACGCATCCAAGCAGGGCCAGTTCCGCAATAGTCTGGAACTGCTGCGCCAGGAAATTCGCATGTCCGAGCCGCTGGTGGCCGAAGGCGCCGTATCGCCGGTCGAGGTGCTGCGCCTCAAGCGTGCCGAGGTGGAGGCCCGCGGTCAGCTGGAGGCCACCGGACTGGCCATCCCGCGTGCCGAGGCAGCGATCAAGGAAGTGGAGCGCAAGATCGACGAGACCCGCGGGCGCTTTCGCAGCGAGGCGCTGACTCAGTTGAATGAAGCGCGTACCGACCTAAGCAAGATCGAATCCACCGGTAAGGCGCTCGAAGATCGGGTCAACCGCACCATGGTCACTTCGCCGGTGCGCGGTATCGTCAAGCAACTGCTGGTCAATACCATCGGCGGGGTGATCCAGCCGGGTAGCGACATGGTGGAGATCGTACCCATCGATGACACCATTCTGGTCGAGGCGCGCATTCGTCCGCAGGACATCGCCTTCCTGCACCCGGGTCAGGAAGCGGTGGTCAAGTTCACCGCCTACGACTACACGATTTACGGCGGCCTGAAAGCCAAGCTTGAGCAGATCGGCGCCGACACCGTGACCGACGAAGAAGGCAACAGCTTCTATGTGATCAAGCTGCGCACCGAGAAAAGCCACCTCGGCACCGAGGAGCACCCGCTGCTGATCATTCCCGGGATGGTCACTTCGGTGGATATCATCACTGGCAAGAAGAGCGTGCTCAGTTACCTGCTCAAGCCGATCATTCGCGCTCGCGCCGAGGCGCTGCGCGAGCGCTGATCGGTCAGGCCAGATCAGCCAAGGGGTGATCGTCGAGCGTTGCGAAATGTGCGGCGATCACCTGATCCGGCACTTGGTTCACGTCCGGCCAATGCCAGTGCGGGGCGTGATCCTTGTCGATCAGCCGGGCACGCACGCCCTCGGCGAACTCCGGGTGGCGGCAGCAGCTAAGGCTCATGCCGTATTCCATCTGAAAAACCTGCGCCAATGACAGGTGCCGCGCGCGTCTGATCTGTTCCCACACCAAGTGACCGGTCAACGGGCTGCCGCCGAGCAGGGTCTTGGCCGCTTTGGCCAGCAGGGTGTCTTCGTCGTTCTCCAGGCTGGCCAGGGCCTGCCAGCTCAGCGGCAGGGTGGCCTGATCGAGCAACGCGTCGAGTCGCTCGCGGCGCGGCAACCACTGTGCAGCGGGTAGCTCGCCGCGGGCCTGCTGTTCCAGCGCCTTGAGCAGGCTGTGCAGTTGCAGATCCGGCTGGTCGCGCCAGTTCAGCTGTATCAGCCCGTCGATCAGCGCGTCCTGCTGGGTGTCGAGCAGGAAGCGATCGGCCAGGTTCAAATCCAGGGCATCACGGGCGTTCAACGGGCTGGCGGTCAGCCCGAAGAACAGCCCCAGCTTGCCCGGCAGGCGCGACAGGAAGTGGCTGCCGCCCACATCCGGAAACAGACCGATGCTGATCTCGGGCATGGCCAGGCGGCTGCTCTGCGTGACGATGCGAATTCCCGCGCCCTGCAGCAAGCCCATACCGCCGCCCAGCACGTGGCCATGGGCCCAGCAGATCAGCGGCTTGGGGTAAGTGTGCAGGTAGTGATCGAGGCGATATTCGCGGGCAAAGAAGCGCCCGGCAAGCCCGGGCGCTTCGCCGGGGCTGGCCAGACACTTCTTGGCCAGTTGCACCACATCGCCGCCGGCGCAGAACGCCTTGCTGCCGTTGCCGCGCAGCAGCACGCAGGCGACATCGGCGTCTTCAGCCCAGGCGCGCAGGCGATCCTGCAGGGCGTCGATCATCGGCAGCGACAGGGCATTGAGGCTCGCTGGCGCGTCCAGGCTGGCGATACCGATGCGATAGCCGTGCAGGCTGGCCCGTTCTTCAAAGGTGACATTCATGTGCAGTTCCAAAGGCAGGTGCCGGTAAGGATCACTGGTTGCGCCAGTGGGCCGTACGTTTTTCCAGGAAGGCGTTGACCCCTTCGCGCGTATCGGCGGCGTCGAACAGGTCGACGAAACGCTCGCGCTCTGCAGGCAGCCAGGTGGACGGGGTGCGTTCGCGGGCGCCCTGGATCAGCGGCTTGATGGCGCGTACTGCCACCGGGCTCTGGTTGGCGACCTTGGCGGCCAGTAGCAGCGCGTGGCCACGTGCTTCGCCGCTATCGACCACCTGCTCCACCAGGCCGATGCGCAGTGCGGTGTCGGCATCGACCCGTTCACCGCAGAGAATCATGCGCTTGGCCCAGCCTTCGCCGACCAGCCAGGGCAGGTTCTGGGTGCCACCGGCGCAGGGCAGCAGACCCACGCTGGCTTCCGGCAGGGCCATCAAGGCCTGGCGTTCGGCGATGCGGATGTCGCAGGCCAGGGCGCATTCCAGGCCGCCGCCCATGGCGTAGCCGTTGATGGCGGCGATGGATACACCGCGAAAGGCGCTGAGCCGCTCGAAGGCCTCGCCAAAGCGGCTGGCCATTTCCCGGGCGCGAGCCTTGTCGCCGTCGGCGAACAGTTTGAGATCCGCGCCGGCAGAGAAGAACTTGCCGCCCTGGCCGGTGATCACCAGGGCGTAGATGTCGTCGTCACGGTCCAGGTGGTCGATCAGCTGTTTGAGGCCGATCAGCGATTCCCGGTCCCAGGTGTTGGCCGGTGGATTGTTGATGGTGATCAGCGCGGTGTGCCCGTGCTTTTCCACGGTGAGCTTGTGGGTCAGATCGAAGATCCCGGGTTTGTAGGGTTCCAGTGCCGTACTCATGGGCTGTCCTCTTCAGCTGTGGTGTCTTTTACTGTAGCGCCAAAGGCTGCCCCGCGTTGCGCCGCTCGGCCTGCCAGGTGGCCAGGTCGGGCAGGGCGGTGCTGCCATCCAGGCGTTCGACGATCTCGAAATAATCCTGCTTGAGTGGGTCCTTGAGTACCTCGGCGCGCGGTTTCACCTTCACGGCGTAGACCGTCTGCAGATTCTGGTGATCGAAGCTGCGCCATTGCTGGCGATCCTTGAGCAGGGTGTAGCTGTGGCCTTCGAGCGCCTTGATCAGCGCTTCGCTGTCCAGGCTGTTAGCTCGTTTGGTCGCATCCGCCCATTGCTGGACGATGCTGTAGGCCGAGGCGGCGGAGCTGGAGGGGTACATGGCGTAGCGTTCGCTGTAGGTCTTGACGAAGGCCTTGCCGGCTTCCGAGTTTTCCAGTTCGGGCACGCGCCAAGTCCAGGGTTCGGTGCCGACCACGCCTTCCATCAGACCAGGACCGGCCTGTTCGATGATGCTCTGGGTCAGGTTGGGTGCGACGATCTGCATGCGCGAAGTGAGGCCCAGGTCCTTGGCGATGCGCATCGCCCGCACCAGGTCCTCACCGAACAGCACCAGGGCCAATACGTCGGCATCGCTGGCGGCGGCCTGGGTCAGGGCGTTGTGGTAGTCGGCCAGGCTTGCGCCGGGGAACGGTACCTTGAGGCCGGCGTGCTGGGCGGCGTCCTGGGTATTGGTGGTCTGGCGCAGCGAACTCTCGGTGGTATGGCCCCAGGTGTAGTCGGCCGTGACGTAGAAATAGCGTTTACCCGGCAACTGTTTGTTGAGGTACTGGCCCAGAACCTGGGCGCTCATCCACGCGTTGTTGCACTCGCGGAACATGTGCCGGTGGCCATCCTTGCCAGTGGTGTCGTTGGAGTAGGTGAGGGTGCCGAAGTACAGCAGGTCGAACTGCGCCGCACGCTTGCCAGCGGCGATGGCCACTGCGCTGGAGGCGCCGCCGAACAGCATGGCTGCACCTTCCTTGGCCAGCTTTTCGACGTTGTGCACTGCTTTGTCCGGCTTCGAGGCGTCGTCCAGGCTGGACAGGCGTAGGCTGCGGCCCAGCACGCCGCCCTGGGCGTTGATTTCATCGATGGCGAGCAGGGCGCCGCGCATCTGCGCCAGGCCTTCTTCCTTGTAGCTGCCGGTGCGCGGGTAGCTGAGGCCCAGGGTGATGGGATCGGCGGCTTGTACATAGGCGCTGGCGGCCGTGCACAGGGCGAGAAACGCGAAGATTCGCTTCATGGTGCAGTCCTTGTTTTTATTATTCGGTTGGCCGCTCCGTTTTACGCTTTTCTAAGCGGTTGGTGTGATTCACTTTTGGTCTAAGAAGGCGGCGCTGCCAACCATTTCGCATAATCCCCATCAGCCGCTGCCTTGACTTGATAGGGGCGCTTCTCTAGCGTGCCGACTTCACTGATTACCGGGAGCAGGCATGTCCGCCGCAGACAAGGTCAAGCTGGAGGCCAGCTGGAAGCAGGCGCTTCACGACGAGTTCGACAAGCCCTACATGATCGCCCTGGGCGATTTCCTGCGTCAGGAAAAGGCCGCCGGCAAGGAAATCTATCCGCCGGGTCCGCTGATCTTCAATGCCCTGGATTCCACGCCGCTGGATCAGGTCAAGGTCGTGATCATCGGTCAGGATCCTTACCACGGCCCCGGCCAGGCCCACGGCCTATGTTTCTCGGTGCAGCCGGGCGTGGCGACGCCGCCGTCGCTGGTGAATATCTATAAAGAACTCAAACGCGACCTGAATATCGACATTCCCGACCACGGTTACCTGCAGTCCTGGGCGGAGCAGGGCGTGCTGCTGCTCAACACCTCGCTCACCGTCGAGCGCGCCAACGCCGGCTCCCACGCCGCCAAGGGTTGGCAGCCGTTCACCGATCGGATCATCTCGGTGGTCAGCGAGCAACGCCCGCATCTGGTGTTCTTGCTGTGGGGCGCCCATGCGCAGAGCAAGGAGCGCCTGATCGACACCAGCAAGCACCTGGTGCTGCGCTCGCCGCACCCTTCGCCGCTGTCGGCGCATCGGGGCTTTATCGGCAACGGTCATTTCAGCCGCACCAACAAGTTCCTCGAGCAGAACGGGCTGCCGCCCATCGACTGGCGTCTACCACCAGTTCAGAGCTGATCAGCCGGTACAGATCTCTGCGGCCAGGTCGGTGCGTATAGAAGCCAGGCGCTGGTTTACCCGATCTCGCTGGCTGTCGTCGGCTGCAGCCAGCAGATCGCTGAGCAGTGTGGCCATGGCCTGGCGCGACTGTTCGTAGGCCTGGGTGGTCTGCTCGTCATGGCTGCCACGGCGGTTCTCCAGCACATCGCTCATGCGCTGAGCGAAATCCGGAGCGTTGCGGTCATCCAGCACGCGGCGAAACTCGCCCTGCCAGCGTGCGCGGTTCTCCATCCATAGCTGGTTCTGATCGCGGCGCTCGCTGGCCCACTGGGTGACGCGCGCCCGCTGCGCCTCGTTGAGGCTGCCGAACCAGGGTTTCAGGCGTTTTTCCAGACGTTCGGCGCGCTCGCGGATCTGGGTTTCCAGCGGCGGTTCGAGAAACTTCTGACGGTCTTCGTGATTGTCCTTTTCCATACGGGCGTAGAGCCGGTCGACCTGTTTGTGGCGCAGGTTGGCAAGCAGGGCGACGGTCGTCGGGGTGGTTTGCTGGACGATGGCGTTGAAGGCCTGCTCGGCCTCGAGCATCTGCGCTTCCAGTTGCCGGGCACTGGGCTCTGGCGTCTGGACCAGCTGCTCGGTGCGTTGCAGCCAGTCCACGTAGCGTGGCAATTCGCTGCTGCAGTGCCAGGCCAGGTGTTCCTGTAGTCTGGGCTTGAACCAGGCCTTCTGCTGCGAATCGAGATCCAGATACTGATTCACCCGCCAGGAAACCACCCAGTCCAGGTTGCGGTAGGCCATACCGGCCTTGCCGCAGGCGCTGAGCAACAGGCCGAGTGATAGCAGCAGACACAGGCTTTTCAGATAACCGGACATGTCGCCTCCTTTTGGTACGCGCGCCTGGGGAGAGTACGCCAGCCATATCGACCGCAGGTGCACGGACATATCCGCTAAAAAAAGCCCGACGCAGAGTCGGGCTTGAGAGCTCAGGGCAGTGGCGCGTGCCGTTGCCACAGGCGGAACAGAGGCTCGGCTAGAAACATCACCAGAAACAGGCGCAGCGCCTGCAACGCGGTGACCAGAGCCACCGATAACTGCAGGGCTTCTGCGGTCAGGCACAGTTCGGTGATGCCGCCGGGCATCATGCCTAGCATCAGCGAGACTGAGTCGATACCGCTCAGCCAGCCGATGGCCGAGCCGAGCCCGACCGTCGCCATCATGGCCAGCAAGGTAAATAGCACCACGCGTGCCAGAAAGCTTGGTGCGCTCCGAAAGAATGCCCGGTCGAAATGACAACCCAGGGCGCAGCCGATTAGCCATTGCCCGGCCTGGCCGAGCCAGCCGGGCATGCCGATATGCAGGTCGAAGGTCACGCTAGCCGCGGCGCACAGCGTCAACGGGCCAAGCATCCACGGGTTGGGTTGCCTGAGTCGCCGCCACAGCAGAGCCAGCAAGGCACCGGCTGGCAGTAAAATTGCCAGCCAGAACCAGTCCGCCGGCATCGACGGCGCGGGATCAACGGGCGGTAAACCCCAGGTGAACAACGCGGGAATCAGCAGGATAACCATCAGCAGCCGCACGCTGTGCGCGGCGGCGATGCGTGCCGGTTGGGCGCCGTGGCGCCTGGACAGATTGACCATCTCGCTGGCCCCGCCCGGCATGCTGGCGAAGAACGCGGTGGCGCGATCCACACCGGCGCGGCGCAGGCCGGCGATGCCGATGGCGCTGAGTGCCAGGGTGGCGAAGGCGCCGAACAGAATGATGGTCAGGTTGCCAAGCACCTGCTCGAGCACTTCGCTGGTGAAATGCAGGCCGATGCCAGCGGCCACCAGCCACTGGCCGACCTGACGGCCGCCAGGCATTTCCTGACTGAGCACGCCGCTGCAGCGCAGCAGGATGACTGCCAGCAGGGAGCCGATCACCCAAGGCAAAGGCCAGCCGATAAGGCTGGCCAGGTAACCACCCACTGCGCCAACCAGTGGCGTGAGCCACCAGTTGCGTAGGTGTTTGGGGTTGCCTTGCGGGTTGCCGCTATCAGGCATTGGCCGCTTCGGCTTTACGCAGGCTGCGCTTGCGCCAGGTGCGATAGAAGGGAAGGGCGATCATTGCCACGATCAAGGCCCAGACGCCCCAGGTGATCGGGCTAGAGAACAGGATGCTCAGCTCACCATTGGAGATCGACAGTGCGCGGCGCAGGTTCTGCTCCATCAGCCCACCGAGGATGAAGCCCAGCAGAATCGCCGACAACGGGAAGTCCATCTTACGCAGGATGTAACCCGCGACACCGATACCGATCATCAGGTACAGGTCGAACGCGGTGGCGTGCACGGCGTAGACGCCAATGGACGTGATGATGGCAATGGCCGGCACCAATGCCCAGTAAGGCACGGCGAGGATCTTGGTAAAGATCTTGATCATCGGCACGTTCATCACGATGAGCATGATGTTGGCCACGAACAGCGAGGCGATCAGGCCCCAGACGATATCTGGCTGGTCACGGAACAGCAGCGGGCCCGGGGTGATGTTGTACAGCGTCAGGGCGCCGAGCATCACTGCGGTGGTGCCGGAGCCGGGAACGCCGAGGGTCAGCATGGGCACCATGGAACCGCAGGCCGAGGCGCTGTTGGCAGTTTCCGGCGCAGCCAGGCCGCGCAGGTCACCTTCACCGAACTTGTTGTCCTTGGTGGCCAGGCGCTTTTCGCTCATGTACGCCACGGCGCTTGCCAGGGTCGCACCGGCGCCCGGCAGGATGCCGAGGCCGAAGCCGACCGCGCCGCTGCGCAGGTTGGTGGCCAGCACCGACAGGCCTTCCTTCAGGTTGAACAGCATGCGGCCTTTGGCTTCGATGGCCTTCTGGCCGTGGTGCGTACGCTCCAGCAACACCAGGATCTCGCTGACCGAGAACAGGCCGAGTACCAGCACGACGAACTGGATGCCGTCGGCCAGGCCCAGGCTGCCAAAGGTGAAGCGGTACACGCCACTGTTGGAGTCGATGCCGACACACGACAGGAACAAGCCAATACAGGCCGCGATGGCGGTCTTCATTGGTTTGTTGCCGGCCATGCCTGCCAGACAGACGATGGCGAACACCATCAGCACGAAGTATTCGGCCGGGCCGAAGGCCACCGCCCATTTGGCCAGTAGCGGAGCGAAGATCACCACACCACAGGTCGCCATCAGGCCGCCGACGAACGAGCTCCAGGCGGAGATCGACAGGGCCACACCGGCCTTGCCCTGACGGGCCAGCGGGTAGCCGTCCAGGGTGGTCATCACGGCCGAGGCTTCGCCCGGGATGTTCAGCAGAATCGACGAGATACGACCGCCGTATTCGCAGCCCAGGTAAACGGCGGCGAGCAGGATCAGCGCGGTTTCCGGCGGCAGGCCGAGGGCGAAGGCGATGGGGATCAGCAGCGCCACGCCGTTGATCGGGCCCAGGCCCGGCAGCAGGCCGACGATGGTGCCGATCAGGGTGCCGCACAGGGCGGTGAACAGGTTGTAGGGGCTCAGGGCAACGCCGAAGCCCTGACCCAGGTAGCTAAAAGTTTCCACGGATCAGATCTCCAGGGAGGACAGGATGCCAAGCGGCAACGGTACATCGAGGATTTTGTCGAACAGCACGTACAGACCGATGGCCAGCACAACGCCGGAAATCAAGCTGGCCAACCAGGTGCCTTCGTACAGTCGGGCCATGGCGATACCGAAGATCAGGCTGGCCGGCACGAAACCCAGAGGCTCGAACAGCGCGGCGTAGATGGTGAGGATCACCACGCAGCCGACCACCTTGCTGAGTACGTGACGGTCCAGCGGCGGCTCGTCGCTGTGCGAGGCGGTGCTCGGCTTCTTGATCAGCAGGTAGATGGCGCCCAGACCCATGAGGATCAGCAGCAGCATCGGGTAGGCACGCGGGCCCACTGGCTCATAGGAGAAGGGCGCGTGATAGCCCCAGGCAACGACGCCTAGCCCGACACAGGCGAGCAGCAGGACGACGCCGAAAATGCGTTGTGACATTGAGGAAGTCCTCATTCGAGCATGGCAAAAGGCAGCCCCTGGGCACTGCCCAGAGGATGACGGTTTACAGGAAATTGAGCGGGCGTTACTGCTGGATCAGGCCGAATTCCTGGGCCAGTTCCTTGTACTGCGCGACTTGCTTCTTGACGTAAGCGTCCAGCTCGTCACCGGTCATGGCGAACGGGTACAGCTCGCGGCTTTCACGCAGTTTGGCGAAGTCTTCGGAGGCCAGCAGTTGGTCGAAGGAGTTCTTCCACCAGGTGTAGGCTTCGTCGCTGACTTTCGGGCCAACGTAGAAACCGCGGATTACCGGCCATACCACGTCATAGCCCTGTTCCTTGGCGGTGGGGATTTCCGCTACGTTGGCACCTGGCAGACGCTCTTCGGAGAACACGGCGAGGATGCGCATGTCGCCGCTTTCGATGTGCGGAACGGAGTCGGAGATGTCGGTACTGGCGACCTGGATGTGGCCGCCGAGCAGTGCGGTAGCCAGCTCGCCGCCGCCTTCCATCGCCACGTAGCGCAGTTCGCGCGGATCGATACCGGCAGCGCGGGCGATCAGTGCGGTCTGCATCCAGTCCTGGCTGCCGACGGTGCCGCCGGAGCCGATCACCACTTTGCCCGGGTTTTCCTTGAGGGCCTTGACCAGGTCATCGAGGGTCTTGAACGGCGAATCCTTGCGTACTGCCAGGGCGCCGTAGCTGGTGCCGACGCCGGCCAGCCACTTCACGGCGTTCTCGTCGAAACGGCCGAATTTGCCCTGGGCGAGGTTGAGCAACGAGCCGCTGGAGAAGGCGGTGATGGTGCCGGCTTCGGACGGGCGCTGGGCGACTACCGCGTTATAGGCTACCGCACCAACGCCGCCAGGCATGTAGGTCACGCGCATCGGCGACTTGAGCAGCTTGCTTTCCACCAATGCGCTCTGCGCCAGTTTACAGGTCAGGTCGAAGCCGCCGCCGGGCGCTGCCGGCGCGATGCACTCGGGGCGGCGCGGCTCATCGGCAAGGGCCTGACCGGCCAACATCAGGCAGGAAGCGGTCAGCAAAAGGGTACGCATGGATGTCTTCATCGGGTCTTCTCCATTGGAGTCTTTATTGTTAACAGCGATGCACCTGCCATCGCAGGGGGCGATACGAGTGCGCTACGCACAGCGGCGCGAGCCCTCGGCTGATCGAGTCTAGGCGTCAGCTCGCAAGGCCGGCTTGCAAGCGGCTGCTTGCGGGCCAGACAAGGTCGCTGAGTGCCACGTACTTCAATTCGACGTTGCGTTCCCTGCGCCATTCGCCAGCGACATCCGTTACTGCAGTGCGAGCTCTGGGTATGCCGTGGTGGGTGTAGCGCAAGCTGGGAACGCCGAGCGCTTTGAAGTCGTAACGCGCCTGCCGCCAGCCCGTTGGAGGCTCGGCAAGATCGATGATCGGAGAAAGATTTGAGACGGCGCGGCTATCGTCGTGGGCTGCGCCAGGACCTGCTTCGCCGGGAGTCGGGCGCAGCAGGCGGGCGGGAGAAAGTTTATTGGCCTGGGGCGAGCTGAACGCGGGGCGTGAAGAAGGCTCGCTGGCGGTATTGGGATATCCAACAGCGGCCGGCTGTTCGGTGTGATCTTCAATCACGGCTGGATCAGATTCGGCTGTTGTCGCTGAAGCCTGTTCGGTATTTTTCTGGCCAGCATCAGGGCGAGCTTGAAGATGCAAGCTGCCTTCCCTGCTGTCATTGGCGGCGGGGCGGACGCTTTGCCGGGCGACGCGGCTGGCAGGAGCTATGCGTTCTTCCAGGCTGGTAACGGAATCTTCAGGAATGTTCGCCTGGGCGAGGGAGGCGAAAAGGGCAGCCGGCAGGGCGAGGCTCAAAAGGCTCGTACACGAGATGGCCTGGCGCGCGGCAATCGGCATGCGGATACTCCGTTGTTATTGTTGTAACGGCCGCATAGGTGTCGGTCGTTCTGAGGGTGGATCTAGCCACTCGTGCGGCGATCCTAAAAGCACAACCTTTCGCCAACCTTTCAGTGTTGAAAGTTGTTACGCAGGCTGGCCTGTACACGCCGTCACTGCCAAGTCTTCGCGCGAACGGTAAACTCTCGTCCCACAGGGCGGTCAAGTCCATGGTTGTTGTGGAGGTTGCAGTGCGAATTCTGCTGGTCGAGGATCATCCGCAATTGGCGGCGAGTGTCAGTCAGGCGCTCAAGAATGCTGGCTGGACAGTGGATCTTCTGCATGATGGCGTGGCTGCGGATCTCGCCCTCGGCAGCGAGGATTACGCCCTGGCGATTCTGGACGTAGGGCTGCCACGCATGGACGGTTTCGAGGTGCTCGCCCGTTTGCGCGCCCGCGGCAAGACCGTGCCGGTGCTGATGCTCACCGCCCGTGGCGAGGTGAAGGATCGGGTGCACGGGCTCAACCTGGGGGCCGACGATTATCTGGCCAAGCCCTTCGAACTCAGCGAGCTGGAGGCGCGGGTCAAGGCGCTGCTGCGCCGCAGTGTGCTGGGCGGCGAACAGCAGTTGCGCTGCGGCGATCTGGTCTATGACCTGGATACCCGGCGTTTCACGCTGCTCGACGAAAATCTCAATCTCACCTCCCGCGAGCAGGCGGTGCTCGAGGCGATGATCGCCCGCCCCGGCCGCGTGATGAGCAAGGAGCAACTGGCCTCCCAGGTGTTCGGGTTGGACGAGGAGGCGAGCGCCGACTCCATCGAAATCTACGTTCACCGGCTGCGCAAGAAGCTCGAGCGCGGCTCGGTGCGCATCGTCACTTTCCGCGGCCTGGGCTATCTCTTGGAAGCCACGAGTGGATAGCCCCGGCAGCCTGCGTGGCCGGCTGATCCGCCGGCTGGCGGTGCTGTTCACGGTCATTCTGCTGGTCAGCAGCGTAACGGCCTACTGGAGCGCGCGCCACGCCGCCGATACCGCCTACGACCGCACCCTGCTGGCCTCCGCACGCGCCATTTCCGATGGGCTCTACGCCGTCGAGGGAATGCTCAGCGCCAACGTGCCTTATATCGCTCTGGACACCTTCGCCTACGACAATGCCGGACGCATCTATTATCAGGTGCTGGGGCCCAAGGGTGAGCTGGTTTCCGGCTATGAAGATCTGCCTGCGGCTCCACCGAATACGCCGCGCACCAATGATTACCCAGCTTTGGCCAAGTTCTACGACGGTGAATACCGTGGCCAGGGCGTGCGCTTGGTGAGCTTTCTGCAGCCAGTCAGCGAGCCCGGTTACAGCGGAGTGGCCGAGATTCGTGTAGCGGAAACCCAGGGCGCGCGCGAGCGCATGACCCGCGAATTGCTGCTCGGCACGCTGTGGCGCATGGGCCTGCTGTCGCTGAGCGCGCTGTTGTTGGTCTGGCTGGCGGTGAGTGCCGGGCTGCAGCCGCTCGAAAGCCTGCGCCGAGCGGTGGCTGTGCGCAGCAGCGATGATCTGAGCCCGCTGCCAGATGCGGACATGCCCCGCGAGTTGCGGCCGCTGGTCAATGCTCTGAATCAGTTCAACGACCGCTTGCGCAGCCTGTTCGAACGTCAGTCGCAGTTCATCGCCGATGCGTCCCACGAGCTGCGTACGCCCCTGGCGGCGCTTAAGGCGCGAGTGGAGCTAGGGCTGCGTGACCAGGATCCGCGGATCTGGCACGCGACTCTGGAGGATGCCGCGCTCAATGCCGATCGCCTGACCCATCTGGCCAACCAGCTGCTATCACTGGCGCGGATTGAAAGCGGGGCACGGGCGATTGCCGAGGGTGGCGCGTTGCGTCTGGATCTCAGTCAGTTGGCTCGTGAACTGGGTATGGCACTGGCGCCCCTGGCCCATTCCCGAGGTGTCGCGCTCGCACTGGAAGCCGAGCAGCCGGTGTGGATTCGCGGCGAACCGACCTTGCTCAATGAGTTGCTCTGCAACCTGGTCGACAATGCCATGGCCTATACGGAAGTCGGCGGCAACGTGATCCTGCGGGTTCTGGAGTCCGGCGTGCTGGAGGTCGAAGACGACGGCCCGGGAATTCCCGAGGAAGACTGGGAACGGGTGTTCGAGCGTTTCTATCGGCGTCAGCCCCAAGGGCTGGGCGCAGGCCTGGGCTTGGCTATCGTCGGTGAGATATGCCGTGCGCACCGCGCGGACATCAGCCTGCACCAGGCCAGCCCCCATGGGCTTCTAGTGCGTGTGGTCTTTCCTGGCGAGCCGGACTGAAAAAACTGACGGGGCGAAGCAGGCTTCGCCCCGATTGAGCAATTACTGCAGCATGGTCATGGCAGCGTCCATGGCCGCCGACAGATCTTCATCGGCGTGGATGTCCAGATCCGGCTTGATACCGAGCTTGGCGAACGCCGGGATCTGGCTCCAGTCCAACTGCGTATAGGGGTGCGGCGTGCCAAGCATGCTCTGCAGCGTGGCCACCTGCACGATGTCGACGTAGTCTACCTTGCCGCTGTCGCGGCTGAAGTTCAGGTACTGACTGGGGATGCAGGCGATCATCTCCGGGAATTCCCAGGTGCGCAGGATCTTGTCGCCGATGATCGGGTGGATCTGCTCGATCACGTGGTTGAGGCTGATCGAGTCGGACAGCAACTCGCTGTGTTCTTCGGCGTAGGTGAGAATCGGCAGTACGCCGATCTGATGAACCAGGCCGGCAAGGGTGGCCTGGTCCGGCATCAGACGGGTGTAGTGGCGGCACAGCACGTGGCAGATGCCGGCGATCTCGGTGCTTTTGGTCCACACTTCGCGCATCTTGCGGTCGACCACATCGGTGGTCGCCTGGAACATCTGCTCCATGGCCAGGCCCGTAGCGAGGTTGCAGGTGTAGTTGATGCCCAGGCGGCCGATAGCCATTTGCAGGTCGGTGATTTCCCGGTTGGTGCGCAGCAGCGGGCTGTTGACCACCTTGATGATGCGGGCGGTCAGCGCGGCGTCGTTACCGATCACTTTGGTCATCTCGGGAATACCCACGTTGGGGTCTTCCGCTGCCTCGCGAACTTTCAGGGCGACCTCCGGCAGGGTGGGTAGCACCAGTTCATCGTTGTCGATGGCCCGGGTCAGATCCAGCAGAACTTTCTCGGCGAGTTTGCTCATGAAATTCTCGTTATTGGCAGAGTGATGACAGGCGAAGCGCAGTGTACGTCAGCGCTGGATCTCGCGGTTGCTGTCCAGCGTATACGGCAACTCGAGCAGCTCGAGCGGTAACCCTTCCAGGCTGCCCAGGTGGATATGGCCGTCGAGTGCGGCATCTTCCTGCAGCACTGCCAAGAGCTCGACACCCTCGGTGCTCTCGGCCGCCAGCACCACTTCGCCCACCGCGCTGCGGTGCACCGGCGAAAACAGTTCGCTGCCTGGCGCGGGCAGTTGATCACCGGTCATGCGCAGGCGATACAGGCGCCGCTTGAGCTTGCCCAGGTACTGCATGCGGGCAACGATTTCCTGGCCGGTGTAACAGCCCTTCTTGAAACTCACCCCCCCAACTGCCTGGAGGTTGATCATTTGCGGGATGAATAGCTCGCGGGTGCTACCGGTTACCTGGCCGATACCGGCGCGGATCTGCGCCAGCAGCCAGTCATTTAGGCTGGCTTCAGGAAGCGCTTCGCTCAGGCGTGAATGCAGGGCTTCGGCTTGCTCGGCTGGCGCCCACAGTTCGGCGCGGCCATCGCTGAGGCGAATGGCGATCAGCGTACCCGTACTGGCAACGCCGTCAGCCTCGGCTGCGAGTTCGAGCCCAAGGGCTTGCAGAGCAGCATCGGCGCCGCGCAGCCCGAAGCGAATCCAGGCAGCGCTTTCGTCGCCGAGCTTGGCCTTGGAGAACACCGCGTATTTCTGCAGCTCGGCGAGTTGCGGCTCGAGCAGTTCGCGGCTCATGGCCAGGAGAAAACCGTCGGCTACGCTAACGATACGAAAGCTCGACAGCATACGGCCCTTGGGTGTGCAGCGTGCGCCAAGACTGGAGCCGCTGGTGCCGAGGTAATTGATGTTGCAGGTGATCTGGCCCTGCAGGAACTTACCCGCATCGGGGCCGCGCACGGCAAGGATGCCTTCGTGGGTGAGCGGGCAAAAGAAAGCGCTGTCGGCCATGGTCAGGACAATCGTGGGTAAAGAATGAGGAGGCCATGATAAGAGCAGCGGCAAGCGTCTAGCTACAGGCAAAAAAGCGCCGCCGGTCAATTACCGCGGCGACGCTGATCCGCTCGGTTGCTGTTGGTATACTGCCGGCCTTTTTTCCGAGGAGCACTGCCATGGTCGACGCCGTTGAACTCAATCGCCTTTTCTGGCACAGCCGGCGCGGCATGCTGGAGCTGGACGTGTTGCTGGTGCCTTTCGTGCAGGAGGTTTATGCCACGCTCGACGAAGAGGACCGCGCCCGCTACCGCAAGCTGCTCGAGTGCGAGGATCAGGACATGTTTGGCTGGTTCATGCAGCGTGGCGAGCCCGAGGATGCCGATCTGCGCCACATCGTTCGCATGATTCTGGATCGTGTCCAGCCCAAGTAAACGCTTCGAATGTGACTGGCGGCCGTCGCGGCGGCTGCTGGAAATCTACCTGTGCGCCCAGGCCCTGGCGCTGCTGGCTTTGCTACTCGTCGAGATTCCCTTGTGGGCGCGCCTGCTCGCCGCACTCGCCTGTGCCGGCCATGCCGCCTGGGTGCTTCCCAGGCAGGTGCTGCTGACCCATCCGGCCGTGTTCAAGCGGTTGCGTCATGACAACGAGGGCTGGCAGTTGGCGGGGCGCGATGGGCAATGGCAACCAATTACCCTGCAGCCGGACAGTATGGCGCTGCCCTGGCTGGTCATCGTGCGTTATCGTCTGCCGGGCCACTGGTTTACCCGCAGCCTTTGTATTGCTGCCGACGCCATGCCGCAGGACATGCATCGACGCCTGCGGGTACGCCTGAAGTTCAGCCGTCAGCGTTGGCGGGTTGCAGAATAGTGTCCTGCGCGTCGGGCAGCAGGCCCGGGTAATCCAGGGTGTAGTGCAGCCCTCGCGATTCCTTGCGCGCCATGGCGGAGAGAATCATCAGCTCGGCCACCTGAGCCAGGTTGCGTAGCTCGATCAGGTCCCGGCTGACCTTATAGTTGCTGTAGAACTCGTCGATCTCGTCGAGCAGCAGGCGCACACGGTGCTGGGCGCGCTGCAGGCGTTTGGTGGTGCGCACGATCCCTACGTAATCCCACATGAAGCGCCGCAGCTCATCCCAGTTGTGGGCGATGATCACGTCCTCGTCCGAGTCGGTGACCTGGCTGGCGTCCCAGGAGGGTAGGTCGGCCGGCATCGCCACTTTGTCTAGGTTCGCGACGATGTCGGCAGCGGCCGAGCGGGCATACACGAAACATTCGAGCAGCGAGTTGCTGGCCATGCGATTGGCGCCATGCAGGCCTGTGAAGCTGGTTTCGCCGATGGCATAAAGGCCTTCCACGTCGCTGCGCCCGGCCTGATCGACCAGCACGCCGCCGCAGGTGTAATGAGCGGCAGGCACCACGGGGATGGGCTGGCAGGTGATGTCGATGCCGAACTCCAGGCAGCGCTGGTAGACGGTCGGGAAGTGGTTTCTGACGAAGTCCGCCGGCTTGTGGCTGATATCCAGGTAGACGCAGTCGATACCCAGGCGCTTCATCTCGTGGTCGATGGCGCGGGCCACGATGTCCCGTGGCGCCAGTTCCTCGCGGGGATCGAAGCGCGGCATGAAACGCTCGCCGTTGGGCAGGCGCAGCAGAGCGCCTTCGCCGCGCAGTGCCTCGGTAATCAGAAAGCTCTTGGCCTGCGGGTGATAAAGGCAGGTGGGGTGGAATTGGTTGAATTCCAGATTGCCGACCCGGCAGCCGGCGCGCCAGGCCATGGCGATGCCGTCGCCACAGGCGCCGTCGGGGTTGCTGGTATAGAGATAGACCTTGGCTGCGCCGCCAGTGGCGAGAATCACGAAACGCGCATGGTGGGTATCCACCTCGCCGCTGCGCCGGTTGAGCACGTAGGCGCCCAGGCAGCGACGGCCTTTGCGGCCCAGCTTGTGCTCGGTAATCAGGTCCACCGCGACTCGCTGTTCCAGCAGCGTGATATTGCCTCGCTCGCGGGTGCGTTCGAGCAGCGTATTGAAGATGGCTGCGCCGGTGGCGTCGGCGGCATGAATGATGCGCCGGTGGCTGTGGCCGCCCTCGCGGGTCAGGTGAAATTCGTAACCGCCGTCTTCGCGGTCATGTTCGTCATCACGAGTAAAGGGCACACCTTGCTCGATCAGCCACTCTATTGCTTCACGGCTATGCTCCACGGTAAAGCGTACAGCGTCTTCACGACACAGGCCGGCACCGGCGTTGAGGGTGTCATCGACATGGGAGTCAACGGTGTCGCTGTGATCCAGTACAGCGGCGACGCCACCTTGGGCCCAGTAGGTCGAGCCATTGGTCAGCTCGCCCTTGCTCAGCACGGCGATGTGCAGATTGTCGGGAAGTGTCAGCGCCAGGGTAAGGCCGGCGGCTCCGCTGCCGATAATTACAACATCGTGCTTAAAGTGTTGGCTCATTATTATGGGTTCCACTGGGTGGCGTGCAGCTGAAGGAGCGTTCCTCGACAGTCAGCTATTGCTTGTGCTGGTGGGTACTCCGACCGGCTACGCACATGCTGGCAACAGGGGCTTGCAGGACCACGGCTGGGGCTCGGCGGACTCTAGTATATAGAGGGAGCCAACGGCACAATAGCCGGCCCGGTAGGTAGCGCAGCGTGGAACGTGTATCGTGTCGGGATGGCGATATGCCTGCGTAGCTGGTCGCCGTAGCTGGTCGCCTTGTTGGAGCTGCATTTTCTCCGCTGAAACCGGTATGAACTTTGTCATGAGGCAGGGTTCTATAGCGGAGTCGCCCCGGAGAGGGAAATGTGTCTGGCGAGTAAGTGAGCGAAGCGATTGTGCGATTCGATTCCGCTCGTCAGGTGATCTAAAGACAATTCGCGCAGCAGGCAGTGCCCTGGTGCGTGGTTTCGTGCAAAACCAAAAATGTTTTGTGGGAAGCTTGTTCGTAGGGGAGAGAACTTTTGCATATGAGTCGAGTCTATTTCGGCAGATCGATCTTCTGGCAGGTGCAGACCTCCTACGGGCTCAACGAGGAGTATTCATGCTAACCCAGGAAGAAGATCAGCAGCTGGTCGAGCGCGTGCAGCGCGGTGACAAGCGAGCATTCGATCTGTTGGTGCTGAAGTATCAGCACAAGATTCTCGGGTTGATCGTGCGATTCGTGCACGACACCCATGAAGCTCAGGATGTCGCCCAGGAAGCTTTTGTAAAAGCTTATCGGGCACTTGGAAACTTTCGCGGCGACAGTGCGTTCTATACATGGCTGTACCGCATCGCCATCAACACGGCGAAGAATCATCTCGTTTCTCGTGGCCGCCGGCCGCCGGACAACGACGTAAGTGCAGAGGATGCCGAGTTCTATGATGGCGACCACGCCCTCAAGGATATCGAATCTCCCGAGCGTGCCCTGTTGAGGGATGAAATCGAAGCCACCGTGCATCGAAGCATCCAGCAACTGCCAGAAGATTTACGAACGGCGCTAACGTTACGTGAATTTGATGGTCTGAGTTATGAAGACATTGCGAGCGTCATGCAATGTCCAGTTGGTACCGTGCGTTCGCGAATCTTTCGGGCGCGTGAAGCCATCGACAAGTCCCTGCAACCCTTGTTGCAGGAAGCCTGAGACAGCGGCGACAGCCAAGAGAGGAACCGCTATGAGTCGTGAAGCCCTGCAGGAATCGCTGTCCGCGGTGATGGATAACGAAGCGGATGAACTTGAACTTCGGCGTGTGCTCGGTGCGAGCAACGATGCTGAACTGCGTGCCACCTGGTCGCGTTACCAGGTAGCTCGCGCCGCGATGCACAAGGACTTGCTCGTGCCGAAACTGGACATCGCTGCAGCCGTTTCTGCGGCCTTGGAAAACGATGAAACTCCAGTCGTTGCACAAGAAAAGGTCGTGCGTGGTCCGTGGCGTAGCCTAGGTCGCGTCGCAGTAGCTGCAACCGTGACGGTTGCCGTGCTGGCTGGCGTACGTTTCTACAATCAGGATGATGTTTCTGGTGCCCAGTTGGCGCAGCAGGATCAGCCTGCCATCGCACTGCCGCAAGCTCAGGGACCGGCCATTCTGGCAGGCTTCAAGACTTCGGATGAGCAGCCGGCCGTAGAAACCGTTTCTGCCGAAGGTGAAGGCTGGCACGAACAGCGTCTGCCTGAGTACTTGCGTCAGCATGGTCAGCAGTCTGCCCCAGGCGCTGCTGAGAACGCTCTGCCTTTCGCTCGGTCTGCGAGTGTAGAAGAGCGTTAAGATCTACGTGTATGCGCTGCATTCTCGTCACGTCCCTGGTGCTCAGCGGTATTTTGGCAACCCCTGCCATAGCCGCTGATGCGCAGGGATGGTTGCAGAGGCTGAGTCAGGCCGAAAGCAAGCAAAGCTTCCAAGGCACCTTCGTT
This sequence comes from Pseudomonas sp. AG1028, assembly GCF_007993955.1. Lineage (NCBI taxonomy): Bacteria > Pseudomonadati > Pseudomonadota > Gammaproteobacteria > Pseudomonadales > Pseudomonadaceae > Pseudomonas > Pseudomonas sp. AG1028. The sequence goes on from NZ_VIVP01000002.1 coordinate 25,074, forward strand.
TACGAACGCAACGGTAATTTTTCTACTCACAGTATCTGGCGTCAGGTCGAGCCGGGTGGTTCTGTGCGTGAGCGGTTGTTGCAGCTCGACGGCACGCCCCAGGAAATGCTTCGGATCAATGGTCAGGCGCAGTGCGTCAATGGGCCTATCGCTTCTGCGGTGGTCGATGAGCAAGCCTGGCCTGCCCATGGCCTTGATGCCAAACAGATAGAGCAATGGTACGAGCTGCGCCTCGATGGGGAGTCCCGTGTAGCGGGGCGTTCTGCCGTGGTTCTCGGTCTGGTTCCTCGTGATCAGCATCGCTATGGCGTTCAGCTGTACGTGGACAAGGAAACCGGTTTGCCGCTCAAGTCGCTGCTGGTCAATAACCGCGGCGAACTGCTCGAGCGTTTTCAGTTTACCCAGTTGGATACCGCCGATACGCAGCCAGCCTCCGTGCTGCAGCCATCCACCGATTGTTCGCCTGTGCGGGTCGTCAAGACGCGCACTCCGTCGGTGGAGTCCTGGCGTTCGGAGTGGTTGCCCCCAGGTTTCAGCCTCAGTGCCGTAACTCAGCAGCGCAGCCCTGTATCCAGCGATAGCGTCGATTGCCTGGTCTATGATGACGGCCTGGCGCGTTTTTCCGTCTTCCTCGAACCCCTGCATGATGCTGCTGTGGCAGATGCCCGCAATCAGCTGGGTCCTACCGTGGCGGTTTCGCGGCGCCTGACAACCGATGAGGGAGATGTCATGGTTACAGTGGTGGGCGAAATTCCGTTGGGGACCGCGGAGCGTATCGCCATGTCGATGCGAGCCGCAGACATGCATGCTGCTCGGTAGCAATCGACGAAACGAATCAAGGCCGATGTGCCACCCGTATGTTGTACCAATGGCCCCGCAGGGGCCTCGTTTGTTCTGGATGGGGAAGAAACTGCAATGTCGATGCCTAGCCTGAAAAAATACGCTGCCGCGTTGTTCGCGGTGTTTCTGATGGGGCAGTCGGTGGCGGCGCATGCGCAACTGCCGGACTTCACCCCCTTGGTCGAGGCGGCTTCACCTGCCGTGGTCAATATCAGCACGCGGCAGAAAGTGCCGAATGCCGTCGCCAGTAATGGCGGGCTTTCCGTTCCGGATCTGGAAGGTCTACCGCCGATGTTCCGCGAGTTCTTCGAGCGCAGCATTCCCCAGCAGCCGCGTGCGCCAGGTGGCGGTGGTCGGCAGCGTGAGGCGCAGTCGCTGGGCTCGGGCTTCATCATCTCCAAGGATGGCTACATCCTGACCAACAATCATGTGGTGGCCGATGCCGATGAAATCATCGTGCGTCTGTCCGACCGCAGCGAGCTGGAAGCCAAGCTGATCGGTACCGATCCGCGCAGCGATGTGGCGCTGCTCAAAGTCGAGGCCAATGACCTACCCACCGTTAAGCTGGGTAACTCCGACAACCTCAAGGTCGGTGAGTGGGTGCTGGCCATCGGTTCGCCGTTCGGCTTCGATCATTCGGTCACCGCCGGTATCGTCAGTGCCAAGGGCCGCAGCCTGCCGAACGAAAGCTACGTGCCGTTCATCCAGACTGACGTGGCGATCAACCCGGGTAATTCCGGTGGTCCGCTGTTCAACCTGGATGGCGAAGTGGTTGGCATCAACTCGCAGATCTTCACCCGTTCAGGTGGCTTCATGGGCCTGTCTTTCGCCATTCCTATGAGCGTGGCGATGGATGTGGCCGACCAGCTCAAGGCCAGCGGCAAGGTTAGCCGCGGCTGGCTGGGCGTGGTGATCCAGGAAGTGAACAAGGATCTGGCCGAGTCCTTCGGTCTCGACAAGCCGGCAGGTGCGCTGGTTGCTCAGGTGCTCGAAGATGGCCCGGCAGCCAAGGGTGGCCTGCAGGTGGGGGACGTGATCCTCAGTCTCGATGGCAAGCCAATCATCATGTCCGCCGACCTGCCGCATCTGGTTGGTGCCCTGAAGCCGGGCACCAAGGCCAATCTGGAAATCGTTCGCGAAGGTTCGCGCAAGACGCTGAAAGTGGCGGTCGGCACCATGCCTGCCGATGACGGCGACGAAGCCACCGACGACGCGGCGCCAAGTGCCGAGCGCAGCAGCAACCGCCTGGGTGTCAGTGTTGCCGAACTGACCGACGAGCAGAAAAAGGCCCTTGATCTGCGCGGTGGCGTGGTGATTCGTGAAGTTCAGGATGGTCCGGCGGCGCTGATTGGCCTGCGTCCGGGCGACGTGATCACTCACCTGAACAACCAGGCGATCAGCTCGGCGAAGAACTTCACCGAGGTGGCGCAATCGCTGCCGAAGAATCGTTCGGTGTCGATGCGCGTGCTGCGTCAGGGGCGTGCAAGCTTTATCACCTTCAAGCTGGCTGAGTAATAGCGTCAGTAAGTCAGGGTGAAGTAGGGCGACGAAAGTCGCCCTTTTTTATGCCTGCCTCACTGCCTTCCTATGAAGAGCTGCATGGGAAATCTCTGCCATTGCAGGCAGGTGAGCCGACCCGGCATTCAATTACTGCGCTCGTGCGCTTGTCCTGACGTGACGTGGGGGCAACCACTCGGGTAAACTTCGCGGCTATTTTCGGCAGGCATTCGCCTGCGCCCTTTTTCGAGTGTTGTCCTGTGAGTGACCTGAGTCATATCCGCAATTTTTCCATCATTGCCCACATTGACCACGGCAAGTCGACGCTGGCTGACCGTTTCATCCAGATGTGCGGCGGCCTGACCGCGCGCGAGATGGAGGCTCAGGTTCTCGATTCCATGGACCTGGAGCGTGAGCGCGGCATCACCATCAAGGCCCACAGCGTCACCCTGTATTACAAGGCGAAGGATGGCATTACCTACCAGCTGAACTTCATCGACACGCCCGGCCATGTCGACTTCACTTACGAGGTAAGCCGCTCGCTGGCCGCCTGTGAAGGCGCACTGCTGGTCGTCGATGCGGGGCAGGGCGTGGAAGCGCAGTCGGTCGCCAACTGCTACACCGCCATCGAGCAGGGCCTGGAAGTCATGCCCGTGCTGAACAAGATGGACCTGCCGCAGGCCGACCCCGATCGCGTCAAGGACGAGATCGAGAAGATCATCGGGATCGACGCCAGTGACGCCGTAGCCTGCAGCGCTAAGAGCGGCATGGGCGTGGATGAAGTGCTCGAGCGTCTGGTGCAGGCGATTCCGGCGCCGACCGGCGAGATCGAGGCGCCGCTGCAGGCGCTGATCATCGACTCCTGGTTCGACAACTACCTGGGCGTCGTGTCTCTGGTGCGCGTGCGTCATGGCCGGGTGAAAAAGGGCGACAAGATTCTGGTCAAGTCCACCGGCAAGGTGCACCTGGTCGACAGTGTGGGCGTGTTCAACCCCAAGCACACCGCCACGGCAGATCTGAAAGCCGGCGAAGTGGGCTTCATCATCGCGAGCATCAAGGACATTCACGGTGCGCCGGTGGGCGACACCCTGACCTTGAGCTCGACGCCCGACGTGGAGATGCTGCCGGGCTTCAAACGCATCCAGCCGCAGGTTTACGCAGGCCTGTTCCCGGTCAGCTCCGATGATTTCGAGGACTTCCGCGACGCCCTGCAGAAGCTGACCCTCAATGATTCGTCCCTGCAGTATCTGCCGGAAAGCTCCGACGCCCTCGGCTTTGGCTTCCGTTGCGGCTTCCTGGGCATGCTGCACATGGAAATCATCCAGGAGCGCCTCGAGCGCGAATACGACCTGGACCTGATTACCACGGCGCCGAGCGTTATTTTCGAGGTCGTGCTCAAGACCGGTGAAACCATTTACGTTGACAACCCGTCGAAGCTGCCGGATGTGTCCTCGGTCGAAGATTTCCGTGAGCCGATCGTACAAGCCACGATCCTGGTTCCGCAGGAACATCTGGGCAACGTCATCACTCTGTGCATCGAAAAGCGCGGCGTGCAGCGTGACATGCAGTTCCTAGGCACCCAGGTTCAGGTTCGCTACGACCTTCCGATGAACGAAGTGGTGCTCGACTTCTTCGACCGTCTGAAATCCACCAGCCGTGGCTATGCCTCGCTGGATTATCATTTCGACCGTTACCAGTCGGCCAATCTGGTCAAGCTGGACGTGTTGATCAACGGCGACAAGGTCGATGCGCTGGCACTGATCGTGCACCGTGACAACGCCCACTACAAAGGGCGTCAGTTGACCGAGAAGATGAAGGACCTGATTCCTCGGCAGATGTTCGACGTGGCGATCCAGGCAGCCATTGGCGGTCAGATCGTGGCGCGAACCACTGTCAAGGCATTGAGAAAGAACGTTCTGGCCAAGTGCTACGGCGGTGACGTGAGCCGTAAGCGCAAACTGCTGGAGAAGCAGAAGGCCGGTAAGAAGCGCATGAAGCAGGTGGGGAACGTGGAGATTCCACAGGAAGCCTTCCTTGCTGTACTCAAGTTGGATAGCTAGGGCCTATGTCATTCAATTTTCCGCTGTTGCTGGTCATTGCCGTCGCCGTGTGTGGCACCCTGGCCTTGTTCGACCTGGTATTCCTGGCGCCGCGGCGTCGTGCAGCGATTGCCAGCTACCAGGGCAAGGTCGAGCAAGTCGACGACGCAGTGGTCGAGAAGCTCAACAAGGAACCCTTGCTGGTCGAGTACGGCAAGTCGTTCTTTCCGGTGCTGGCCATCGTACTGGTGCTGCGCTCCTTTCTGGTTGAGCCGTTCCAGATTCCATCCGGCTCGATGATCCCGACTCTGGAAGTCGGCGATTTCATCCTGGTCAACAAGTTTGCCTACGGCATTCGCCTGCCGGTGCTGGACACCAAGGTGATTGAAGTCGGCGACCCGCAGCGCGGCGACGTCATGGTGTTCCGCTACCCGAGCGACCCCAACGTCAACTACATCAAGCGCGTCATCGGCCTGCCGGGTGATCACGTGCGCTACAGCAGTGACAAGCGCCTGTTCATCAATGACAAGCCGGTGGCCGAGCAACTGATTGGCGAAGAGCCGGGCAGCCTTGGCAGCGCCACGCTGTACAACGAGCGCCTGGGCGATGTGGAGCACCGCATCCGCAAGGAGATGACCCGCTACCGTGCCGAGCCCGGCAAGGAGTGGACCATTCCTGAAGGGCACTACTTCATGATGGGCGACAACCGCGACAACTCCAACGACAGCCGTTACTGGAACGACCCGAATATCCCCAAAGACGTACTGGGCATGGTTCCGGATCGCAACATCGTCGGCAAGGCGTTCGCCATCTGGATGAGCTGGCCGGATCCGAAGTTCAAGACCCTGCCGAACTTCTCCCGTGTCGGGCTCATTCACTGATCTGATGAAAATTTGCGGCGCCGTTCAATACGACGCCGCCAGCTATCTATAGTCTTGTCATGCGCGCGAAGCGCATCGGACTATCTGGATACTTTTGGGGATTAACATGAAATTCGCACGCTCGCAGCAGGGCTTGTCGATCGTCAGTTGGCTGGTGGTACTGGCTGTCGTGGCGTTTCTGGCTAGCACGGCGTTCAAGGTGGTACCGCATTACCTCGACTACATGTCGATGGAAAAGATCATCACCTCCGTGGAAACCGACCGCCTGCAGGAAGTCAGGACGGTGGGCGATTTCTACAGCCACGTCAGCCGTGGCATGACGGTCAACAGCATCCGCGACCTGAACATGCAGGATGCACTTAAGGTGACCCAGGATGGCAACGAGTTTCTTGCCCACCTCAAGTATGAAAAACGTGAGCACCTGATCGAGAACATCGATCTGGTGGTTAATTTCGATAAAGAATTTCGTGTGCGTATGCCGTGAGTGTTTCGTTGACCCGCCTCGAGCGCCAGCTCGGGCATAGCTTCAAGGACCAGGATCTGATGATCCTGGCCCTGACCCATCGCAGTTTTGCCGGACGCAACAATGAGCGTCTGGAGTTCCTCGGTGATGCCATCCTCAATTTCGTCGCTGGCGAGGCGCTCTACGAGCGCTTCCCCCAGGCCCGCGAAGGCCAGCTGTCGAGGCTGCGCGCGCGGCTGGTGAAGGGCGAGACCCTGGCCGTACTGGCGCGCGGTTTCGATCTTGGTGAGTACCTGCGCCTGGGCTCCGGTGAACTGAAAAGCGGAGGTTTTCGCCGCGACTCGATTCTGGCCGACGCCCTGGAAGCCCTGATCGGCGCCATCTACCTGGATGCCGGCATGGACGTCGCCCGCGAACGCGTGCTGGCCTGGCTGACCAACGAGCTGGACGGCCTGACCCTGGTCGACACCAACAAGGACCCCAAGACCCGTCTGCAGGAATTCCTGCAGTCGCGTGCTTGCGAGCTGCCGCGTTACGAGGTGGTCGATATCCAGGGCGAACCCCATTGTCGGACATTCGTGGTCGAATGTCAGGTCAATCTACTCAATGACAAGACCCTGGGCCAAGGCGCCAGCCGCCGGATCGCCGAACAGGTCGCGGCAACTGCCGCGCTGATCGCCCTGGGTGTGGAGAACGGCAATGACTGATTCGCCCGTAACGCGCTGTGGCTATGTCGCCATCGTTGGCCGGCCCAACGTGGGCAAGTCGACGCTGCTCAACCACATTCTCGGTCAGAAGCTGGCGATCACCTCGCGCAAGCCGCAGACCACTCGCCACAACATGCTCGGCATCAAGACCGAGGGTGACGTGCAGGCGATCTACGTCGATACGCCCGGCCTGCACAAGAATAACGACAAGGCGATCAACCGCTACATGAACAAGAACGCCTCGTCGGCCCTCAAGGATGTCGACGTGGTGATCTTCGTGGTTGATCGCACCCGCTGGACTGACGAGGACCAGATGGTGCTCGAGCGCGTCCAGTACGTCGAAGGCCCGGTGATTCTGGCGGTCAACAAGACCGATCGCCTGGAAGACAAGGCCGACCTGATGCCGCACCTGCAGTGGCTGGCGCAGCAGTTGCCCAATGCCGAGATCGTGCCGGTTTCGGCGCAGCAGGGGCACAACCTCGATGCCCTGGAAAAGCTGGTGGGCGAACGTCTACCCGAGGGCGTGCACTTCTTCCCGGAAGACCAGATCACCGACCGTTCCGGGCGTTTCTTCGCTGCCGAGCTGGTGCGCGAGAAGATCATGCGTCAGCTCGGTGCCGAGCTGCCGTACCAGATCACCGTGGAGATCGAGGAGTTCAAGCGCGAAGGGCGGATCATGCATATCCATGCACTGATCCTGGTCGAACGTGACGGTCAGAAAAAGATCATCATCGGCGAGAAGGGCGAGCGCCTCAAACGCATTGGCCAGGAAGCGCGCAAGGACATGGAGCCGATGTTCGACACCAAGGTCATGCTCAACCTGTGGGTCAAGGTGAAGAGTGGCTGGTCCGATGACGAGCGCGCCCTGCGTTCGCTCGGTTACGACGATATCTGACCCCGGCATCCGCCGCGCCGCGGCTGGCTCACTCAGCGAGTTTCTTCCCATGCTTGCGCCCAGCCAGCCCGCCTATGTCCTGCACAGCCGCGCGTACCTCGAGAGCAGCGCACTGGTCGACTTCCTGACCCCGCAAGGCCGTTTGCGCGCCGTGTTGCGTGGCGCGCGGGGAAAGGCTGGCAGCCTGGCGCGGCCGTTCATTCCCCTGGAGCTGGAAACCCGCGGCCGTGGCGAGCTTAAGAACGTCGGTCGCCTGGAAGCCGCTGGCATTCCCAACCTGCTCACCGGCGAGGCGCTGTTCAGCGGCCTGTACCTAAACGAGTTGCTGATTCGCGTGCTGCCCGCCGAAGACCCGCACCCGGTGATCTTCGAGCATTACGCCATGAGCATCCTGGCGCTGGCCCAGGGGCGGCCGCTGGAGCCGATCCTGCGCGCGTTCGAATGGCGGCTGCTCGATGAACTCGGCTATGGTTTCGCCCTCGACAGCGACGTACAGGGCAATGCCGTGGTCAGCGACGGCTTGTACCGGTTGGAGGCCGACAGCGGCTTCCTGCCCATCGGCCATTGGCAGCCCGGGGCCTTTCTCGGTAGCGAATTGCTGGCCATGGCCGATGCGGACTGGAGCACGCCCGGTGCCCTGGCCGCGGCCAAGCGCCTGATGCGCCAGGCACTCGCCCCCCATCTCGGCGGCCGACCTCTGGTCAGCCGCGAATTGTTCATGACGCTCAAGGAGCCGACTCGTGACTGAAGCCAACCGTGTTTTGCTGGGCGTGAATATCGATCACGTCGCCACGCTGCGCCAGGCGCGCGGTACCCGCTATCCCGATCCCGTAAAAGCTGCGCTGGACGCCGAAGAGGCGGGCGCCGATGGCATCACCGTGCACCTGCGTGAAGATCGCCGGCATATTCAGGAGCGCGACGTGCGCGTGCTCAAGGAAGTCATGCAGACGCGCATGAACTTCGAGATGGGCGTGACTGACTTCATGCTCGCCTTCGCCGAGGAGATCCGCCCCGAGCACGTGTGCCTGGTGCCGGAAACCCGCCAGGAACTGACCACCGAAGGTGGCCTGGACGTCGCCGGCCAGGAAGCGCGGATTGCCGCGGCAGTAACTCGCCTGGCGGCCGTTGGCAGTGAGGTTTCGCTGTTCATCGATGCTGACCCGCGGCAGATCGAGGCGAGCAAGCGCGTCGGCGCACCGGCCATCGAATTGCATACCGGGCGGTATGCCGATGCGCACACGCCGCAAGAAGCGGCTGCCGAGCTGCAACGTATCCGAGAAGGGGTCGCCCTGGGCGTGTCGCTGGGGCTGATCGTTAACGCCGGCCACGGTCTGCATTACCACAACGTCGAGCCGGTCGCGGCGATCCCCGGTATCAACGAGCTGAACATCGGCCATGCGCTGGTCAGCCACGCGCTGTTCGTCGGCTTCAAGGAAGCCGTGCGTGAAATGAAGCAGCTGATCCAGGGCGCAGCGCCGCGCTAAGCGGCGCTGCTTCCATCAGGGCTTGCGGGCGACCATCACGGCGCGGCGTGGCGCCGGCAGGCCTTCGACGGTGCGGTGGTGGTCGAGTGGGTCGAGGAATTCGGGCAGCGACTGGTAGCGCATCCACTCGGTGCTGCGCTGCTCTTCGACCGAGGTGACGCTGACGTCCACGCAGCGCACGTCAAGGAAGCCGGCGCGGCGCAGCCATAGCTCCAGCGCCGGCACCGACGGCAGGAACCACACATTGCGCATCTGCGCGTAGCGGTCTTCGGGGACCAGCACCTGCTGGGCGTCGCCTTCCACCACCAGGGTTTCCAGCACCAGTTCGCCACCCTTGCGCAGGCAGTCCTTGAGTTCGAGCAGGTGGTCGACGGGCGAGCGGCGGTGATAGAGCACGCCCATTGAAAACACCGTGTCGAAGCCCAGCAGCTTCGGTGGCAGCTCTTCGATACCCAGCGGCAGGTGCCAGGCGGGCAGATCCGGCAGGTAGTTCTTCATCGCCAGGAACTGGCAGAGGAACAGCCAGTTCGGGTCGATACCGACCACGCTGCGGGCGCCGGCGCCGAGCATGCGCCACATGTAGTAGCCATTGCCGCAGCCGACGTCGAGCACGCGTCTGCCTTCGAGACTCAGATGCGGGGCGACGCGCTGCCATTTCCAGTCCGAGCGCCATTCGGTGTCCACGTGCACGCCGAAGGTACGGAAGGGGCCTTTGCGCCAGGGAATCAGGCCGCGCAGGGCACTGTCCAGCGCGGCTCGGGTGGCGTCGTCACAGGGGCCATCGAGGCGGAAATCCTCTCGGAGGTCGATTTGCTCGGCACTCAGTGCCGGTAAGGCTTCGACCGCGGCGTACCAGCGCTGCAGGTCGCCGTGACCGATGGCCAGCTTGGCGTCGATCTGCGCGGGCAGGTCGGCGCTCCAGTCCTGCAGAGGTGTACCGGCCAGCTCGGCCTGCAGGGCGTCAAGATCCATGCGGCGCATCATGGCAGAGCCACCAGGGAGGCGAAGTTCAGGCACTGGAACCACGGCACCACCTTGCTGAAGCCAGCAGTGTGCAGGCGTTCGCGGTGCTGTTCGAGGCTGTCGGGCAGCATGACGTTTTCGATCGCGCTGCGCTTCTGGGCGATTTCCAGTTCGCTGTAGCCATTGGCTCGCTTGAAGGCGATGTGCAGGTCGGTGAGCAGAGCATGTTGTTGCTCGTCTTCGAAGCGCAGTTTCTCGGAGAGGATCAGCGCGCCACCGGGTAGCAGGGTATTGCGAATACGGCTCAGCAGCTCCAGGCGGTTTTCCGGGGCAATGAACTGTAGGGTGAAATTCATCGCCACCAGGGAGGCGGGCTGCCAGTCCATGGCGAGAATGTCGGCTTCGATGACGTCGACCGGCAGCAGCTCCTGGAACATGGCGTCCTGGGCGTGCAGGTACTCGCGGCAGCGCTCGACCATGGCGCTGGAGTTGTCCACGGCGATCACCCGGCAACCGTCCGCCTGTACGTGGCGGCGCAGCGCCTGGGTGACGGCGCCCAGTGAGCAGCCCAGGTCATAGAGCAGGCTGCCGGGCTGGGCGAACTGGCCCGCCAGCACGCCGATGTTCTCGACGATGGTCGGGTAGCCCGGCACCGAGCGCTTGATCATGTCGGGAAAGACCCGGGCCACGTCCTCGTTGAAGACGAAATCCGGCACCTGATCCAGTGGCTGGGCGAAGAGTTGGTCGGGCTGTCTGTTCACGGTCGGTCTGCATGGCGCTGGAAAGGCGCGCATTTTAGCCAAGTCCGGCGATTAGCCAAACCTCGCTGCAGGCCTGATGCGATGCTCGGCCTGCGTGGGTTTGTAGAAATGCTCGCTTAGCGCACGCGGATCTGGCAATCAAAGGTGTCGGCCGGCGCGGTGCTGGTGTCCCAGGGCTGGGCGTAGGTCAGCAGCAGCTGCGCCTCGCCGGGCTCGGTGGCCTGGAAGCGCCAGGTGGAGTGGCCGTCACCGCCGACCAGATCGGAGTCTTCTTCGCTGCTGTAAACCTCGGGCCCCAGGGCCTTGAGCACCGCGGCCGCGTCTTCTTGGACCGTCCAGCGATAGCCGGTGGTGGGGTTGCTCGGCAGGCTGAGGATCAGCTGCTGGCCCGCGTGCAGGACGATCGGGCACTGGCTCTGCTTCTGCACCTGCAGGGTTTTCGAGGGGCTGGCGCAGGCACCCAGCAGAACCAGGCCGGCGATAACGGGCAGACGATAGGCGTTGATCATGACGGGCTCCAGGCGCAAAAAACGACCGCCAGCATAACGGCAGAACGGCGAGGCTGTAACCCGTCGGCGGCCCGATTCAGTCGACGATGAACAGGCGAGCGCCGGTGCTCGTCGAGCTGCGGTGCGCCTCGGCGCCATCGGCGACCTGATAACTCATGCCAGGGGTCATCACGAAACGGCGGCCGTCTTCGAGTTCGGTATGCAGCTCACCCTCCAGGCAGAGCAGGATGTGGCCCTTCTTGCACCAGTGGTCGGCCAGGTAACCCGCCGTGTACTCGACCATGCGTACGCGCAGCGCGCCGAACTGGCAGGTACGCCAGTAGGCGGTGCCGGTTTCGCCAGCATGTTCGGTGGCTTCGATCTGGCTCCAGTCGGTGACGCCGAAGGGGATATCGCTGATGTTCATGGTGAAGCCCTGAGATGCTGTGGAAAGGATTACTGCCGGGCGACGCTGACGCCTTCGAGATTGGCGAACGAGGTGTCCTTGGCGGTGAGCAGGAAGTCGCGCATGAACGGCGCATCGAGCATGTCGGTGCGCACGCCGGCGTAGAGCGTGGCGAACAGGCCCTTTTCGCCCAGGCGCTTGGCGGTCACGTAACCGCGCGAGCTGTACTCGTGCAGCGCCCAGTTGGGCAGGCCGCAGACACCGCGACCGCTGGCCACCAGCTGCATCATCATCACCGTCAGCTCGGAGGTGCGTACTTGGGCCGGCTCGATGTCGGCGGGCTCCAGAAAGCGGGTGAAGATGTCCAGGCGATCACGCTCCACCGGGTAGGTGATCAGGGTTTCCTTGAGCAGGTCGTCAGGGCGGATGTAGGGGCGACTGGCGAGGGCGTGCTGGTTGGCCACCGCCAGCATGGCTTCGTAGGTGAACAGCGGCACATAGGTGATGCCGGACAGCTCTACAGGATCAGATGTCACCACCAGGTCCAGATCGCCACGGGCCAGAGCGGGCAGCGGCGCGAAGGAGAAGCCCGATGCCAGATCCAGCTCGACTTCCGGCCAGGCATCGCGGAACTGGTCGATGGTCGGCATCAGCCATTGAAAGCAGCTGTGGCACTCGATCGCCATGTGCAGGCGACCGGCCGTGCCGCCGGCAAGACGCGACAGATCGCGCTCGGCGCTGCGCAGCAGAGGCAGTACGGCGTCGCTCAGCTGCAGCAAGCGCAGCCCGGCGCTGGTGAAGCGCACCGGCTTGGTCTTGCGCACGAAAAGCTGCATGCCGAGGCGCTCCTCGAGTTCCTTGAACTGGTGCGACAGCGCCGACTGGGTCAGATGCAGGCGGTCAGCCGCTTCGACCAGGCTGTCGGTTTCCCGCAGGGCGTGGAGCGTCTTCAAATGGCGGATTTCGAGCATTGAGTTACCTGCAGGTGATTCAACTGCGCCTGAATTAAAATGAGCGCTGTTCATGAACGGCAGTGTCGCCTAGCGACTGGCCGCTGTCGAGTCGCGTCTCGATTTTCCGTTTGGCAGGTTTCATCAAACTGTCACCGTTTTATGGCAGCGAGCCGTACGCCATCACTGCAACACTTGCCTGCTATCCGGCTTATCGTTCGTGGAACTCATGATGCGCATCGTTATTTTTCTGGCTGCCTTGCTGGGCAGCTTGTCGTGCATGGCGGCTGATGTGTGCAAGGTCGGCACGGGTGTCGAACGCGTGTCCGTGGGCGACGTGAGTCTGGCCTACCAGAGCATCGGTCGTGACAGCGATCCGGCATTGCTGCTGGTCATGGGGCTGGGTGGGCAACTGATCCATTGGCCGGATGACGTGGTCGAGCAGCTGTGCGAGAAGGGTTTCCGGGTGATTCGCTTCGATAACCGGGATGTAGGCCTGAGCAGTTGGAATGCCAAGGCGCCCGAGGCCAATTTAGCGTATGAGGTGCTGCGCTACCGGCTTGGACTGTCGGTCGGCGCGCCCTATCGGCTGCGCGATATGGCCGGCGATGCCCTGGGTTTGATGGATGCGCTGGGAATTCGGGATTTCCATCTGCTGGGCGCGAGCATGGGCGGGATGATCGCCCAGCACATCGCCGACATGGCGCCGCAACGAGTGCGCAGCCTGACCCTGGTGATGACCAGCTCAGGCGCCCAAGGCTTGCCGGCACCCAGCCCGGCGCTGCTAAAGTTGCTGGCGCGCCGCGAGGCGCCGAGCCGAGAGGTGGCCCTGGAGCAACAGGCGGATTTGCTGGCCGCGTTGGGCAGTCCGGCTGTGGTGGATGACCGAGCGATGCTCTTGCATCAGGCTGAAGTAGCCTACGACCGCGCCTTCAATCCGGCAGGCGTAGAACGGCAATTGTTGGCGATTCTTGCCGAGAGCAGCCGGGTGGATTTGCTAAACCGGCTGCAGGTGCCGACGTTAGTGGTGCATGGCACCGCCGACCCGCTGCTACCGGTGATGCACGGCGTGCATGTTGCGGCGCATATTCGCGGCAGCGAGCTGCGGCTCATTCCCGGGCTCGCTCACCGCTTTCAGGAGCGCTTCAAGGCGCCGTTGCTTGCCGCGGTACTGCCACACCTTCAAGCGCATCGGCTGGACGCGCGACTGGTACAGCTGTAAGCAGGGCTGGCGCGGTGGGCGCCAGATAGGCTTCCAGGCGGGTGCGCTCGGCGGTCGTCAGGAACAGGCCCAGCTTGCTGCGGCGCCAGAGAATGTCGTCCACCTCGGTGGCCCATTCCTGCTCGCGCAGGTAATCCACCTCGCGGGCGTACAGGTCATGGCCGAAGTGTTCGCCCAGGCCGCTTTCGCTCTGCACGTTTTCCAGCAGCAGCCAGGTACGGCTGCCGTAGGTGATCGCCCAGCGCTTGGCCAGCTCGATGTTCAGCCAGCTGTGGCGAGCACGCAGCGCTTCGATAAGGTTCTCGCGGCTCTGCATATTCTCGCCGCCCGGCAGCGGCGCATCGGCGGTCCAGCGCGCCTTCATGTTCGGGAAGAACGGCGCCAGCTGCGCCATCGCCGACTCCGCCAGCTTGCGGTAGGTGGTCAGCTTGCCGCCGAACACCGAGAGCAGCGGCGGCTCGCTACCTTGGGCCGACAGCGACAGGGTGTAGTCGCGAGTGATGGCCGATGGCTCATCGGACTCGTCGTCGCACAGCGGACGCACGCCGGCGTAGCTGTGAATGATGTCGTCACGGCTCAGGGATTTGCGGAAGTGATCGTTGACCACCTTGAGCAGGTAGTCGGTTTCTTCGTCGCTGATGCTCACGGTGGCCGGGTCGCCCTGGTACTCGCGATCCGTGGTGCCGATCAGGGTAAAGCGATCCAGATAGGGGATGGCGAAGACGATGCGGCGGTCCTCGTTCTGCAGGATGAAGGCCTCCTTGCCGTCATACAGGCGCGGCACCACGAAATGGCTGCCCTGAATCAGGCGGATGCCATAGGGCGATTTCTGCTGCAGATCGTCACGGATGAAACGCGCTACCCAGGGACCGGCGGCATTGACCAGCGCCTTGGCGCGAATCGAGAAGCGGCTGCCATCGGCGCGCTCCAAGTCCACTTCCCAGGCGCCCTGGTTGCGGCGTGCGCTGACGCAACGCGTATGGGTGTGGATATGGGCACCGTTCTCGCGGGCGGCCATGGCGTTGAGCACCACCAGGCGGGCGTCGTCGACCCAGCAATCGGAGTACTCGAAGCCCTTGGTGATCTCGGGCTTCAGCGGGCTGTTGGCGCCAAAGCTGAGGCCACGCGAGCGCGGCAGCGCCTTGCGCTTGCCCAGGTTGTCGTAAAGAAACAGGCCAGCACGGATCATCCACGCCGGGCGCAGGTGCGGGCGGTGGGGCAGGATGAAACGCATCGGGCTAACGATGTGCGGTGCTTTGGCCAGCAGCACTTCGCGCTCGGCCAGGGCTTCGCGCACCAGGCGGAACTCGTGGTGCTCCAGGTAGCGCAGGCCACCGTGAATCAACTTGCTGCTCGCCGACGAGGTGTGGCGTGCGAGATCGTCCTTTTCGCAAAGGAATACCGAGAGGCCGCGACCTGCCGCATCACAGGCGATACCGGCGCCATTGATGCCGCCGCCCACGACGGCAATATCGTAAACCTCGGACAGCGGGCTGTTGGTCAGGCTGGATGTGGACATCGTCGGGGCCTCGTCTAGCGTTTGTATTTTCAAATCGAACATAAATGTTCATTTCCGAAAATATTAGCGCATGAATAGTTACGCATCCAGTGGTGTTCGATCAAAAAGAGCCAAGGAATGCGCTGGAATGAAAATTCACGAACATAATTACAGATGCCCGGCCGCCGAGAAGGTTCGCCCGATGTTCGAATAGGAATAAAAAATGACACGCACCCGAGCGAGGAATCGCTCAGGTGGTGGGAGGAGGGGTCAGACGACTTCGAGGCGGATCTTATGCTGATCCAGCAGTTGGCACAGGCCGGGAACCGGCTGTTCATCGGTGACCAGGCAATCGATCAGACTGATCGGGCCGAGGCGGATCATCGCGTTGCGGCCGAACTTGCTGGAGTCGGCGGCCAGAATCACCTTGCGGGCATTGGCGATGATCGCCTGGGAGACGCGCACTTCCTGGTAATCGAAATCCAGCAGGCTGCCGTCTTCATCGATGCCGCTGATGCCGACCAGGGCGAAGTCGACCTTGAACTGGTTGATGAAATCCACACTGGCCTGGCCCACCAGGCCGCCGTCGCGACGCACGTTGCCGCCGGTGAGCAGCACGTCGAAGTCATCCTTGGCGGCAAGCATCGAGGCGACGTTCAGGTTGTTGGTGATGATCTTCAGGTGGCTGTGGTTGAGCAGCGCCCGGGCGATGGCTTCGGTGGTGGTGCCAATGTTGATGAACAGCGAGGCGTGGTCGGGAATCTGCGCGGCTACCGCTTCACCGATGCGCTGTTTTTCCTGGCGCATCTGGTCGGCGCGCATCGCATAGGCGGTGTTCTCGACGCTGGAGTCGTAGGCGGCGCCGCCATGGTAGCGGCGCAGCAGGTTGGCATCCGCCAGCTGATTGATATCGCGGCGGATGGTTTGCGGAGTTACGACGAACTGGGTGGCCAGCTCCTCGATGCTGACATAGCCGCGTTCGCGGATCAGATCGAGGATTTGCTGCTGGCGAGGGGGCAGATTCATTGAATGTCCTTCGGGCCGCACGGAATTGCATCATGATGCCGCACGAACCTGCTCACTGCCAGTGACAGCCGTGGCTGTGGCTCACTTCTGTTCTTCGTGGGGCTGCCAGTCGCGGGTGCGATCGACGGCCTTTTTCCAGCCTTCGTAGAACTTCTCCTTGTCCGCGTCGGCCAGTTGCGGCTCGAACTCGCGCTCGATCACCGCCTTGCCGCGCAGCTCGTCCAGGCTGCTCCAGAAACCGGTGGCCAGACCCGCCAGGTACGCGGCGCCTTGGGCCGTGGTCTCGCGCATTTGTGGGCGCTCCACGTGGGTGCCGAGAATGTCGGCCTGGAACTGCATCAGGAAGTTGTTGGCCACCGCGCCACCGTCCACGCGTAAGGACTTGAGGCGCTCGCCGGAGTCCTGCTGCATGGCGTCGAGCACGTCGCGGGTCTGGTAGGCGATGGACTCCAAGGCAGCGCGGATGATGTGGTCGATCTTCACGCCACGAGTCAGGCCGAGCAGGCCGCCACGGGCGTAGGGGTCCCAGTAGGGAGCGCCTAGGCCGGTGAAGGCCGGGACCAGGTACACGCCGTTGCTGTCCTTGACCTTGCCGGCGAAGTACTCGGTGTCGTAGGCGTCGTTGACCACCTTCAGTTCATCACGCAGCCACTGGATGGTGGAGCCAGCGTTGAAGATCGCGCCTTCCAGCGCATAGGCCGGCTCGCCACGCGGGCCGCAGGCGATGGTGGTGAGCATGCCGTGCTGGGAGTGGACCGCCTTGTCGCCGGTGTTCATTAGCAGGAAGCAGCCGGTGCCGTAGGTATTCTTTGCCTGGCCGGGCTCGACGCACATCTGGCCGAACAGCGCGGCCTGTTGGTCGCCGGCGATACCGGCGATGGCGATGCCGCTCTTGGTATGGCCATAGACTTCGGACGAGGACTTGACCTCCGGCAGCATCTCGCGGGGGATATCCAGCACCTCCAGCATCTTGGCATCCCACTCGCGGGTGTGGATGTTGAACAGCAGGGTGCGCGAGGCGTTGGTGTAGTCGGTGACGTGCACCTTGCCACCGGTGAATTTCCAGATCAGCCAACTATCGATGGTACCGAACAGCAGTTCACCCTTGCGGGCGCGTTCGCGGCTGCCTTCGACGTGATCGAGAATCCACTTGAGCTTGGTGCCCGAGAAGTAGGGGTCGGTAACCAGGCCGGTGGTTTCCTTGATGTATGGCTCCAGGCCGTCGCGCTTGAGCTGCTGGCAGATCTCGGTGCTGCGTCGGCATTGCCAGACGACGGCGTTGTGGATCGGTCGGCCGGTATTCTTGTCCCACACCACGGTGGTTTCGCGCTGGTTGGTGATGCCGATGGCAGCCACCTGGTCATGGTGCAGCCCAGCCTGGGCCAGCGCTTCGACCATCACCGCGCTCTGGGTGGCGAAGATTTCCATGGGGTCGTGCTCGACCCAGCCGCTTTGCGGGTAGTGCTGGGTAAACTCGCGCTGGGCGATGCACACCACGTTGGCATCGCGATCAAAAATGATCGCGCGGGAGCTGGTAGTACCCTGGTCGAGGGCAATGATGTAGTTCTTGTCGGTCATGTCGATTGCCTTGAGGTGAGCGGAGGACAAAGTGGCATGCGTCTCCAGTGGATCCACACGCCGTTGAAATCAGGATGCTTTGACGTCGCGGGCGGTCGCACGTTCTGCCACGGGCGCCTCGACGGTGCTGGGCAGGTGACGGGCTACCAGGGTGCGGTATGCCAGGGCGCCGAGGCTGGCGCCCAGGATTGGCGCGAAGATCGGCACCAGGAAGTAGGGAATGTCACGGCCGCCGGTGAAGGCGATCTCGCCCCAGCCCATGAAGAAGGTCATCATTTTCGGGCCGAAGTCCCGGGCCGGGTTCATGGCGAAGCCGGTCAGCGGGCCCATGGAGCTGCCGATCACGGCGATCAGCAGGCCGATCAGCAGAGGCGCCATTGGGCCGCGTGGCAGACCGTTGTTGTCATCGGTCAGGGACATGATCAAGCCCATCAGGATGGCGGTGATTACTACTTCGACCATGAATGCCTGGCCGGTGGACAGTACCGGATTGGCGTAGGTGGAGAACACCGAGGCCAGTTCCAGGCTGGCCTGGGAGCCGCGCACCATCTGGTGGGTCTGCTCGTACTCGACGAACAGACCGCTGTACAGGGTGTAAACCAGCAGCGCACCGCAGAAGGCGCCGGCGATCTGGGAGACGATGTAGAAGGGCAGCTTGCGCTTTTCGAAACCTGCGAAGATGCACAGGGCGATACTCACCGCAGGGTTGAGGTGCGCACCGGACACGCCAGCCGTGAGATAGACGGCCATGCTGACGCCGACACCCCAGATGATGCTGATTTCCCACAGGCCGAAACTGGCGCCTGCGACCTTGAGGGCGGCAACGCAGCCGGTGCCGAAGAAGATCAGCAACGCCGTGCCCAGGAACTCGGCCATGCATTGGCCCGACAGCGTGGGTTGTTGTAGCGCAGTAGTCATGGGGAAGCCTCGTTTTTGTTGTTTTGAGGCGCTGGTGTCAGGTACGGCAACCCACTTTAGAACGGGGCTGCGTTTGCACCATTGCCATCGGAGTAAACGGAACTCTATGTGTTCGTAATCGAAAAAATTAGTTCTACTTTTCTCGTATTGTCAAAAAACGAACCACGCATGGCGGCTGATATTTTCGATATCAAACGCGTATACAGTTCAATAGGTCAGTTTCGCGAGGGATAGGTTCCGTTGTGAAACAAGTTTTGTCGCAGTCTGAAGATTGGCCCAGCGCTTGCCGGGCCGCGGCGCTAGAATCGCCGGGCCGTTCGCCCTTTCCTGCCATCCGGAGGCTTCATGACGCCTGCATTGAATCTCTTGAAGAAGGTTGGTGCCACCCACCGAATCCACAGTTATGAGCATGACCCCAAAGCCGCTTCCTACGGGCTGGAAGCCGCCGAGAAGCTAGACCTCGAGCCGGTGCGGGTGTTCAAGACATTGCTGGCGGCCAGCGAGAAGGGCGAATTACTGGTGGCCGTGGTGCCGGTGGTCGGCAGTCTAGACCTAAAGGCTCTGGCCCAAGCGGCCTGCGTGAAGAAGGTGGACATGGCGCCGGTCGATGCCGCGCAGCGTGCCACCGGGTATCTGGTCGGTGGCATTAGTCCTCTGGGCCAGAAGAAGCGTCTGCGTACCTTTATCGATAGCAGTGCGGGCAATTTTCCGACCATTTATGTGAGTGCCGGGCGACGTGGGTTGGAAGTCGAACTGAGCGCCGAGACGCTGGCCGAGCACACCCAGGCGCAGTTCGCCGATATCGGTCGCTGATATAAAAAATCTGTGACGTGTCCGGCAACCGTATGCCGGAATACCGCGCGCCAGGCTTGAAGCAGGCTCCAGAGGCTGGCACTGTCGGCTTCGCTTTCGCCTCACGGGCTGGGAGCGCAGCGGTGTACAAGGAATGGGGCGGCTATGGCGTCCCCGGCAGGAGGCTAGGCGAGCGGTGAAAGGTTTGGGTTGGATGGCGAAAGGCCTGTTGGTAGCGGCGTTGTTGAGCACCGTCAGCGTGCGGGCTGAAACCTTGATCATGGAGGCCGATGTCTGGTGTCCGGTCAATTGTGCGCCTGAGGCCGAGCGGCCGGGCATCTTCATCGAGCTGGCCACGCAGATCTTCGCCGAGGCTGGCATCCAGGTCGAATATCGCGTCACCAACTGGGCGCGCGCCGTGCAGGATGTGCGTAGCGGTCGTGCCAACGCTCTGGTCGGCGCCGGCGTACGCGACGCGCCGGATTTTCTGTTCGGCAAGCACTCGCCCGGCATTTCCCGTAACTGTTTCTACGCCCGGCCCGGTACCGGCTGGCGTTACACCGGGCTGGATTCGCTGGCCCAGGTTCGCCTGGGTGTGATCAACGGCTACAGCTATGGTCAGGAGCTCGACGACTATATAAGCCGTCATCAGCGTGACCAGGAACGCTTGCAGTTGGCGGCGGGCGAGCAGGCGCTGGCGCTGAACGTGCGCAAGGTCGAACTGGGGCGCCTGGATGCGTTGCTGGAAAATACCTGGATCATGGCCATGTACCAGGACCAGCACGGCAATCACGATGATCTGCTCGAAGTCGGCTGTCGGGTGCCTGACGTGCCGATCTACATCGCCTTTTCCCCCGTGCTGTCCTCCAGTGCCCGCTATCGCGATATCTTCGACGAAGGCGTGCGGCGTTATCGGCAAGACGGTCGCCTCGACGCCCTGCTGCAACGCTACGGCATCCATACCCAGCCCTGATCGCGCTGTTGCGCCGTATTGGCGTCGCGCTGTATCGCAGCCAGGCGGCGCGTTGCAGGCAAGCTGAGCCATCCGTCATCTTCAAGGAAAATCCCGATGTCCCTGCCGTTTCACCAGATCGACGCCTTCAGCGACAAGCCCTTTGCAGGCAACCCGGCGGTGGTCTATCGCCTTGACCGCTGGCTAGACGATGCGTTGATGCAGCAGATCGCCGCCGAGCACAACCTGGCCGAAACCGCCTTCGTGGTCAAAGAGGGCGGGGCCTGGCGTATCCGCTGGTTCACGCCGACCACCGAAGTGCCATTATGTGGGCACGCTACCCTGGCCTGCGCCCATGCCTTGTTCGAGTGCCATGGCGAGGCGGGCGAGCGGATCGATTTCAATTACGTGGATGGCAGCCTGTCGGTGCGCCGCGAGGGCGATCGTCTGGTGCTGGATTTCCCGTGCAATGCGCCGACGCCAATCGCCGAGCCCGAGGGTCTGGCGCAAATCCTCGGGCAGGCGCCCGTTGCCGTGCTGGATGCCCCGCAATTGCTGGTGGTGCTCGAGTCCGAAGCGGCCGTACGCGCCTGCAACCCCGACTTACGGGCGTTGGCGCAGCTGCCATGGCCGGCGGTGATCGTGACTGCGCGCGGTGAGGCGGTGGATTTCGTGTCGCGCAACTTCGCCCCTGCCGTGGGCATCGACGAGGATCCGGTTACCGGCTCGGCGCACTGCATCCTTACGCCGTACTGGACGCAGCAACTGGGCAAGCCTGAGCTGAGCGCCTACCAGGGCGGTAAGCGCGGCGGTTTTCTATGGTGTCGCCTGAAAGGGGAGCGGGCGGAGATCGCCGGTCATGCTCGGGTGGTGAGCAGCGGCGAGTTGTTTCTCTAGTCCGCTCGCTCCAGGATCGAAGGCGCTGCCACGCTGCCCGGAGCGGCAAAGGCCACTAGATGGTCGGCGGCGATGCGGATGCCCACCTGTTCGCCCGGCTGATGGTCGGCATGGCTGGGGAACAGGGCTTCCAGCTGGCTGCCGGTGGGCAACTGCAGGCGATACAGGGTGGCGGCGCCGAGAAAGCTCTTGCCAACGATCTTGGCCTTCTGCGCGCTTGCCGGGTCATGGACGATGTCGTCCGGGCGCAGCAGCACATCCACAGCGCTACCGACTGGCCAGGCGTAGGCGCGGTTGCCGCGGATCACGCCGAGTTCGGTCTGTACTTCATCGGGCGCCAGGAGTTGGCCGCGAATGAAGTAACCCTGACCGATAAAGCTGGCAACAAAGGGCGTCTGCGGTTCGTGGTAAAGATTGAACGGCGTGTCCCATTGCTCCAGATGCCCGGCCTTGAATACGCCCACCTGGTCGCTGACGGCAAAGGCTTCTTCCTGGTCGTGGGTGACCAGAATCGCGCTGGTGCCACGGGCCTTGAGAATGTCGCGCACCTCATGGCTGAGACGCCGGCGCAGCTCGCCGTCGAGGTTGGAGAACGGCTCGTCGAGCAATAGCAGTTGCGGGTTGGTAGCCAGGGCACGGGCCAGGGCGACGCGCTGCTGTTGCCCGCCAGACAACTCGTTCGGGTGGCGTTTGCTCAGGTGGTCGAGCTTGACCAGCTCCAGCAATTCGCGGGTCACCTGCTCGCAGTCGGCCTGCTTGCGAATGCCGAAGGACACGTTCTGCGCCACGCTCAGGTGCGGGAACAGGGCGTAGTCCTGAAACACCATGCCGATGCGGCGCTTCTCGGGCGCCAGGGTGAAACCAGGGCGGGAGATGACCTCGCCGGCCAGGGCGATTTCACCTTCGAGTACCGGCTCGAAGCCGGCGATGGCGCGCAGCGTGGTGGTCTTGCCACAGCCGGAAGGGCCGAGCAGGCAACCGATTTCCCCGGCGTTGAGGTGCAGGTTCAACTGCTGCACGATGCGCTGGTCACCGTAGCCGCAACCCAGATTGCGCAAGCTCAACAGCATCGGCTGGCTCATGCGTGGTGATACGCCGGTTCGACCAGGAATTCGAGCAGCGCTTTCTGCGCATGCAGGCGGTTCTCCGCTTGGTCCCAGGCGGCCGAGCGTGGATCGTCGAGCAGGTCGACGCTGATTTCCTCGCCACGGTGCGCTGGCAGGCAATGCAGGAACAGCACGTTCTCGTCGGCGGCGTCGAGCAGCGCGCGGTTCACCTGATAGGGCGCGAACAGCTTGTGGCGCTCGGCGATTTCTTCTTCCTGGCCCATGGAGGCCCACACGTCGGTGGTCACCAGGTGCGCGCCGGCGACTGCTTCGCGCGGGTCGCGGAAGATCTTCACCCGCTCACCGGCCTCGGCCAGCAGGGCGGCGCTCGGCTCATAACCTTCAGGGCAAGCGACATGCAATTTGAAGTCGAACTGCATGGCCGCTTCTATATAGGAGTTGCACATGTTGTTGCCGTCGCCGATCCAGGCAGCGGTCTTGCCGACGATGCTGCCGCGGTGTTCGAGGAAGGTCTGCATGTCGGCCAGCAGCTGGCAGGGGTGCAGATCGTCCGACAGGCCGTTGATCACCGGTACCCGGGAGTTGGCGGCGAACTCGGTCAGGGTGCTGTGGGCGAAGGTACGGATCATGATCGCATCGAGCATGCGCGACATGACAATGGCCGAATCGGCGACCGGTTCGCCACGGCCCAGCTGGGTGTCGCGTGGCGACAGGAAGATGGCCTGTCCGCCGAGCTGGATCATGCCGGCTTCGAACGATACGCGGGTACGGGTCGAGGCTTTCTCGAAGATCATGCCCAGCACGCGATTGCGCAGGGGTTCGAAGAGCACGCCGCTGTTGCGCAAGCCTTTCAGCTCCATGCCGCGTCGGATCAGGCCCACCAGTTCATCCGGTGTGCAGTCCTTCAGCGAGAGAAAGTGTCTTGCGCTCATCGTTAACTACCTTTTGACATACAGGGCGCAGGTTGTTTTTTCGAGGAAAAACGGGAGAACCTGCGGCTGGGGGCCGCACAGTGCGACGAAACGGGAAGCCGCCGATCTTATAAGTAAATGACGCCTAGGCGCAAATTTGCCCGGATTGCCAGATGTGACGCGCCTTTCCGGCTTTTATGCCGGCCTGATGCATGGCCCTGATGGCCCACGATTCACGGCGTCGAAGCTGCTGGCAGGACGTCGAGTCGGCGCCCATGATGGCCCTTCAACAACAAAGCGAGGCTGGCCATGACCACGACCCTCCATCACCGTGCGTGCCACCTGTGCGAAGCCATCTGTGGGCTGACGCTGGAAGTTGAGCAGGCTGCCGATGGGCAGCCCCAGGTGCGCTCCATCAAGGGCGACCGCGACGATCCGTTCAGCCGCGGCCATATCTGCCCCAAGGCCGTGGCCCTGCAGGATATCCAGAACGACCCGGACCGCCTGCGCCAGCCCATGCGCCGCAGCGGCGATCGTTGGGAGGCCATCAGCTGGCAGGAGGCCTTCGAGTTCGCGGCCAGCCGCCTGGCTGCCGTGCAGGCAGCCCATGGGCAGAACGCGGTGGCGGTCTATCAGGGCAACCCCAGCGTGCACAACTACGGGCTGATGACCCACAGCAACTACTACCTAGGCCTGCTGAAAACGCGCAACCGCTACTCCGCCACGTCGGTCGATCAGTTGCCCCATCACCTGACCTGTCACCTGATGTACGGCCACGGTTTTCTGATCCCCATTCCGGACATCGACCACACCGATTTCATGCTGATCCTGGGCGGCAATCCGTTGGCGTCCAATGGCAGCCTGATGACCGTGCCGGATGTGGAGAAGCGCCTCAAGGCCGTCCAGGCTCGTGGCGGCAAGCTGGTGGTGGTCGATCCGCGGCATACCGAAACCGCAGCCATCGCCGATCAGCACCTGTTCATTCGCCCTGGGCAGGATGCTGCCTTGTTGCTGGGCATGCTCAACACGCTGTTCGAAGAAAACCTGGGGCGGGCCAGTCATTTGCCAATCGCCGGGCTGGATGAGTTGCGCGGCGCGGTTGCCCCGTTCGACGCCGAGCGCATGGCCGCGCGCTGCGGCGTGCCGGCAGGAACGATCCGGCAACTGGCCCGTGACTTTGCCGCGGCCGAGCGCGCGGTTTGCTACGGGCGCATGGGCGTCTCGACCCAGGTGTTCGGCACGCTGTGCCAGTGGCTGGTGCAGGTGATCAACCTGGTGACCGGCAACCTGGACCGCGAGGGTGGGGCGCTGTGCACCGAGCCGGCGGTGGATCTGGTGGGTGCAACGTCCGGCGGGCACTTCAACCGCTGGCAGAGCCGCGTATCCGGCCTGCCAGAATATGGCGGCGAGCTGCCGGTCAGCGCCCTGGCAGAGGAGATGCTCACCGACGGTGACGGCCAAGTGCGGGCGCTGATCACCGTGGCGGGCAACCCGGTACTCTCCACGCCCAACGGTCGCCAGCTGGAGCGTGGGCTCGAAGGGCTGGATTTCATGCTCAGCGTGGATCTGTATATCAACGAAACCACCCGGTACGCCGACCTGATCCTACCGTCCACTGCGCCGCTGGAGCACGATCACTACGACACTACCTTCAACCTGTTCGCGGTGCGCAATGTCACCCGCTTCAATCAGGCGGTGTTGCCCAAGCCCGCTGGCGCACTGGATGACTGGGAGATCTTCGTCGGCCTGGCGCAGGCCTTTGCCGCGCAGACCGGCGCGACCCTCAAACCGACGCAGCCACCGACGCAGATGATCGACTTCGGCTTGCGCATGGGGCCGTACGGCGAGCGCTCGCCGCTCAACCTGTCGCTGCAGGCGCTGCTGGATCATCCCCATGGCCTGGATATCGGCCCGCTCAAGCCCAACCTGGCAGCGCGCCTGAAAACCGTAGATGGCAAGGTGCAAGTCGCGCCGGCGTTATTGCTGGACGACCTGCAGCGTTTTGCGGCGCAGCCGGCATTGGTCGATGGCCAACTGTTGTTGATCGGCCGCCGTCATGTACGCAGCAACAATTCATGGATGCACAACTATCACCGGCTGGTGAAAGGCAAGCCGCGCCATCAGTTGCTGATGAACCCCGAGGATCTGGCGCGACGCGGGCTCAGTGATGGCCAGCGGGTCAGTGTGCGTTCGCGGGTCGGTGCGCTGGAGGTCGAGGTACTCGGCAGCGCCGAGATGATGCCCGGGGTGGTCAGCCTGCCCCACGGCTGGGGCCATGGCCGCCCGGGCGTGCAGATGAGCATCGCCCAGGCGACACCGGGGGCGAGCGCCAACGACCTGACCGATGAGCGTCTGCTCGATGCGCTGTCCGGCAATGCCGCGCTCAATGGCGTTCCTGTGGAGGTGGTGGCGGCCTGATGGTGCGCGTTCAGCATGGCTGAGCATTGCGCTCGGCTTTTGGTTACAATGCGCGCACCGTATCGACTCACGAGTCGGATAGTCCAGTTCTGAGGTGCCTAATGGATATCATCGAAACCATCAAAGAGCAGATCGCCAACAACACCGTTCTGCTGTACATGAAAGGCTCGCCGAATGCGCCGCAGTGCGGTTTCTCCGCTCGCGCGTCCCAGGCGCTGATGGGCTGCGGCGAGAAGTTCGCCTATGTCGACATCCTGCAGAACCCGGAAATCCGCGCCAACCTGCCCAAGTACGCCAACTGGCCGACCTTCCCGCAACTGTGGGTAGCCGGTGAGCTGGTCGGCGGCAGCGACATCCTGCTGGAAATGTACGAGAAGGGTGAGCTGCAGACCCTGATCAAGGACGCCGTGCAGAAAGCCGGCGCCTGATCGACTGAAGATCGAGAATCCGCAGCCAGCGATGGCTGCGGATTTTTTTCGTCTGCAAAAAAGAGGCGCTGGCCGTTGCCGCGGTCGTCTGCAGGATTTTCCTGGGTATCGCTTCGCTCAACGCCAGGCTACGGAGGTAGCCCGTGGTTGAGCGAAGCGATACCCGGGGCGGTCGTGCGGATATTCCAGGTGCGAGAAGCTCGGTGAGCTACTCCGCCTGCACATCCAGCACGCGAATACAGCCTGGCTGCGGGTAATGCCAGTGCACATCCACATCCCACAACCGTACCCCGTAGCGGCGTTCCGGCGCAGGCTGCTGATAGGCCGGGCGCGGGTCCTGGGCCAAGCATTGCTCGATCAGTTCCACCAGCGGCTCGCCCAGGCGCAGGGCATGGTGCCGGGCGCTGGCCAGGGCGTCGTCCTGCCAGTGCACGGCGATCTGCGGCGGGGCATCGGCAGCGATCTGGTTATGGGCGCCTGGCACACCGTCGGCGTAGGGCACGTAGGGTTTGATGTCGAGCACCGGGGTGCCATCGAGCAGGTCGATGCCTGACAGCCACAGGCGATCCCTGTCGACCTTGTCCAACTTCACCACCGATTGACCGATGCCGTTGGGGCGGTGGGTCGCCCGGGTGGCGAACACGCCGATGGCGCGGTTGCCGCCAAGTCGCGGCGGGCGCACTTTCAGGCGCGGTTTGTCTTCCAGCGTCTGGTGAAACAGGAATAGCAGCCACACATGGCTGACCTGCTCCAGCCCCTGAACGGCGTCGCCGCTGTCGAATGGCGGGCACAGTTCCAGCACGCCACGTGCGGCGGGCGCCAGCTGCGGCTGGCGGGGGATGGCGAACTTCTCCTTGAAGCAGGAGCGCACGTAGCCGATGGGCGAAACCTGATGGTTCATGCTGCTCAGCCGCGCAGGCGCTGGGTCAGGCCCTTGAGGAAGTTGCGCAGGAACTGATCGCCGCAGGGGCGATAATTGCTGGTGCCGGCCTTGCGGAACAGCGCGCTCATTTCCGGCTTCGAGACCACGAAATCGACGCTACGCATGATGGCGTGGATGTCGTCTTCCTTGAGCTCGAAGGCCACGCGCAGTTTCTTCAGCACCTGATTGTTGCTCACCGGCAACTCCAAGGCGGGCGCCGGGCGGCTGTCGTCCTTGCCGCGCTTGAAGTACACCAGGCCATCGAGAGCGTGGGCCAGCAACTTGTCGCTGCACGGCTGGAAGCCCGGCTCGTCGTCCTTTTTCAGCACGGCGGTGATCTCATCCTCGGTCACCGTATGGCCGCCGAGCTCGACGATCTCGGCCAGTTGCTCGTCGCTGATGTCGAGCATGTAGCGCAGGCTGCGCAGTACATCGTTGTTGATCATGGGAATTCCTGAAGATGGGGCCGGCGCTTAGGCCGCCCTGTAAGAAAGGGAGAGGCGTGACGGCTCAGAAGCGTTCCTTGGCGCCCAGGTAGCGCCATTGGCCTGCTGGAACCTTGCCCATGGGCACGCCGCCGATGCGGATGCGCTTGAGGCCCAGCACCTTGAGGCCGACGCTGTTGCACATGAAAACCAATTGGCCGGGCAGCGGGTTCTTGAGGGCGAAGCGCAGGCGGGTTTCGTTCTGCCAACTGACCTTGCACGGCGCCAGGGGCGTGCCGTCGAACACCAGGCCGTGGTTGAGGCGCTTGAGGTCACGTTCCGACAGTTCGCCGCTGACCTCTACCACGTACTCCTGTTCGAGCTTGGCCAGGTCTTCGCGCAGCTTGCGCTCGGTGCGCCAGTCCTGGGTCAGCACATGCAGGCCGTCGGCGCCCGCCTGCAGGGGGATGCAGGGCGTCAGGCGGGCAAAGTGTCCTTTAAGGGTACGTTGCTCGGCGCGATCATCCGCCCAGCGGCTGTCCGGGCCGATCTCCTCGACGGCGCGCTCTGGAAGGCGTCCGCTGGGGACGTGCAGCAGCAGGGTAACCGGCGGCAGTGGTTCGGCAATGGCGTCCGGAAGCAGCGCGACGGTCTCATCGGTCACCTTGCGCTGCGGCTCTTCCACCACCTCGCCGTTGACCGTGACCCAGCCGCCCTCGATATAGAGTTCAGCCTCGCGGCGTGAGCAGCCGGTGAGTTCGATAAGGCGTTTGGAGAGGCGAAGGGGAGCGGTCATGGCGGAGCATCGTCAGCGAAGTGATGCCCATTGTACCGTCGCGGAGAGACTCATGCGCGATGCATAAAAAAGCCGGGCAGGGCGCCCGGCTTGCAGATGGGGTGATCAGAAGATCAGCGAGAAGATACCGATCACGACCAGCAGGCCGATCAGGAAGATGATGCCGATGGTGCTGCCCAGAAACTTCAGCATGGTGCGACTCCTGTTTAGTCCGTTCAGTATTGGGACTGGAGCGCGCCGGGCAACGTTCAGGGTAAATGTCCCGGCGGCTATCGGGCCGCCGGGGTTCAAGGGCATCAACCGCCCAGGTAGGCGTCTCGCACCTTCGGATCATTCAGTAGTTCATGCCCACTGCCCTGCATGACGATCCGGCCGTTCTCCAGCACGTAGCCGCGGTCGGCGAGCTTGAGCGCCTGGTTGGCGTTCTGCTCGACCAGGAACACCGTCACACCATCCTTGCGCAGTTGCTCGATGATGTCGAAGATCTGCTGGATGATGATCGGTGCCAGGCCAAGAGACGGCTCGTCGAGCAGCAGCAGCTTGGGCTTGCTCATCAGCGCACGGCCGATGGCGAGCATCTGCTGTTCGCCGCCGGACATGGTGCCGGCGCGCTGCACCAGGCGTTCCTTCAGGCGCGGGAACAGGTGCAGCACCTTGTCCAGCTGCTCCTGATTGTCCGCTTTACTGCCGAAGAAACCGCCCATGGCGAGGTTCTCCTCGACGGTCAGGCGGGCGAACACGCGGCGGCCTTCCGGCACCACGGCGATGCTCTTGCGCATGATCTGCGGGGTTTCCATGCCGACCAGCTCTTCACCCTGATAACGGATGCTGCCACTGGTGGCTTGCGGCGTGCCGCACAGGGTCATCAGCAGGGTTGATTTGCCGGCGCCGTTGGCCCCGATCAGGGTGACGATCTCACCCTGGCGCACTTCCACACTGACGCCGTGCAGCGCCTGGATCTTGCCGTAGAAGGTGGAAACGTTGTCGAAATACAGCATTACGCTTCCCCCAGGTAGGCTTTGATCACGTCCGGATTGTCGCGGATCTGCTGTGGCGTGCCGTCGGCCAGGGGTGTGCCCTGGTTGATCACGAAGATGTGGTCGGAAATGCTCATGACCAGCTTCATGTCGTGCTCGATCAGCAGCACGGTCACGTCATGCTCGTCACGCAGCACGCCGATCAGCGCTTTCAGGTCGTCGGTTTCCCGCGGGTTGAGGCCGGCGGCCGGCTCGTCGAGCATCAGAATGCTCGGCCGAGTCATCATGCACCGGGCGATTTCCAGGCGGCGCTGCTGGCCGTAGGCCAGGGTGCCGGCCGGACGGTTGGCGAATTCGGTCAGGTTGACCTGCTCCAGCCAATGCGCGGCGTAATCCATGGCCTCGCGTTCGCTGCGGCGAAATGCCGGGGTCTTGAACAGCCCGGAGAGGAAGTTGGTGTTGATGTGGCGATGCTGGGCGACCAGCAGGTTTTCCACCGCGGTCATTTCCTTGAACAGGCGAACGTTCTGGAATGTGCGTACCACACCTTTGCGGGCGATCTTGTGGCCCGGCAGGCCTTCGATCTGCTCGCCGTTGAGGCGGATGCTGCCCGAGGTCGGTTTGTAGAAACCGGTGAGGCAGTTGAACACGGTGGTCTTGCCGGCGCCGTTCGGGCCGATCATCGACACCACCTGTTTTTCATTGACCGAGAGGCTGACCCCGTTGACGGCCAGCAGGCCGCCAAAACGCATGGACAGGCCGCTCACTTCTAGAATCGGGCGGCTCATCGTTGTTTCAACTCCAGGTGTGGGCGCTGCATGGGCATGAGGCCCTGCGGACGCCAGATCATCATCACGATCATGGTCAGACCGAATATCAGCATGCGGTACTCGTTGAAGTCGCGCATTTCCTGCAGCAGGGTCATCACCACTGCGGCGAAGATGATGCCGAGCTGCGAGCCCATGCCGCCGAGCACGACGATGGCGAGGATCATCGCCGACTCGATGAAGGTGAACGACTCCGGCGTCACCAGACCCTGGCGGGCGGCGAAGAAGCTACCGGCGAAACCGGCGAAGCTGGCGCCGATGGTGAAGGCCGAGAGCTTGACCGTGGTCGGGTTCAGACCCAGGGCACGGCAGGCGATTTCGTCTTCGCGCAGCGCTTCCCAGGCGCGGCCGATCGGCATGCGCATCAGGCGGTTGATGACGAAGATGGCCAACAGCACCAGCAGCAGGGCGATCAGGTACAGGAAGATCACCTTGTAGGAGGAGTTGTAGGCGATGCCGAGGAAGTCATGCAGAGTCTGGCCGCCATCCGGCGCGCGGCGATCCAGCGACAGACCGAACAGTTCCGGCTTGGGAATCGAGCTGATGCCGTTCGGGCCGCCGGTGATGTCGGTGAGGTTACGCAGCATGATGCGGATGATTTCGCCGAAGCCCAGGGTCACGATGGCCAGGTAGTCACCCCGCAACCTGAGTACCGGGAAACCCAGCAGGCAGCCGAAGGTGGCGGCCATCAGACCGGCAATGGGCAGAGCCGTCCAGAAACCGAAGCCGGCGTACTCGGCGAGCAGCGCGTAGGTGTAGGCACCCACCGCGTAGAAGCCGACATAACCCAGATCGAGCAGGCCGGCGAGGCCGACCACGATGTTCAGGCCGATGCCCAGCATCACGTAGATGAGGATCAGCGTGGCGATGTCCACCGCAGCACGGGTGCCGAAGAACGGCCAGGCCAGGGCGACCACGAACAGTGCCAGCATGATCCATCGCTGCACGCTGGGCAGGGTCAGGGTGTCCTTGAGGTTCGACGGAATGCTCGGCAGCGCGCCCTTGAGCTTTTCGCCGCCCATCAGGCGGTCACGCAGCACCAGGTGCCAGACAAACAGCAGCGCAGCGGCGATGCCGATGGTCCACAGGGTTTTGGCGCTGGCGCCGCTGACCTGCAGGCTGATGCCGACGACGCTGAGCTTGAGGCCGAGGATCGGGTAAGAGATCAGCAGCAGCAGAATGCTGCTGAACAGGGCGGTCTTGAGGTTCTTGCTCATACTTTTTCAACCTCCGGACGGCCGAGGATGCCGGTCGGGCGGAACAGCAACACCAGGACCAGCAGGCTGAAGGCCACCACGTCCTTGTACTGATCGCCGAAGATGTCGGCGCCGAAGGCTTCGGCCACGCCGAGCACCAGGCCGCCAAGCACCGCGCCCGGAATGCTGCCGATACCACCGAGAACCGCAGCGGTAAACGCCTTGATGCCGGCCAAAAAGCCCAGGTGCGGGTTGATCACGCCGTATTGCATGCCCAGCAACACCGCCGCTACGGCCGCCAGGGCGGCGCCGATCACGAAGGTCAGGGCGATGATATTGTTGGTGTTGATGCCCAGCAGGTTGGCCATCTTCAGGTCCTCGGCGCAGGCGCGGCAGGCGCGGCCCAGGCGGGAGCGGGAGATGAACAGGGTCAGGCCGACCATGGTCAGGAAGGTGACCACGAAGATCAGCACCTGCATGTAGGAGATCACCACACCGTTCATGGCGCTTTCGCCGAACACGAAGTTGCCGGGCAGCGGGTTGGTGATGGCCTTGTCCTTGGAGTCCTGGGAAAGCATCACGGCGTTCTGCAGGAAGATCGACATGCCGATCGCCGAAATCAGCGGGATCAGGCGGTTGCCGCCGCGTAGCGGCCGATAGGCAACCCGTTCGATGCTGTAACCGAAAGCACTGGTGACGATGATGCTCGCCGCGAAGGCGCAGATCATGATCAGCGGCAGGCTGTCGAGGCCCATCATCGCCAGGAGGGTGATGGCGATGAAGGCGACGTAGGATCCGATCATGTAAACCTCGCCGTGGGCGAAGTTGATCATGCCGATGATGCCGTACACCATGGTGTAGCCAATGGCGATAAGGGCATAGGTACTGCCGACGGTCAGACCGTTGAGCAGCTGTTGCAGGTAGTGATAAAGATCAGGCATTGCCTAACTCCTGGGTTTGCGCGCACGACAGCGCTTGTGGCGCAGCGCGAAACCGGAATTCTTTCTAATAGACAAAGCCCACCGCAGCAGTGGGCTCTTGGTTCAGAAACTGTTCATGATCTGCTGCGCGTCGGCCCTGCTGCGTTAAGAACAGGTTCGGAATGCTCATGTACAAAAGTACACTCCGCTTCCTCGCCTGTTCTTGCCTTGCAGGACCTAGCTCGCTAGCTCATGAATCAGCTTCTTCGGCGGGGGGGCTTACTTGGCTTCGGACTTGGTGCCGTCCTGGTGCCATTCATAGACCACGAAGTTGAAGTTCTTCAGGTCGCCTTTCTCGTCGAAACCGAGGGTGCCGGTCGGGGTTTCGAAGGTGTTGGCGCGCAGGGCTGCGGCCACTTCGGCGGTGTCGGTGCTACCGGCTTTCTCGATGCCGCCGGCGATGACCTGAACGGCAGCGTAGGCCGGGAACACGAACGGACCGCTCGGGTCTTCGTTCTTGGCCTTGAAGGCCTCGACCAGCGCCTTGTTCTTCGGATCCTGGTCGAAGGATTGCGGCAGGGTGACCAGCAGGCCTTCGGAAGCCGGGCCGGCGATGGCCGAGATTTCCTTGTTGCCTACGCCTTCGGGGCCCATGAAGCGCACGTCCAGGCCTTTTTCCTTGGACTGACGCAGCAGCAGACCCAGTTCCGGGTGGTAGCCGCCGTAGTAGACGAAGTCGATGCCCTGCTGCTTGAGCTTGGCGATCAGCGAGGAGAAGTCCTTGTCGCCGGCGTTGATACCTTCGAACACGCCGACTTTCACGCCTTTGGATTCCAGGGTCTGCTTCACGGCGCTGGCGATGCCTTCACCGTACTGCTGCTTGTCGTGGATGACAGCGACGTTCTTCGGCTTGATGTGGTCAGCAATGAAGTTGCCTGCGGTCGGGCCCTGCAGGCTGTCCAGACCGATGGTGCGGAAGATCAACTCGTAGCCACGGGCGGTGATTTCCGGGCTGGTGGCAGCCGGGGTGATCATCAGGATGCCTTCGTCTTCGTAGATGTCCGAAGCCGGCTGAGTGGAGCTGGAGCACAGGTGACCAACGACGAACTTGGCGCCATCATTAACGATCTTGTTGGCTACGGCCACGGCCTGCTTGGGATCGCATGCGTCGTCATAGACCACGCCTTCAAGCTGGGCACCGTTCACACCGCCGGCCTTGTTGATCTGCTCGATGGCCATCTTGGCACCGACGAACTGCATTTCACCGTACTGCGCGACGGCACCGGTCACCGGGCCAGCCATGGCGATCTTGATGGTGTCGGCGGCGACCGAGTAGCTGGCGCAGCCAGCCAGGGCCATAGCGGCGAACAGCTTGGAAATCTGCTTAGTAGCGTTGTTCATAGTGCTCCACTCGTTGTGTTTTGTTGTAGTTCTGGTAGCCAAAGCAGCAGAACCGGAGTCGACTTCCGGCCATATCCCCGGCAACTGTACCGATACAGTGTAGAGCGCAGATTTGCGCCTTGGAAAGTCGGCAGTCGAAAGAGATCGGTAAGAATGTCGCGTAATTGCAAGAAATGTATAGAAAAACGGCTAGTTCCTGACCGCCGGGCGGTTGACAGTCCCTTGTCTGCCAGCCACTCGTCGTTATCATGGCGGCCGTCAAAAAACGGCCAGCGAAATACGGAACTGCCATGAACGAACAACCAAGCACCCTCTATGCCAAATTGCTCGGCGAAACCGCCCCCATCACCTGGCAGGAGCTGCAGCCGTTCTTTGCCCGCGGTTCGCTGCTCTGGGTCGACAGCGATCAGGACCTGATCGAGGTAGCCGAAGCGGTTGCCGAGAATCGCAAGGATGAGGTTGCTGTATGGCTAGATGCCGGGCGAATCGCGGTGTTGGACGATAGCCGTGCGCAAGATCTGCTCGCCCGCGATCCAGCATTGTGGGCCGTGGTCGTCGCACCCTGGGTACTGGTGCAGGAGCGCGCCGAAAAGAAGCGCTGAGTTCAAACGAGCGTATCAAGCCCTCTGTCATGGGTATTTGCAGTGCTCGGTGTGTGTCGAATATGCCCACTATTGGTGCTTGATGTGCACGTTTGTGGTGCGCGCTCAGGTTCGCATCATCATGCGCCGCGACGGTCTATGTTGAGGAGTCCGATGCCGATCGTGGTTTCGGTCGATCCTTCAGCGTAGGAGACAGCACATGTTCGAGCCTGGCCATTTTCATCGCAGTAACAGCGTGGCGACTGGTGACGTTCCGGTCTATGCCATCGACCTGCATTACGACATTCGCCAGGATGCGGCCGAGGGGCCGATGCTGCAGATGTCCATGAAGGGCGGGATCGACGGTACGGCATTCGAGGAGGCCTTCGAGCTGCACCGTGATACCGCCTTCAATTTCGCCAGTGTGGTCAGTCGCCTGGCCCACAGGCACGGGCTGCCCACCAGCGTGGTGCTGATCAGCCACGAGCACGAGGAATTCGATCAGATGTTCGAGGACATTCGTCACCGTCTCGATGCCCATAGTGGCGATCCGGTTGACCTTGATCACCTTGAAAAGGACGGCCTGTAGAGTCGTTATCACCGCTAGTGCCGTTTCCGAGACGGCCAGCCGAGGAGTCGTGCATGAAGCTATCCGCCAATCTGACGATGCTGTTTACCGAGCGGCCCCTTCTCGAACGCATCGTCGCTGCTGCAGCCGCGGGCTTTGACGGTGTGGAAATCCAGTTTCCCTATGAGTTGCCGGCGCTGCGCCTGAAGAACGAATTGGAGCGGGCAGGGCTGCCGCTGGTGCTGATGAATTTCCCGGGTGGTGATTTTCTTGACGGTGGGCCTGGTCTGGCGGCGGTGCCGGCGCGCCAGGCGGCGTTCGATGAGGCGCTTCAGGAGGCGCTGACCTACGCGGCGATGGTGCGGCCCAGCGTGGTCAATGTGCTGCCCGGGCGGCTGGCCGAAGGCGTTTCCCGCGAGCAGGCGCTAGAGACATTGGCCGGAAATATCCGCAAGGCGGCCGAGGCGTTCGGTTTACTGGGCATCGGTGTGGTCAGCGAGGCGATCAACCCCATCGACATGCCCGGCTTTCTGGTCAACACGCCGCAGCATCTGCAGGCGCTGCTGGCGGCCGTCGAGCACGATAGTTTCCGGGCGCAGCTGGATATCTACCATATGGCGCGGCAGGGCATTGATCCGGTGGTTGCGGTCGAGACACTGGCCGGTCGAATCGGTCATGTGCAATTCGCCGATTGTCCGGGGCGCGGTGCGCCAGGCAGTGGATCTATGGATTTCGTCGCTGTGCGCAATGCGCTTAAGAAGGCCGCTTACCGCGGCTGGCTAGGCGCCGAGTACCGCCCCGAAGGGGGCGATACCCGTGCCAGCCTGGGCTGGATGACCGCGTGGCGGTCAGTTGACCAGGGGTGAGGTCGTGCCGAGCGGCGCCACTTTGAGCGCCTGATTGTCATGCTTTGGCTGGGGCGGTGCGCTCTGCTTATAAGCATGGCGCCATAGCGGGTGCTGTTCGGCCTGCTGCCATAGCTGCGCGTGCAGACGGGCCATTAATACCGGGTCGCTGAGTAGCACCAGCTTGCGTTTGTCATCCAGCTTTTTCGGGCCCAGTTCCAGGGCTTCCTTCAACGCGCGTTGACGAGCGTGCTCAAGCAGCGGTGCCTGGCCGTGGCGGGCGGTGGCCATGGCGCAGGCCAGGGCGTTGGGAAAGGGCCGCAGCACCGCTTCGATAAAGCCGTTTTCCAGCGCGTGCTCGCGGTTGTGTCGCGTGTAGGCGTAGGTGGACAGCAGCTCCTGAGGCGGATTGGATTCCTCGGGGATCAGGAACAGCTTGGCCTTCTTGCTACCCAGGCCCAGGCTCAGGCGGCTGGAGAACACCGATACCGGGATTGCCAGCATCAGCGACACCACGATAGGCGACAGCCACCACAGGAAGTTCGGGTCCAGCCAGGCTACGCCTGCCGTCCAGAACGCGCCCAACA
Organism: Pseudomonas sp. AG1028; assembly: GCF_007993955.1. Taxonomy (NCBI): domain Bacteria; kingdom Pseudomonadati; phylum Pseudomonadota; class Gammaproteobacteria; order Pseudomonadales; family Pseudomonadaceae; genus Pseudomonas; species Pseudomonas sp. AG1028. The sequence goes on from NZ_VIVP01000002.1 coordinate 61,200, forward strand.
GCGCCTGCCAGCCATGGCGACGGGTGGCGTCACCCCAGGTGGTGATGCCGTTGTCGCGCTGTGGCGAATTCCAGGTGGCAGACCAACCCAGAAACGCAGCGGTGACGAACAGGGTGTGGAACAGCATGCGCACCGGCGCCAGCAGCACCGAGAAGAGCATTTCCAGGAGCATGCTCAGCGTTGCCTTGAAGGCGCCGCCGTAAGCCTTGGCGTCCTTGACCCAGATAAGAATCACGGCGAGCAGCTTGGGCAGGAACAGCAAGGTCAGGGTGGTGGAAAACAAGGTCACTGCCAGCTGTGGATTCCAGCGTGGCCACACCGGGAACAGCTGGCCGGGCACCAGGAAGTACTGCGGCTCCATCAGCGTGTGAATGGCCAGCAGAGCGGTGGAGAGCAGCAGGAACATGAACCACAGCGGCGCCGACAGATAGGACATCACGCCAGTGAGGAACACCGCGCGGTGTACCGGGTGCATGCCCTTGACCAGGAACAGGCGGAAGTTCATCAGGTTGCCGTGGCACCAGCGCCGATCGCGCTGCAGCTCGTCGATCAGGTTGGGCGGCAGTTCTTCATAGCTGCCCGGCAGATCGTAGGCGATCCATACACCCCAGCCGGCGCGGCGCATCAGCGACGCCTCGACGAAGTCGTGGGACATGATCGCGCCGGCGAATGAACCCTTGCCCGGCAAAGGTGCCAGGGCGCAGTGCTCGATGAACGGCTGCATGCGGATGATCGCGTTGTGGCCCCAGTAATGGGATTCACCCAGCTGCCAGTAGTGCAGGCCGGCGGTGAACAGCGGGCCGTAGGCGCGGGTGGCGAACTGTTGCAGGCGCGCGTACAGGGTGTTCATGCCGGCGGCCTTGGGCGAAGTCTGGATGATACCGGCCTGCGGGTTGGCTTCCATCAGGCGTACCAGCTTGGTCAGGCATTCGCCGCTCATTACGCTGTCGGCGTCGAGCACCACCATGTAGCGGTAATCGCCGCCCCAGCGACGGCAGAAGTCGTCGATGTTGCCGCTCTTGCGCTTAACGCGGCGGCGTCGGCGGCGATAGAAGATGTTGCCGAAGCCCTCGGTCTCCTGGCACAGCTCCAGCCAGGCGCGCTGTTCGGCCACGGCGATGTCGGCATCGCCGGTATCGCTGAGGATGAAGAAGTCGAACTGGGCGAGCTCGCCCGAGGCCTTCACCGACTCGTAGGTGGCGCGCAGGCCGGCGAATACCCGGGGCACGTCCTCGTTGCAAATCGGCATGATGATCGCGGTGCGCGCGGCGGCGTCTATCGGTTCGTCGCCGGCGCTGCTGCCGGAAATGCCGTAGCGGTCATAGCCGCGCATCAGTTCCCAGAAACCCATCAAGGCTGTCCAGAAACCGGCTGAAACCCAGCAGAACAACAGCGAGAACAGCGCCAGGATGCTGCCTTGCACCAGATAGGGCAGCACCTGGAAGAAGCTTTCCTGCCAGCCCTGATCCATCACTTCCTGCAGGTTGATCAGAGCCCAACCCTGGTAGGGCAGGATGCTGTTCATGTACCAGGTGGCGACGGCGGTCTGGCTCAGCATCAGAATCAGCAGCAGGTAGCGGCGCAAGGATCCGACCCGACGCCAGCGCGCCGGCTCAAGCTCGCGCTTGGGTGGGCGCGGCGGGTTGCTCTTGCCGAACAGCGCACGCAAACCGCGGGTCAGCACGTTGGTGCGCCACGGTTCGGGGGTCATCTTGGTGCGATTGAGCGGTGGGGCAGCGCGCAGGATTGGGCGCCCGGCTGCATCGAGAGAGAGCAGGCCTTCGGCTTCCAGGGGCCGGCCAGCGCCGAGTTCGATGCGGCGCGCGGCGGATCCGTGCACGGCCTCTTCGGCCTCTGCCGTCTGCACGCCGCCCAGGCGGCTGTGCAGTTCGGTGAAGTCGCTGCTGTCAGCCAGGGCTTCGCGCTCGGTGGCACTCAGAGGCAGGCTGTCCAGGTACTCGTCCAGGGCGGACTGCTCGGTGGTCTTCATTGCGGGGCAACCGTATTGGGCGGGAGTTGATAGCTCCAGGTTTCGCTGAGGGTCTTGTCACCCTCGACCAGAGCCGCGCGCATTTCTACCGCTTGCTTGGGATCCTTGACCTTGAAACGCACCGTCATGCGCCAGCCTTTGGTGGCTTTGTTGTATTGCAGGTGATTGTCCAACACTTCGGCGTTGTCGTTGATGCTGAAGTTGCTGGCGACTGCCGCGTCAGGTTTGAGGGCTTCCAGGGACGGGCCTTCGAAGTCCACCAGCAGGGCGACGCTGCCGTCGAGCTTGCGGGTCAGGTTGGGCTGCTTGACCTCGCCGGCGCTACGCATGGTCTGCTTGACCCAGGCCAGATCCGGGCCCAGCTGGGCGCGCTCGTCTTTGGTCCAGTGCATGCGGTAGTCGAACTCCATCGGCTCGCCTGGCTTGGGCTGCTCGTCAGGCGTCCAGAAGGCGACAATGTTGTCGTTGGTTTCATCCGGCGTGGGGATTTCCACCAGTTCGACCTTGCCCTTGCCCCATTCGCCCTTGGGTTCGATCCACACGCTTGGGCGTTCTTCGTAGTGGTCGTCCAGGTCTTCGTACTGGGCGAAGTCGCGGCCGCGTTGCAGCAGGCCGAAACCTTTCGGGTTCTCGACCTGGAAGGTGCTCACACCCAGGTTCTGCGGGTTGTTCAGCGGGCGCCAGATGTGCTCGTCGCTGCCGGTATGGATGGCCAGACCATTGGCATCATGCAGGGCCGGGCGGTAGTTGGCCTTGGCTGAGCGCTGGTTGCTGCCGTACAGGAACATGCTGGTCAGTGGCGCGACGCCGAGCTTGGTGACGTTCTCGCGCAGGAATACCTTGGATTTGACGTCGACGATGGCGTCCTTTCCCGGGCGCAGGATAAAGCGATAGGCGCCGGTGGCGCGTGGCGAGTCGAGCAGGGCGTACATCACCAGGTGCTTGTCGCCAGCTTTCGGGCGCTCGATCCAGAACTCGCGGAAATACGGAAATTCCTCGCCGCTGGGCAGCGCGGTGTCGATGGCCAGGCCGCGGGCCGAGGTGCCGTAGACCTGATCCTTGCCGACCACACGGTAGTAGCTGGCGCCGAGCACACTCATGATCTCGTCGAGCTTGTCCTTGTCGTTGATCGGGTACATGACGCGAAAGCCCGCGTAGCCCAGATCCTTGGTGGCGTCCTTGTCGACCTTCACGTCGCCGAAGTCGAAGCGCTCGGGGTCGTACTTGATTTCGTTGACGCTGGTGGCGGTCACTTCGTTGATCTTCACCGGGGTCTCGAAGTGCATGCCCTGGTGGTAGAAGCTCAGCTTGAAGGGCGTCTTGCTGCCGGCCCATTCGTACTTGTCTTCACGGGCCTTGATCTGCTGGTAGTCCTTGAAGGACAAGGTGCGCAGCTCATTGGGCAGGTTGCTGGCAGGTGCCGTGTAAGGTTTGTCCAGTAGCCCCTTGGCTTGGGAGGCCACATCATCGAGGGAGAAAGCCAGCACCTGGGCACTGAACAGCGAGGTGGTGCAGGCCAGGCACAGCGCAGCGGGAAGCATGCTGTGGCGGACAGATGCCTTGACGGTCTTGAGGATCACGGATCCCTCCCAGAAAACAAAAGAAAACAGCGGCGCGGTCGCCGAACATCTCCTTCCGACCGTCGGCGCTGCAGATGATTCCTAGGAATTTCCTTTCCTTCTGCTCAGTTTGTGCTACGTCGAACCGGCAACCACTTCAGTAGTCGTTTGCGGGTCGGTACCACGGCGTTTTCCTGAGCCCAGACGCAGAGTATCACTGTCAGCAGCAGGAACAGTGGGTAGAAGACGATGGACAGATGCTGCTCACCCGCGCGCACCGCGCACTCGGACCAGTTGGCGAAGCACTCACCGGAGGCTACACCCAGCAGCATTTCCGAGCGCGAGAACAGCGTGAAGGCCGGCACATGCAGCACGAACAGCGGCAGCGAGGCCGCGCCCAGGCGCTGGGACCAGCGTTGCACCGTGCTGCTAGTGGGCGAGGGCGCCAGGGCGCAGAGGTAGATCAGCATGATCTGCGCCGGCAGCAGCAGACCGTTGTGCAGCAGGTAGTACCAGAATTGTGGCCCCTCGATTAGCCAGGCAGTGCCGAGGAAGCAGCCCAGCACGAAAGCGATCATCAGCCCCACGCCGCCAGTGCCCGGTGTGCGCCCGGCGTCCTGCATGTCGCGAAACAATCCGTAGGCGAGGATGCCGGCAAGAAACTCGGGCAGGCGCACCAGCGGGTTGCGGTGCAGGATGCCGGTGAACGGCATGCCGTAGTCACCGTTGAGAATCACCAATAGCGGCGGGACTAGGTAGATCAGGGTGATCACGCCCAGCCACAACACCTTATGCTTGAGACGTGCCAGGCGCGGCGCCACGAAGGGGAAGGTGAGGTAGAAGAAGAACAGTGTGGAGATCGACCATAGCGGTGCGTTGAAGGTCAGGTAGAAGGGGTTCCAGGCCTGCAGCATCAGCAACTGCAACAGGCTGTTGAAGGCCAACTCGCCGTTGCTCATGAAGTGTTCAAGGCTGTCGAGGGCGATCTGGGTCCTGTCCTCGTTGGTGTCGTAGACCACGAAGCGGATACTGGCCTTGGTGTCGTCCGGCGGGATACCCAGGTGGCTGATGACGAAGATGACGGCGATGGTCAGCAGCAGCGAGAAGATATGCAGCGGATAGAGGTTGGCGAAGCGCCTGCTCCAGAAGCTCACCGCCGGCTCGCGCATCTGGCCGCGCTGGCAATACACGTGGGCGAGCAGAAAACCGGAAAGCACGAAAAAGGTACTGGTGGCGAAGAAGCCCGCGCCGCTGAGCTGCTTGATGATCGGCAACTGCTGTTCGGGGTAGTTGTGCAGGGTGTGAAAGACCACGATATACAGGCCGAGTATGAAGCGCAGCCATTCGAGCCCGATGAAATGTTCCTTGTCGCTGCGGGGCATCCCCGTTCTCCTTCTGTCGACCATCGCCCGGGCATGGCGTGATCTGCACAGGCCAGATGCTGCACAGCCTCACGGCGGCCGGGTCAGCTTCTGACAGCAGCATTCGGGTTTCGATCTATCGATTTGCCAGCAGGCCGGTAGCGGGAAGGGGCATCGGGACGGCGGGCACCTGGTCTGGCAGCCCGCCGCGGCAGTGGTCAGTCGAATAGCACCTTGGCCACATCGCTGAAACGCTTGGCGAAGTGCACGGTGATGCCCTGCTTGAGGTATTCCGGCAGCTCCTGATAGGAGCCACGGTTGGCCTCGGGCAGGATCAGCTCGTGGATCTTTTGGCGGCGCGCGGCGATGACCTTCTCGCGCACCCCGCCGATGGCCAGCACCTGGCCGGTCAGGGTCAGTTCGCCGGTCATCGCTACGCCTTTCTTCGGCGCCTGGTTGCGAGCCAGGGAGAGCAGGGCGCTGGCGATGGTGATGCCTGCGCTCGGACCGTCCTTGGGCGTGGCACCTTCGGGCACGTGCATATGCAAGAAAGCCTGGTCGAAGAAGGTCGGGTCGCCCTTGAAGGTTTTCAGGTGCGAGCTGACGTAGCTGTAGGCGATCTCCGCCGACTCCTTCATCACTTCGCCGAGCTGGCCGGTGAGCTTGAAGCCGCGGTTCAGTGTGTGGATGCGTGTCGCCTCGATCGGCAGCGTGGCGCCGCCCATGCTGGTCCAGGCCAGGCCGGTGATCACGCCGACACCGGAAAGCACCTGCTCGCTGCGAAACACCGGCATGCCCAAGTAGCCCTCCAGATCCTTGGCGGCGATCTTGACCTTGGTGTCGCGGTCGTCGAGCAGCTTGACCACCGCCTTGCGCACCAGCTTGCCGAGCTGTTTCTCCAGCTGGCGTACGCCGGCTTCGCGGGCATAGCCCTCGATCAGGGCGCGCAGGGCGCTGTCGCTGATCGACAGTTGCTTGGCCGGCACGCCGGCCTTGTCGAGCTGCTTGGGCCACAGGTGGCGCTTGGCGATGGCCAGTTTTTCCTCGGTGATGTAGCCGGACAGACGAATCACTTCCATGCGGTCGAGCAGCGGGCCGGGGATCGAGTCCAGGGTATTGGCGGTGCACACGAACAGCACCTTGGACAGGTCCAGGCGCAGATCCAGATAGTGGTCGAGGAATTCGACGTTCTGTTCCGGGTCGAGGGTTTCCAGCAGCGCCGAGGCTGGGTCGCCCTGAAAGCTGCTACCCATCTTGTCGATCTCGTCGAGCATGATCACCGGATTCATCACCTCGACTTCCTTGAGCGCCTGCACCAGCTTGCCGGGTAGGGCGCCGATATAGGTGCGGCGATGGCCCTTGATCTCAGCCTCGTCGCGCATGCCGCCGACCGAGAAACGGTAGAACGGCCGGTCCAGGGATTCGGCGATGGACTTGCCGATGCTGGTCTTGCCCACGCCGGGCGGGCCGACCAGCAGCACGATGGAACCGGCGATCTCCCCCTTGAAGGCGCCGACGGCAAGGAACTCGGTGATGCGCTGCTTGATGTCGTCCATGCCGGCGTGGTGATCGTCGAGTACCTTGCGGGCGTGCTTGAGGTCCAGCTTGTCCTTGCCGACCACGCCCCAGGGCACGCTGGTGGCCCAGTCCAGGTAATTACGGGTGACGGCGTACTCCGGCGAGCCGGTCTCCAGTACCGAGAGTTTGTTCATCTCCTCGTCGATGCGCTTGCGGGCCTGCTCGGGCAGGGTCTTGCCTTCCAGGCGCTGTGTGAACTGCTCGGCGTCGGCGCTGCGGTCATCCTTGGTGATGCCCAGTTCCTGCTGGATGATCTTCAGCTGTTCCTTGAGAAAGAACTCGCGCTGGTGCTCGCCCACCGAGCGGTTCACCTCGTCGGAGAGCTCGTTCTGCAGGCGGGCTACCTCGACTTCCTTGCGCAGCAGCGGCAGCACCTTTTCCATGCGCTTGAGGATCGGCACGGTGTCGAGCACTTCCTGCAGCACCTTCGATTGCGCGGTGGTCAGCGCAGCGGCGAAGTCGGTGAGCGGCGAAGGATCGTTGGGGCTGAAGCGGTTGAGGTAGTTCTTCAGCTCTTCGTTGTACAGCGGGTTGAGCGGCAGCAGCTCGCGGATCACGTTGATCAGCGCCATGGCGTAGGCCTTGACCTCGTCGCGCCCATCATTGGCGTTACGCGGGTATTCGACCTCGGCCAGGTACGGCGGGCGGTGATGCTTGAGCCAGCCACGAATGCGCACGCGGGTCAGGCCCTGGGCGACGAACTGCAGCTTGCCGTCGTCGTTGCTGACATGGTGCACACGCACCACGGTGCCGTGCTCGGGCATGCTGGACGTATCGAAATGGCGGGGATCGGTGACCGGCTTGTCGACGTAGAACAGGGCCAGGGTCTTGTGCTCGGTCTTGCTGACCAGTTCCAGGGTTTCCGCCCAGTGCTCCTCGTTGACGATCACCGGCAGCACCTGCGCCGGGAAGAAGGGGCGGTTGTGGATTGGAATCACATAGAGTTTGTCCGGCAGGTTCTGCCCGGGCAGCATCAGGCTGTGGCTGGTTTGCTCCGAAGCGATCTCGATATCGTGCGGGTCGTTCATGCGGCACCTGTCCATTGACGTTGAAGGTTAGATGGGGCACCGCCGGCTTTTTTCAACATTTATTAGTGACTGCGCCGTTTCGCTTGTCAGGCCTGGTTTGGCGCCTGCCGGGCCTCCTGTCGCCGCCCATACAGTTTTGCGTGGCAACGCGGTAGAGTGCGCGCGTTGCCCATCGAGTCGCGAATCATGCTCAACGCCCGCCTCATGCGCCTGGACGATCAGGCCCACGAACACACTCACGACCACCACCAGCTGGTGATGTCAGTGTCCGGGCGTGCCGAATTCGAGGTGGTTGGGCGCGGCGGCGAGGTGTGCCGCATGCGCGCCTGCCTGGTGCCGGGTGATGCTGACCACCAGTTCGCTGGTATTGGCGACAACCGCATGCTGATCGTCGACCTCAATGAGCAGGACATGTCCAGCGAGGACCTGCAGCTGCTAGGCCATCTGTTCGACACGCCGCGTTACCCGCAACTCGATGCCGACTTTCAGCATCTGCTCAGCTATGCCGGCTCTGAACTGGAGCGTTACGGCAGCGACCCGCTGCTGGCGCGCTCGCTGGGTGGCGTGTTGCTGCGCGCCCTGCACCTGAGGGTATTTGGCGAGCAGTCCGCGCGTGGCCATGGCTCGCTGGACGTGCAGCGGCTCGATGGTTATATCGCCGACAATCTGGCGCGGCGCATCAGCGTGGCCGAGCTGGCCCATGTCGCCTGCCTGAGCCCTAGCCACTTTCACGCCCAGTTCAAGGACAGCGTCGGCCTCACGCCCCATCAGTACCTGCTCAAGGCGCGCCTCGATCGCGCCACGCGCCTGTTGCGTGGCAGTGGCTTGCCACTTGTGCGCATCGCCGAGGAGTGCGGTTTCTCCAGCCAGAGCGCACTGACTACCGCCATGCGGCGTTACCTGGGGCTGACGCCCAAGCGTCTGCGCGGCAGCGAATAAAGCTCTGGATCAGCCTTTTCGGACTGTTTCGTTCGATAGTGGCTTTTTGCCTATTCGCGGCGTCATTAAAGCTCGAACTTCTTCAGCATCACGTCTAATCTTCCTGCAGACCTTCCTTAATCAGCGAAGAGGCGCTTATGTGGCCTCGCGGTAAGGCTGAGTAGCCCTTGACGAGCTCCCATGACTAGACGTTTCTTTATCGCTGTACACCTGTATCTGTTCGGCGCGCTGTGCACCGCGCAGGCTGCCAGCCTGCAAGGCGAAGTGGTGGACACCAAGGGCGCACCGCTGGCCGACGCCGTGGTGACGCTGCGTGGCGCTGCAGTTTCCAGCACGGCAGCCGCCGGCAAAGCGGTAATGGACCAACAGGATATGCGCTTCGTACCCAGCGTGCTGGCCGTGCGCAGCGGCACCGCGGTCACCTTTCCGAACCGCGACGACATTCGCCATCAGGTCTATTCGTTCTCGCCGGCCAAGCGCTTCGAGCTGCGCCTTTACCAGGGCACGCCGAGTGAGCCGGTGGTTTTCGACAAGCCCGGCCTGGTGGTGCTGGGCTGCAATATCCATGACTGGATGGTGGGCTACATCTACGTTACCGATGACCCCTGGTTCGCCGTCAGCGATGCCCAGGGCCGGGTTAGTTTCGACAACCTGCCGGCCGGCGAATATCAGGTCACCCTCTGGCACTCGGCGCTGCCCGACATGCTGCCCAAACAGGCCGAGGCCTTGAAAGTCGGCGATGGCGCCATGGCGCCGCGTTTCAGCCTGCCGGTCGATGCTGTCAGCGTCAGCGAACCACCGGGCGCACCGCCCAGCGCCTTTGGCGATGCCTTCAAGAAAGCTTTGGATCATGGTTCGCACTAGTTTCCAGGCGCGCATCGCCATCGTGCTGATCTTGCTACCGCTGGTGGTGATCGGCGCGCTGTATTTCGCCGTGCAGGCGGCCACCAATGCCTCGATCCGCACCCAGGCGCGTGAGCAGCTTGAAGTCGGTACCAGTGTATTCGGGCAGTTACTCGATACCCACGCCCGCCAGCTACGTGATGCGGTGCAGGTGTTGACCAGCGACTTCGGCTTCCGCGAGGCCGTGGCCAGTGGCGACGAGGCGACCATCCGCTCGGCGCTGTTCAATCATGGCGCGCGGATCAACGCCGGCGTGGTGATGATGTTCGACATGGACGGCAAGCTGACCGCTAGCACCTCGGCGCCGCCGTCCGTAGCCCAGACCGAGCAGATCAACCGGCAGTTGAACCGTCAGGGACAGAGTATTCTCATGCCCTTCGACGGACAGATCTATCTGCTGGTGCAAGCCACGATCAACGCGCCACTGCCCATCGCGCGCCTGGTGACCGGTTTTGCCATTGATGATCGCTTCGCCCACGAGCTCAATCAACTGACGCACCTGGAACTGAGCATCATCGGCAGCATGGACGGCCAGCCGGACGTGTTCGTGAGTACTCTGCAAGACCTGCACAAGATCACGTTCGATGGCGACAGCGGCGAGGTTATGCATGGTGATGAGCCCTTCCTGGTACAGCGTCTGGTGCTCGGTAGTGGTGACGGCTTTCGCGTGCAGGCACTGCTGCAACGTTCGCTCGAACAGGCCCGTGGCTCGGTGGTTGCGCTCAATAAGCAGATCCTGCTGATCGCCGTGGCTGCGTTGGTGGCGTCCCTGATGGGTGCATTGTTGCTGGCGCGTAGCCTTTCGCGGCCGATTCGCCACTTGGCTGGTGCCGCCGAGCGGGTCGGCCAGGGTGATTACGAGGTGCCGTTGGCGCTCGACCGCGGTGATGAGCTCGGCAGCCTGGCCAAGGCGTTCCAGAGCATGCAGCAGGGCATCGCCGAACGTGAGCGGCAACTGGCCCATAACGCCCTGCATGATCCGATGACCGGGCTGCCCAATCGCAACCTGGCGCTCGAGCGCTTGAGCAGCGCGATCATGGCTGATCGGCATATCGCCTTGCTGTATGTGGGTATCGGCAATTTCCGCACAGTCACGGAAAGCTGCGAGGCCGGCGGCGGTGATCGGGTCATGCAGCAGTTGGCCAACCGCCTGCAGATGGCATTGCGGCCGTCCGACAGCCTGGCGCGACTGCATGGCGACGAGTTCGTGCTATTGCTCGATGGTGCTGATGTCGACAGCGCGGTGGCTACTGCCGACCGCGTGCAGCAGTTGTCTATGAAGCCCTTTCGTATCGATAACGTGGATATCGCTCTGGATTGCCACATCGGCATTGCTGGCTACCCCAGCGACGGTGTGACGCCTGAAGAGTTACTGCGTCGTGCTGGTATCGCCATGCAGGACGCTGGTCAGCTGCCGGGGCGCATCCAGGTTTACGAAAGTGGTCGTGACGCTGTCCAGCAGCGTCAAGTACAACTGATCCGTGACTTGCGCCACGCCGCTCAGCGAGAGGAGCTGCTGCTGCACTACCAGCCCAAACTGGACGTGCGTAATCCCTCGCGTATCCAGGCCGAGGGCCTGCTGCGCTGGCAGCATCCGCAATTCGGCATGGTCTCGCCTGGGGAGTTCATCCCTATCGCCGAGCGCACCGGTAGCATTCAGATCTTGACTGCCTGGGTGATCGAAGAGGGTGTGCGTCAACTGCAGGAGTGGCGTCAGCGTGGGCTCATGGTGCAGTTGTCGTTGAACATTTCCACGGATGACCTGATCGATGCTGAGCTGCCCTCCCGAGTTGGCCAGCTGTTGGCGCATTATCGGGTTCCGGCCTCGCAACTGATCTTCGAAATTACCGAAAGCGGTGTGATGCTCAATCCAGCAGTAGCCTTGCAGGTTCTCCACGGGCTGCGCGAGAAAGGCATTGGTCTGTCGGTGGATGACTTCGGCACCGGCTACTCTTCTCTGGCACAGCTCAAGCGCATGCCAGTGCAGGAGTTGAAGATCGACCAGTCCTTTATTCGCGACCTGGACGATACCAGCGAAGACGCGGTGATCGTCCGTTCCACCATCGAGATGAGCCACAGCCTTGGCCTCAAGGTGGTGGCCGAAGGTGTCGAACTGCAGCGCAGCCTGGACCTGCTCGACCGTTGGCAGTGCGACAGTGTGCAGGGTTACCTGATCAGCCGTCCGCTGGCGCCGCAGGCCTTCGAGGCCTGGATGCAGCGTCCGTTAACTTCTCCCGTTTCTCTGGTGCATTGACCATGTGGCTATCGCAATTGATTGGCGCCCTTCTGGTGGGCATGTTCACCTCGGCTGCCTTGGCCGGCGAAGGTCGCCTGCTCGCCACCGGCGGCGCCAGCAGCATTGAAGGCCCTGCCGGCGGCGGCATCACGCCCTGGGCGGTATTGTCCGGCTATGGCGAGAAGGGCGAGTGGGGTGCCGACGTGTTTGCCACGCGGGTGGAAACCGGTGATTACCGTCTGGATGTGGCTGGCGTATCGGCGGCCTATGACAACCGCATCGAACTCTCCTACGCACGCCAGCGCTTTGACCTTGGCACGCTGGCCCGTGACCTGAGCCTGCCGGAAAACAGCCTTAGCCAGGATATCTTCGGCATCAAGGTGCGGTTGTTCGGCGACCTTATCTACGACCAGTTGCCACAGGTTTCCCTGGGTATTCAGCACAAGCGCCAGAAGGACTTCCTCATCCCCAGCCTGGTCGGCGCCAAGCGTGATGAAGACACCGAAGGCTACCTGACTGCCAGCCGGCTGATCCTCGGCGGCGCCTTCGGCTACAACCTGCTGCTCAACGGCGGTGTGCGCTACAGCCGGGCCAACGAGCTGGGCCTGCTAGGTTTCGGTGGCGACCGCCGCGACCGCCGCTCGGTGCTCAAGGAAGGTTCGGTGGCCGTGCTGCTCAACCGAGAATGGGCCGTGGGCGTCGAGTACCGGGAAAAGCCGGACAACCTCAGTTTCGCCGGCGAGAGCGACTGGGCCGACCTGTTCGTCGGCTACTTCCCCAGCAAGCACCTGGCCATCGTGCTGGCCTACGCGCGCCTCGGCGAGATCGCCACGCTGGATAACCAGAATGGCGCCTACCTGTCCGTGCAGGGGAGTTTCTGAGCATGCTGCGTTCATTCTGTGTTGCGCTACTGGCGCTGGTATTGATCGGCTGCGCGCAGCAGCCAGCCAAGGATGACAGCTTATATCGTGACCTGGGCGAGAAACCCGGCATCAACCGCATCGTCGAAGGCATGCTGCTCAATGTGGCGGGTGATCAGCGTATCGCGCCGTTCTTCGCCAAGGTGGATATCGTCGGGCTGCGTGACAAACTGGTCGACAAGTTCTGCGTGATTGCCGGCGGGCCTTGCGTCTATACCGGCGACTCTTTGGAGGAAAGCCACAAGGGCCAGAATCTGTCGCCCAGCCACTTCAATGCCTTGGTCGAGAACCTGCAGGCCTCGATGGACAGCCAGGGCGTGTCGACGCCGGTGCAGAACCGCCTGCTGGCCCGCCTGGCGGCCTTGCGTGGGCAGGTGATCGAAAAGTAGAGACCTCATGACGAAAAGGGGCGATGGGGGTAGAGTCGCCGGCTATCCCGAGCCTCTAGTTGTGAGCCGATCATGTCCGTTACCTGGCACTGCAAGCACCACACCGAACTGACCAAGACCGAGCTGTACGCCGTGCTGGCGCTGCGTACCCAGGTGTTCGTGGTCGAACAGAACTGTCCGTACCTGGAAGTCGATGGCCGCGATCTCGAAGGTGACACCTGTCACCTGCTGGGCTGGCGTGGCGATGAACTGGCGGCTTACCTGCGTCTGCTCGACCCGTCGCTCAACGACGGCGAAGTGATTATCGGCCGTGTCGTCACTGCACCCAGCGCCCGCGGCACCGGTCTCGGCCACATCATGATGGAACAGGCCCTGCTGGCCTGCGGGCTACGCTGGCCAGGCCTGCCCGTGTACATGTCCGCCCAGGCGCACCTGCAGGGCTACTACGGCCGCTACGGTTTCGTGGTGGCGACCGATGAATACCTGGAAGACGATATTCCCCATATCGGGATGCGCCGGGTGCTGTAAGCACTGTTACCCCAGTCACCTGTAGGAGCGTGCGGGCGCTCAGTCCATGGGCGCGATGCCTCATTCTCACCGGACTGAGTGCGCTAGGAAATCCCCACCAGTTTCTTCGATCTCGCAAAATCCACCGCTCGTAGGATGGGCGAAGCCCATCAAAACCCTAGGCAAACCACAGCTGCCGAGCGCTGCATCCCGCCTCAATGAAAATCCCGACTACGCACATCCAGCCCCACCAGCCAGTCGGTCAGGTCCACCAGCCGCCCCGCGATCACATGCCTTACCCCGTTGGCCGCTTCCAGATGCCCGTCGATCCGCATCAGCCGTGATTGCAGCAGCGTCTTGCGCTGGCGCTCGGCCAACTCCAGGCGCACCAGCACATTGATCATGCCGAACTCGTCCTCTAGGGTCACGAAGGTCACGCCGCTGGCGGTTTGCGGGCGCTGGCGGCCGATCACCAGGCCGGCCACGCTGACCATCCTGCCGGGCTCCACATGCTCCAGCTCACGGCGGCTGCGGCAGCGTGCGGCCCTGAGTTTGCCGCGCAAGAGCGACAGCGGATGTGGGCCGAGGGTGGTGCCGAGGGTCGCGTAGTCGGTCAGCAGGTTCTCGCCGACGCTGGGGCGCGGCAGGCTTATGGCGGCTTCCTGCTGGGTGGGTAGGCTGGCGAACAGCGGCAATTGCGGCTCCACCCCGGCGATGGCCCAGCGCGCCTGGTGGCGATGGCCGACCAGGGCCTGCAGAGCGCCCGCGTCGGCCAGGCGCGCGCGGGCGTTGTTATCCAGGTGGGCGCGCTGGCACAGATCGGCAATATCGCCGAATGCCGCCTGCTCGCGGGCGGCGGCGATGCGCAGCGCCGCATCCTCGCGAAACCCCTTGACCAGGCACAGGCCCAGGCGGATGGCCGGCTGCGGCTTGCCGATATCTTCCAGGGTGCATTCCCAGGCGCTGTAGCGCACGTCCACCGGGTGGATGCGCAAGCCATGGCGGCGTACGTCCTGCAGCACCTGGTCGGGGTTGTAGAAACCCATCGGCCAGCTGTTGATCAGCGCGCAGGCGAAGGCCGCCGGCTCGTGGCACTTGAGCCAGCAACTGGCGTAGGTGAGCAGGGCGAAGCTGGAAGCATGGGACTCGGGAAAGCCGTAGCTGCCGAAGCCCTTGATCTGCTCGAAGATGCGGTTGATGTATTCGATGGGGTAGTCCTTCTCGAGCATGCGCCTGGTCAGCCGCTCGCGGTGCGGCTCCAGGCCGCCATGACGCTTCCAGGCAGCCATGGCACGGCGCAGTTCATCTGCTTCGCCGGGTGAGTAATCGGCGGCGATGATCGCCAGCTCCATCACCTGCTCCTGAAACAGCGGCACACCCAGGGTGCGCTCGAACACCGGCTGCAATTCCTCGGAGGGGTAAGTGACCGCTTCTTCACCGGTGCGGCGGCGCAGGTAGGGGTGCACCATATCGCCCTGGATCGGCCCCGGCCGCACGATGGCGACCTGAATCACCAGGTCATAGAAGGTCTTCGGCCGCAGGCGTGGCAGCATGGCCATCTGCGCGCGGGATTCGATCTGGAACACCCCCAGGGTATCGGCGCGGCTGATCATCTCGTAGGTGGCTTTGTCCTCGGCCGGCAGGCTGGCCAGCGTCCAGCGTTTGTTGCGGTAGACGGCCAGCAGGTCGAAGCAGCGGCGCAGGGCGCTGAGCATGCCGAGGGCCAGCACGTCCACCTTGAGCAGGCCGACGGCGTCGAGATCGTCCTTGTCCCACTGGATCACGGTGCGCTCGGCCATGCTGGCGTTTTCCACCGGCACCAGGGTGTCGAGCGGCGTCTCGGAAATCACGAAGCCGCCGGGGTGCTGGGAGAGGTGGCGGGGAAAGCCGATCAGCTCGCCAGCCAGCACCAGCACTCGGTGCAGCACCTTGCTCTGCGGGTCGAAACCGGCCTCGCGCAGGCGTTCGGCATCGGGAATGCCGTCGCTCCAGCGGCCGCAGCAACCGGCCAGGGCGTTGATCTGATCGGGCGGCAAGCCCAGGGCCTTGGCCACGTCGCGAATCGCCCCGGCGCCGTGGTAGGTGCTGACCACCGCGGTCAGCGCCGCGCGCTCGCGGCCATAACGGCGGAACACGTACTGGATGACTTCCTCGCGGCGGTCGTGCTCGAAATCCACGTCGATGTCCGGCGGCTCGTTGCGCTCGCGGGACAGGAAACGCTCGAACAGCAGGCGGCTGCCCTTGGCCATCGGGTTCAGTTCGGTGATGCCCAGGGCGAAGCACACCGACGAGTTGGCCGCCGAGCCACGCCCCTGGCAGAGAATCGACTGCTCGCGGGCGAAGCGCACGATGTCGTGCACGGTCAGGAAGTAGCTCTCGTAGCTCAGCTCGCTGATCAGCGCCAGTTCCCTTTCGATCTGCGCCCGCGCCTTGTCGCTGATGCCATCGCCCCAGCGCCAGCGGATGCCGTCCTCGACCAGGTGGCGCAGCCAGGAGTTTGGGGTATGCCCGGCCGGCACCAGCTCGTGGGGATACTGATACTTGAGCTCATCGAGATCGAACTGGCAGCGCTCGGCTATCCGCAGGGTTTCGGCGAGCAGTTCGGATGGATACAGCTCGGCCAGTTCTTCACGGCGGCGCAGGTGGCGCTCGCCATTGGCGAACAGGTAGGCGCCGGCTTCGGCCACGGGCAGGTGGTGATGGATGGCGGTCATGCAATCCTGCAGGGCGCGGCGGCCACGGGCATGCATGTGCACGTCGCCACAGGCCACGGCAGGGATGCCCAGTTGCCGGGCCAGGCCGAGGCCATGTTGCAACAGCGCTGCATCGTCGGCGCCGCGGTGCAGCTCTAGGCCCAGCCACAGGCGCTCGGCAAAGCGCTCGCGCAGCCAGACGCCGGCCATGGCGTCGTCGTTCGCGCGTGGCAGCCAGATGGCCAGCAGTCCATCCGGCGCCTCGGGCAGGTCTTCGTCGAGCAGGATGTAGCGGCCCTTTTCCGCACGCCGTCGGGCACGGGTGATCAGCGCGCAGAGGCGCTGGTAACCAGCGAGGTTCTCGACCAGCACGATCAGCCGGGCACCGCTCTCCAGGCGCAGTTCGCTGCCGACGATCAGCTTCACACCATGCTCCTTGGCGGCCTGCCAGGCGCGCACGATGCCGGCCAGGGTGCATTCGTCGGTGATCGCTAGGGCGCGATAGCCGAGCAGCTTGGCACGTTCGAACAGTTCGGCGGCGCTGGAGGCACCGCGCTGGAAACTGAAGTTCGACAGGCAGTGCAGCTCGGCGTACTCGTGCAGGCTCATGCGAACCAGCCGTGCAGCCGCAGCGGGCCGTCTTCACCGACGCTGCGAAACGCCCAGCCGCGCTGGCCGCTGCGCGTTTCGATCAGGTAATAATCGCGACGCACGTCCTCGCCATCCCACCAGCCGGATTCGATCCGCTCGGGGCCGCTGAGAATATGCAGCGGCTCACGCAGCACTTGGGGCTCCGGCAGCAGCCAGCTGGGCCGGGCAGCGCTCGGGCTGGGCAATGCAACGTGGCTGGTAGCCGTGCGCCAGGCCTTTTCCGGGCGATGGTCGGCATGGGCGGCCAGGCCTTGCACGGCGTCGTCACCCAGGCGTGCGCGCAGGCGTTCACGCAGTTGCTCCCAGCCCAGGGTTTGTTGCGGTCGGTCCTCGAACAGCGCCTGGTGCTGTGGTACGAAGGTCGGCAGGTCGCGGGCCACCAGGCGTAGCGCCAGCACCGGTGACGGCAATTGCAGCTGCTCCAGGCGGCCGCGGGTGAATTCCAGCAGCATGCCCGCTTCTCGCTCGGCACTGAGCAGGCCGACGGGCAGCAGGCTGTCGTCACCGTCACGGTGCTCCAGGTGCAGCACGAAACGCTGCACGCCGCAGTCCCGGCCTGCCAGGTAGGCGGCCAGGTCCGCGGTCAGGCGCCGCAGCGGAAACAGCAGGGCCTGGGTCGATTCCACTTCGAAGTGCAGCTCCAGCCGGCTGTCGAACACATCCGGCGGGCGGTAGTACTCCAGCGCCAGCGGGCGCAGGCCCATCAGGGTATCCAGGCCGGCCAGCAGTTCAGGCGCAAAGCGCCGCGCCAGGCTGTCGCGGGGCAGCGCCTGCAACTGGCGCACCTGGCGCAGGCCCATGCGCGCTAGGGTCGTGGCCAGTTCTTCGGGCAGGCCGATGCGATCCAGGGGCATGGCCGCCAGCCGTTCGCGCAACGCCTGCTCGTCGGTGATGGCCAGACCATCGTGCAGGTTAGCGAGCATGCGCGCCGCGGCAGGGTGATGCGCCAGGGTGATGCGGTGGCGAAAGCCCAGCGCCGTCAGCTCCTCACGCAGGCGCGCCTCGAAACGCGGCCAGGGCCCGAACAGCGACAGGCTCGATTGCACCTCGAGCAGCAGGCAGCACGGATAGTGCAGGCTCACCTGGGAGCTGAAACCGTAGGCCCAGGCCGCCAGGAAGCTGCGCCAGCGCTCGATGTCGGCGGGGTCGTACTCGGTGCTGGTGAACGTGCAGTTCAGGGATTGCGCCGCCGTCAGCGTCAGCCCCGGGCGCAGGCCAAGCGCCCGCGCGGCCGGGTTGACAGCCTGCAGCACGCGCCGCTGGGGTGTGCCGCTCAGCAGCACCAGCGGCGCGTCGGCTTCTTCACGGCCACGCAGCACGCCGTCCATGGCCAGTTGCGGCAGCAGGATGCACGCCCAGCGCATATCAAAATCCCCAGCCGCTCAAGTGAAACGTGCGCGCCGGTGGTTGCCCACCTCGGCACTTGAGCACCCGTACCTGGGCGGGCTGCGCCTGGATGGTCAGGCGCAAGGCAGCCGGCGAAGGGTTGCGCGCTTCAAACAGCGGACGATAGGCGAAAGCCAGGGTCTGCCCGGTTTCAGCGGCAATCTGCAGGCGGCGCAGGGCACGGTCATCGGCCCGTTGCGGCCACAGCACCACCGCCCCACAACTGCCCGAACGCAGGCATTGCTCGGCCGCCCACAAGGCATCCCGGGCGCTCGCCTGGATCAGCGTCAGCTGCTTCATCTCCATCCCAGCCGCCAGCCAGGCGCCGGGGTAGGGCAAGTAAGGCGGCGCGACCAACACCACCCGCTCTCCGGCAGCGCTCAAGCGCGCCAATGTCGGCAGCACCAGGCGCAGCTCACCGATACCCGGTGCCTCGACGAGCAACTCGCTCAACGCCGCTTCCGGCCAGCCACCTCCTGGCAACGAGGCATCCAGCGCTGCGTTGCCAGTGGGCTGGTGGCCACTGGGCGCGACGATGCCCTGGCCACGCCAGATACGGCGCTCATTGAGCAGATTATCGATAGCGACGACGGAAGGCATGGCAGGCAAATGGCAAGAAAAATACTGTTTAAATGTACAGTATTTTGCTTTGCCAGCAAGGTCACATCCGCCGAGTGGATGACTCTGACAGCCGACAGTCTTGGTCCAGGCACAATGCTTCAGCGGTACAATCCGGCTGTAACCAGCATTGACAGGCGCGCCAATCGGCCCGCCCCAGCGCCGCCGCCATCGAGCAAATGAGCCAAGCATTTGATAGCACGTGAAAAAAATTACGCGATGGGCTTCGCCAAACGGATTTCTGCTGGTATTATGCGCGCCGCCTGGGAAGATGCCGGAGTGGCCGAACGGGACGGATTCGAAATCCGTTGTATCAGCGATGGTACCTAGGGTTCAAATCCCTATCTTCCCGCCATATAGATCGTCTAAGCCCCTGAAATTCATAGAGTTTCGGGGGCTTTTTCGTTTCAGACTGGGCAACTGTCGAAGAAGTGTCGAAACACCAGTTGAAAGAAACGCAAGCTTTGGGCTAACTGGCTCAGTTCGCGTTATGAGCGTTCATAAAGGATGGAGCCTTATGAAAGTCGGTCTTTTGATTGCGTTGGTCTTTTTAACGCTCGCAGTGGGTACTGGGGCTGTATTGCTTTGGTCTGGCTTTACATCGCTCAAGCGCGCCATGGATGCGGAGAACTGGCCGACTACCTTTGCTCAAGTTGAACGTGTGGAGTTGAAGGAGGAGACTGACTCTGAAAACTCACGAATGTATGCAGTTGAAGTCGAGTACACCTACCAAGTGGGTGGGCATACCTACAACGGCAACACGTTGAACCATGGTTACAGCGGCAGCAGTGGTTACGAGCAACATCGCAAACTCTTTGAAAAGATCCGGTCAGCCAAGACTTTGGAAGTCAGGTTCAATCCTGAAAAGCCACAAGAGTCCAGCATTGCCTACGGTTTGAGTCGTTCACACTACATCAGCCTTTCATTTTCTATTACGTGGTCGCTTGGCATCATCGGCTTCATCGCTATTTTCCTTGCGTTTCAGTCTAGTGATGATCGGTTGCTTTCAAGAATCAAAGTCATTGAGCAGGTCAGCACTTCCGGCACGCCTTAAGGATGATGGGACTTTGTACGGCTCTCCACGACTGAGGGCCTAGCGAGACAGCGTCTTGTAGATGGTCTGGTGCAAGACGCGCATAGCGCATGGTCATAGCCAACGATTGGTAGTCCAGGATTTTCTGCAGGGTCAGGATATTTCCACCGTTCATGACGAAGCGACTGGCAAACGTGTGATGCCGGACGTGGATAACTGCCTGCAACCAGGCGCAGTTAAGTCAGGTCGTGAAGGTCTTTCGTAGTAGCGGGAGTGATTTCAAACTCCGAGAATCGGACAGCAAGCCCACTGCGCTCCGGCGTACAAGCTGTAGGGCCAACCTGGTAAGTGCTGGCGACTGGGAAAGGTGCCAGCCGCAGAAGTGGCCAGAAGCGCCCGTCGCGGGAGGCTTGAATACGCATCGCGCCATTGGAAAGAGTGACTTGTATGTAGAAGTCCTCCAACTCCTTGAAAGGTTGTGAGACCGACCAATCCGATTTCCCATCAGTAACGACAGTGCTCAGAAACGCTTCCCCATCAGTGAACTCGACGCCCGTCTTTACCCAACGGTTTTCGTCGATACGCACCATCAGGCCGGCTTGGTCGTACAAGGAGCGAAATTCGCCCTGGATGCGTAGGGTCGCCGTGAATCCGTCGCCGGTAGCAATGCCCAGAAAATGTCCTGTGTCACGGGTAAACCCATAATGGGTCTCCCGCCAGAAGTCCGTGCTCTGATCCGTGGTTATCGTCAGGCTGTGCTCCGACACCTCAGAGGTGGCGGGCGCATTCAGCCATTGTCCACTTCTGAAATCGACATTCATTCGCAGGCTCCATGTTGAGATAGATGCGTTATTAAGGGCATCCGAGAGAATGATCAGCAAGGCGACTCATAGTTGCTTTTGTGTTCGCTGGCAAAGCAATCGATAAGACGGAACGGCTCATGCTGGCGGCCCGGGCAATCGCATCACTCCGTTAGCAAGGCGTCGCGCTTGAGCATCTAGTCAAATCGACCGCCAGAATGGGCAAGATCACACCTATAGAGACGATCATCAAACAGCTGCCCGTTGATGATGCAGGCATCAGGTTTTCGCTGCTCAAACACGAATCTGCACTTTTCGAGCATGCGGCAAGATGCGCTATTTCCTTCTGTTACCACCCCTTTGAGGGTATGAAGTCCTAATACGTTTCGAGCGAAATTCATCACTGTTTGCAGTGATTCAGAGCCGTACCCGTTCCCCTGATACCGTTCCAGCAACATATATCCAACTTCCGCGGTAGAGCTGTTCTCAGACTCAAGCTTCAGCCCCGTCACCCCGACAGGGTTGTTGGTATTAGATTCGAAGATGGCAAGACACAACCAGTGTTTAGAACCGGACGACCATTGCGGCAGTCGGGATTCAAATTTTTCACGGATTTGAGATTCGTTTGGAGTGGAACAGATGTACCGGATTACTTCGAGGTTAAGATGCAACTCAAGAAACAGCGGCCACTCACTTGGAGTTATCTGTCTCAGGTGTAGGCGTTTACTCGATAGCTCCACAGTTCTGCCTCTCAATTCGGAGCGATAGAAGGATTTTTACTCGCCAAGCGCTTGCGCTAGTAGGCGTCGGCAGAGTTTTTCATCGGGCCGCTTGGCATTGAACAAGGTTCGGAACACCAGCGGAGCGACCAGGCCATCCATGAGGGCGTCCAGACTTGGCGCAGCTTCCCCACGCGAATGAGCCCGTTCGAGCAATAGTTCGAGGCGCTCGCGGGTTGGCTCGGTGCAGCGTACCGCGCAACCTGGATCGGTAGATGCAAGGGCGTCCCTGAGCATCGCCTGCCCGGGTGTCGAAGCAAGGTCATCTACGTAAGACTCCAGCCAGCATTCGAGGTCGCCACGCAGACTGCCGGTATCGGCCGGAGGCTGATCAGGCCGTAGCTGGCGCAGATCGACGTCGGCCAGCAGGGTCGGTAGGTTGCCCCAGCGTCGATAGAGGGTAGAGGGAGTTACGCCGGCACGCGCAGCAATCTGGGGAACGGTCAGGGATTCACGCGGTTGTTCGTCCAGAAGAGCCAGAACGGCGTCATGAACGGCTTGCTGGACGCGGGCGCTACGCCCTCCGGGGCGGGTTTGCTTGGTATTCATATCGACAGGATACCTCTCGCTTAACGCAAAAGCATTGCTTTAATAATCAAAAGGGCTCAGGCTTTAAAGCTAAATATTTGCTTTAGGGTTTGGCCATGCCGTTCTCGATTTTTTCTTCTAACGCGCGCCTCACCCTGCTCGGTACGCTGCTATTCACATTCCTGGCTGCGTCGGCCGCACCAACGCCGCTTTACGCTAGTTATCAGCAAGCTTGGGGATTTTCCACCTTCTGGCTGACCTGGGTGTTTGCGGTCTATGCCTTTGCCTTGCTCGGCGCGCTACTGGTGGGTGGGCGGCTTTCTGATCATCTGGGGCGACGGCCCGTCATCCTCGGCGCACTGGCGCTGGAGGCAGTCTCCATGCTGATGTTCCATCAGGCCCAAGGCCTGACGGACCTGGTGATCGCTCGCACCTTGCAGGGCTTCGCCACTGGCGTTGCTACCAGTGCGCTGGGGGCTGCATTGCTCGACGCGGATCGTGAACGCGGCCCTTGGCTGAACAGCCTGGCGCCACTGCTGGGCATGGCCGGGGGAGCGCTGGGTTGCGGCTTGCTGGTTGAGTTCGCGCCGGCACCGTTGCAGCTGGTCTACCGGCTTTTCCTTCTGTTCTTCGTGATGCAGGGCCTGCTGCTGTTGCGCCTGCCTGACCTACTGTCTCGTCGTCCGGGATTGCTGGCCGCGCTGCGTCCGCAGCTGGCGGTGCCTCCTCAGGCACGCGCCGTGCTCTGGAGAGTATTGCCGTTGGAGCTGGCGGTTTGGGCCGTGGGTGGGTTCTATCTCTCATTGATGCCGGGCCTGATCAAAGCGGCCACTGGAACAAGCTCGATTCTGATCGGAGGCGGGGTAGTGGCCGGCCTGACGCTGAGCGGCGCTGCGAGCCTGCACGGGCTTCGCCTCTGGCCTGCTGGCCGTCTGCTGCGCCTGGGAGCCGGCACCTTGGTGGCTGGACCGGTATTGCTCTGGCTGGCGGTCGTCAGCGGTGAGCTGGGGCTCTTTGCAGTGGGGACTATTGTCACTGGGGTCGGCTTCGGCAGTGGTTTTCTCGGCGCTACCCGCAGCGTGCTGCCGCTGGCCGAACCGGCACAGCGTGCCGGCTTGCTGGCCGCCTTCTATGTGCTCAGCTATCTCGCGTTCTGCCTGCCGGCCCTCGCAGTCAGCGGCCTAGTGCCACGGCTTGGGCTGGACGGTGCAGCGCAGCTCTATCTGGCTGGCGTGATTGCGTTGGCGCTATTCGGTATGCGCACCAGCGCCGCGCGTCCTTGCGTCCAGCCTAGCTGAAGCCATGGGTCTGCATTTCGCAAGCCTCGTTCTACCCGCCAGCATTCAAAAGCGGGGTTGGGCCCACAGAGCCCGGGCTCCCAGATTCACTTCCCAATAAGACCCAGGCGCCGTAAAGTCGCGAGTTATTCCTATTCGCATTTCGGCTTGGGTAAAGGTCAATGTCCAGATCGGACACGGAAGTCGCTCACCATGATCATCTGCACGCCCTGTATCGTGACCACAGCAGTTGGCTACGTGGCTGGTTACGCAAGCGACTGAACAATTCGGCGGACGCCGCCGACCTTGCCCAGGATACGTTTATCCGGGTTCTGGTTGCGCGTACTGCCAGCTCTCTGCAGCAACCACGGCACTACCTGACAACCATCGCTCGTGGTCTGGTCATAGACCTCTATCGTCGGCGCAGCGTGGAGCAAGCCTACCTCGATGTATTGATGTCCAGGCCAGAGGTGCAGGCGCCGTCTGCAGAAACCCACGCAATGATTCTGGAAAGTCTTCTGGCCATCGATCGCATGCTCGATGGCCTAGGCCAGCGCACCCGGCAAATTTTCCTTGCTGTGCAGCTGGATGGGCTGACTTACGAAAAAGCTGCTGAGCGTTTTGACGTGTCGGTCACCACAGTGCGCAAGCACCTGGCGAAGGGTCTGATGCATTGCCTGCTGATGGATGAAGAATGAAACAGGCACTCGCCCAGGCAGTTGAATGGTATGTACGACTGCATGACAGCGCGGCCACGGAGGTCACTCATGCCGAGTGGCAGGTCTGGCTTCAGTCTGACCCAGTGCACGCCAAAGCCTGGGAGCGTGTCGAAATGCTGCGCCAGCGCTTGAGTTCGGCACCAGAAGGCTATGCCGCTACCACCCTCGAAACGGCGCGGCAGCAAAGGCGTGAAGCGTTGAAAACGCTTGCCGTGCTACTTGGCGTCGGCGTTACAGGGTGGGGAAGCTACCGGGCTTCACCATTGAGCGCGGACTACAGCACGAGTGTCGGGCAGCGTAAGAGGGCAACGTTGCCCGACGGTAGCTTGTTGGTACTCGATACCGACACCCGGGTGGACGTGCAATTCGACTCGCACAAGCGACTGATCGTCCTTCGCCAAGGCGCCATCCTCATCGAGACCGCAAAGGATATTCGCAGATTGAGCGTGCAGACCGCCGAGGGCGAAATCGAGGCACTGGGCACCCGATTCACGGTGCGGCAGAACGACAGGCTTACCCAGGTATCCGTCGAAGCCCACGCAGTGGCTGTACGGCCGCGATTGGCCTCTGGCCAGGCCATACGCACCGAGGCGGGGCAGGCGGTGAGCTTTACCGCCGCCAGCATCGGCCCATTGAGGGCGGCTAACGAGCAGGTCTCGGCGTGGACGCGCGGCATGCTGGTGGCCGTGGACTGGCGCCTGGACGATCTACTGGCCGAGCTATCCCGCTATCGCCATGGTTTTCTCGGCTGTTCACCGGATATTGCCGGGTTGCAGCTCTCGGGAACCTTCCTCCTTGATGACACCGAAGGTGTTCTAGCGAACCTGGAGGACTCGCTTCCCGTCCAGGTTCGCCGTCTCACTCGCTACTGGGTAAGGGTGGAAGCTCGGGCGGTGTAATCAGAGATTTTTTGCGCAGAGGGGTAACAGATTTTCATTCCTGTTTCGGCTCTACCTGCATGTGCGCATCAGACGCACACATTGCCAACGCTGACAGGAAAATCTCCATGCAAGTACGCACCACCTTTTTCACCAGCAGTGCCCGGCCGACCTCTCTTGCACTGTGCCTGGCCGGCTCGATACTCGCAGCTGCGCCGGCGTGGGCAACACCTTTGAACTACGACATTCCTGCCGGCAGCCTGCCGGCAGCCTGGCGGCAACGCTCAGCGAATTTGCCGCGGCGAGTGGGGTGATGATCACCTTCAGCTCGGAAGATACTGCTGGGTTGCGCTCGCCAGGACTGCAGGGCAGCTACGAGCTGGAGCAGGGCTTCGCACGGGTACTCCAGGGCAGCGGCTTGCGTGTGGTGCAAGCTGGCGAAAACAGGTTCGTGTTGGCCAGGGTGGAAAGTGGTGCAGCGACGGAGCTCGGCCCTATCAGCATCAATGCGGCTGGCCTGGGCACCACGACAGAAGGCACCGGCTCGTACACCACGGGTTCCACCAACAGCGCGACCAAGCTGGCGCTATCGCTACGCGAGACGCCACAAACCGTCAGCGTGATGACTCGCCAGCGTATCGAGGATCAGCAGCTGAATACGCTGAGCGATGTGCTCAAGCAGGCCCCAGGCCTTTCCGTGCAGAACATCGACAGTGAACGGGTGAACATCTATTCGCGTGGTTACTCCATCGACAGCTACCAGCTCGATGGCATTCCGACCACTCTGATCGTACAGACCAGCGCGAGCCCGCAGAGCATGATCGACACCTCGATCTATGACCGGGTCGAGATCGTCAGGGGCGCCACAGGGCTCATGACCGGCGCGGGCGATCCCTCTGGCAGCGTCAACCTGATCCGCAAACGGCCCACCTCGGATTTCCAGGGCTCGGTCAGCGCCGGTGCTGGTTCGTGGCAGACATACCGCACCCAGCTGGATGTATCAGGTCCGCTGACCGACGATGCGCGCTTGCGCGGGCGCACGGTCGTGGCCTATCAGCAGGGCAACAGCTTCATCGATCACTATCAGCAGGAAAAACAGACCTACTACGGCATTCTCGAGGCCGACCTTACTGACAGCACGCTGCTCACCGTGGGTTTCGACTACCAGAAGAACGACCCGCGTGGCGTGTCATTTGCCAGCTTCCCGCTGTTCTATAGCGACGGAGGGCAAACCGACTTCTCGCGCTCGACCAACGCCGGCGCCCGCTGGAGCTACCGCCAGCAGAACACGCTCAATACCTTCGCGACGCTCGAGCAGGGCCTGGCCAACGACTGGTCATTGAAGGTGGCCGTCAACAAGATGTACAGCACCCGGGAGTATTCCCTGGCATCGCTCAGCGGCGACACGCCGGATCGCGAGACAGGAGAAGGCGCCTACCTGTATGGAGGCGACGGCTACGGCTCCCAGCGTCAGCTTGGTATCGATGCCATGGCTCAGGGGCCGTTCCAGCTTTTGGGGCGCGAACATGAGTTGGTAGTCGGCTTGAGCGGGTCGGAATTTCGCGACTACAGCGATCCGGACGATGATGATCTGGAAATGCGGCCGGCCAACATCCATGACTGGAACAACGACACCGACCGTCCCATCTCGGTAGGCAAGCTGATGAACGACGATACGACTATCCGTCAGCACGCAGCCTATCTGGTGGCGCGCTTCAAGCCCACGGATGACCTGTCGCTGATTGCCGGTGCCCGTGTCGGCGACTACAGCTACAAGAAGAAGGCCATCTACAACCCACCGTACACACGCTCGTCCAACTCCGCCGAGACGCGTGAAAGTGGCTTCGTCACGCCTTATGCCGGGGTCGTCTATAACCTCAACGAGATTCACTCGGTCTACGCCAGCTATACCAAGATCTACAGACCACAGTCCATTCGGGACCAAGGCGGGAAAACCCTCGAGCCTCGCGAAGGTGACAACTACGAAATTGGCCTGAAAAGCGAGTTCATGGATGGCCGGGTCAATACCGCCGTAGCGCTTTACGAGATTCAGCAGGACAACCTCGGCGTAGCCACCGGCGAGACCGTCGTGGGCACGGTGCGTGAGTCGGCTTACCGCGCGGTAGCTGGCGCCAAGACCCGCGGTATCGACATGGAGATCCATGGCGAGGTACTGACCGACTGGAACGTCAGTGCGAGCTACAGCCACAGCGTCACCAAGGACGCCGAGCATGAGCGAATCAGAACCGAAGCGCCGGCCAATCTGGTCAAGCTCTGGACCACCTATCGGCTACCCGGTGAGCTACAGCAGTGGACCATCGGCGGAGGGATGAACTGGCAGAGCGGGGTGAGCCTGACCACCAGCGAGGGCAAGGCTATACAGGAGCAGTATGCGGTGTTCAATCTGATGGCGCGTTACGACATCACCAAGAACCTGAGCGCCTCTGCCAATCTGAACAACGTGTTCGACAAGCAGTACTTCAGCTCCCTGGCCCCGACCTTTTTTACCGGCTACTACGGTGAGCCTCGCAACGTGATGTTCACAACGAGATACGCTTTCTAGACGAGCTTCCATTGAAGGGCAGACCACCTACCCAGAATGCTCACTGCAAAACCGCCAGGCCAGAAAGGTATCGCAGGTCAGCGGCGGTAAGCCGTTTCGGCCCGCGAGTGTTTGGGGCATTACTGCTGGGCTCAGGCGGCCCCACTGATCCGGGAGTAGTTGGCTTTTCAGTACCGTAACTCCCGTTTCAGCCCAGACTGAGCAGCCTGATCTCGCGGATTTCGATCTGTTCCCAAACTCGCTCCAGCACGTACGGCTCATCTTCCAGCCATTGGTCAAAATCACTGCGTTGCTCGAAATCCAGGTGTACGTTGGAGCCAATCATCTTGCCTTCGTCGTTCAGCAGCACACCGCCACTCAGCACCTTGCCTTGCTCGGCCAGTGCTTTCAGGCGAGCAAGGTGGCGTTCACGGCATGCAAGCCTGCGCTCGAGCGCATCGGGGTAATCATGGGCGATCAATGCAAATGGCATGTCTGTTCCTTTCGGTGATGGGTAGCGCAGCGCCGCCCAAGGTGCAGCGCCACGAGTTGACTGTCAGCCGTGGGCGGCCAGAGGTTTGAGCGCCGGTTGTGGGGCGGCTTCTGCTGCGGGGCGTGACACCATCGCGGCAATGGCGGCGATCAGCGCCATGCCACCCATGAAGTAGCCCACCGGTAACCAGTCGGAACCACCGCCCAGCAGCGCATAGCACAGGCTCGGCGAGAACCCCGCGATGATGAAGCTGAGCTGGGTTGCGAGGCCCACGCCGGTATAGCGCACGCGAATGGTGAACATCTCGGCGTAGAACGATGGCCAGAGTGCGTTCGGTGCGCTGTAGATGATGCCCTTGAGCACTACGGTCGCAAAGATGATCAGGGCGATATTGCCGGTGGTGATCGACCACAGGAACAGGAACACCCCCGCACAGCAACCCAGGGAGCCGAGCACGAAGATGCGCTTCTTGCCAATGTGATCAGCCAGCATCCCGAACAGCGGCTGACAGATCAGCGCCGCTACCTGGCTGGCGGCAATCGCCGAGAGCATCGAGGCGCGGTCGACGTTCTGGTTGTTGGCTGCCCACGACAGCCCGAAGATCATCACCAGCGACGAAACCGAGCAGATCAGCGCACAGCAGAACACCACGATGAACGCGCGCCACTCCTTGCTGAACATTTCCACAACCGGCGCCTGGGCGACTTCGGCTTTCTTGGCCGCGAACTCCGGACTTTCATCCACACCGGCGCGGATGATCAGAGTCACGATCACCATCAGGGCGCTGAGCAGGAACGGAATACGCCAGCCCCAGGACAGCAACTGCTCTTCGCTGAGCATCGACAGCGGAATGAACACCGAGGTCGCCAGAATAGAGCCCATCGACGCCCCATTGATCAGCCAGCTTGTGTAGAACGCCTTCTTCGTACCAGGCGCATGCTCCATGGTCAGCAGGCTGGCACCGACCTGTTCACCGCCAGCAGACAGGCCCTGCAGCAGCCGGCAGGCGACCAGCAAGCCCGGCGCCCAGGCACCGATGGTGGCGTAGGTCGGCAGCAGGCCGATGATGGTGGTGGCCAGGCCCATCATCAGCAGAGTCATCATCAACACCTTCTTGCGGCCGATGCGGTCGCCCAGGTGCCCGAACAGCAAGGCGCCGACAGGCCGGGCGATATAGCCGACCCCGAAGGTGGCCAGCGCTGCTAGCGTGCCCGCCATCGGGTCGGTGGACGGGAAGAACAGCGTGCTGAATACCAGCGCTGCTGCCGAGCCATAGATGAAGAAATCGTAGTACTCGACGACGCTGCCGAGGAAGCTGCCAAAGGCAGCCTTGCGCGCCATGCGCCGGTCTTTTGTAGCGGAGATAGTCATGGGGCAACCTTTATTGTCTTTGTGATGGTTGGGGAGCGGGTAGGGCGGTTAGCCACTGCCGAATGGCGCCAACTGGCTGCCACCGCACACGTGAATCACCTCGGCAGTGATGAATGCAGCGTCGCTGGAGGCCAGAAACGCCGTGGTGTTGGCGATGTCTTCCGGCGTCGTCAGGCGTTTGAGTGGGGTGCTGTTGATCGAGCCTGCGGCCATCCGCTCGAAGCTCTCGGCGTCACGGCCGTCCAGGGTGAACGCCGAAGGCAGCAACCCCGGCGCGATGGCATTGACGGTGACCTGGTAAGGCGCCAGTTCACGGGCCATGGAGCGGGTCAGGCCAACCAGCCCGGCCTTGCAGGCGACGTAGGCGGGCGGGCCACCTGCGACCCAGCAGCGCGACACCATGTTGATCACCCGGCCGCTGCCCTGGGCCTGCCAGTACGGGGCTACCTTCTGGCACAGTAAGGCCGGGCCACGCAGGTTCACGGTCATCATGTGATCCCACTTGGCCGGGTCAAAATCGAGGATCGAGCCGCGATGATTGACCGCCGCGTTGTTGACGACCACATCGATGCGCCCGAACTCGGCGCCAGCCTGCTCGACCATGGCGTCGATGGAGCCCTTGTCGCCCATGTCGGCATAGACGGCGATGATGCGTTGCTCGGGCTGGCACTCAAGTGAGTCGACCAGTTGCTGAGCTGCCTCGAGATTGATGTCGGCGGCAACGATATGCAAGCCGTCACGGCAGAGGCGCGCGCAAATCGCCCGGCCAAGCTCGCCAGCGGCGCCGGTGACCAGCGCGACCCGGCGGTTAGTTGGTGTGTTCATGGGCGGTATGTCTCGTGGCAGTGTGCGAATCGGGCTTGATGCCGAGCCCCAGGTAATGGCGAATCAGGTCGCGGTTGCGCGACAGCTTGTGCAGATCGCCGTATTTCGTGGAGAAGTCCTCGATCGATATCCAGTCGGCAAAACCGCTATCGGCGAGGGTTTTCAGCATCGACGCGAGCGGCAGCACGCCCTCGTCCGGCGGGCACCAATCCCATTGCCAGCCAAGGCCTGGGCCGATGGGGCTGTAGGACACGTTCTTGATCTGCGCGTGGGCGAGGTGTCGGCCCATCAGGTCGAGGGACAGCTGTACGTCTTCGCGCCCTTCGATGGCGAGGTTGCCGATGTCATAGATGATGCCCAGGCTGCTGGCCGGGTAGTGCTCGACCACGCGCATGGCCAGCGAAGGGCTCGAACAGATGGTGCGTTGATGCACTTCGAGCACCAGTTGCACGCCCAGCGCTTCGGCGCGCGGCAGGATCTGATCGAGAAACCGGCGCATCCGGCCGTAGGCCTCGGCGTAGCGCTCGCTCGCATAGTTGGGTGCCCAGAGGCGCAGGCGTGCCTGACCGGCAAGGGCTGCCAGGTCGATCAACCGCTCGGCGTGGTCGAGATCGCCAACGGCCAGGTAGGGGCTGAGCCCGAAGATCTGTAGGCCGAGGGATTGGCAATGCGCCTGAATGCGACTGATCGCCGATTCAGTCGGGGCGATGGTGCAACGGTTGTTCTGGCGGGCGTCCCAGGGGTGCGTTGGATCGAGGTGGCCGATATCGGCGACTCGCCATTCGACGCCCTGGTAACCAAGGCGGGCGAGTTCATCTACCAAGGCCTCGGGGCACAGGCTCGGTAGCGAAGCGCTGGAAGCCCCGAGTCGTGGAATGGGCTGGCTCATTGGAATCCTGATTTAGTGTTATTGGATCTATCAGGAATGCTAAGTGAAACCTCAGGTTGATTAAATTGATAAAAAATCAGCCTGAAATTAACTTGTGGGTTGATTAACTCGGGCCGCCTCCATGAGCCAATCCACCATCAGCCTTCGTCACCTGCGGGTATTTCTCGCTGTAGTCAGCTCCGGCAGCCTCGCCACGGCGGCCAAGCTCTTGCACATCACCCTCTCCGCCGTCTCCAAGAGCCTCAAGGAGCTGGAGCACGAGCTGGGCGTTCAGTTGGTGATTCGTGGCCGCAAGGGCATGCAACTCACCCAGGCGGGAGAGACCTTCCACAAGCACGCTGCGCAGACCCTGGCCAGTTTCAACCAGGCCATGGATCAGGCGCAGGTTGCCGACCATGCGCCGGAGCTGTTGCGTATCGGCGCTTTGCCGACGGCCGCGGGATACATGCTGGCGCCAGTAATCGCTCAAATGCGTGAGCGTTATCCGCAGGTACGGGTACAGGTGTTATCCGGTGTGTACGAATATCTGGTGGGCAAGTTGCGCACCCGCGATATCGACCTGATCGTCGGCCGGCTGATTGGTCGTGACATGCTCGGCGTGATGTTCGAAGCGCTTTATGAAGAAGACCTGCTGATGGTGGTACGCCACGATCACCCGCTCGCGGGATTGGAGCGCCTGCATCTCGAAGACCTGCGCCCCTACGTGTTGATCGCCTCACCACAGGGCACACTGGTGCGCACCAGCGTTGACAACTTTCTGCTCTCGCAAAATGCCGGCGAAGGCTTGCAAATTTTCGAGTCGCTTAGCGAAACCTTTTCTCGCGTGTATGTGCAGGACCATAA
This sequence comes from Pseudomonas sp. AG1028, assembly GCF_007993955.1. NCBI lineage: Bacteria > Pseudomonadati > Pseudomonadota > Gammaproteobacteria > Pseudomonadales > Pseudomonadaceae > Pseudomonas > Pseudomonas sp. AG1028. The sequence continues at coordinate 92,935 of NZ_VIVP01000002.1, forward strand.
CGCCGTATGGTTCGTACAACGCGGCGTGGTCGACCTGGATTTGCGCTTGGGGATCGTCAGGGCGCTGCCGTTCTCCAGCCCGCTATTACGCGCTCCAGTCGGCCTGACGACCCCGACGGATCGCCCCGTTTCCAGAGCGGCGGAGCATTTCTGCCAACTTCTACGCAGCTGGGCTAGCGAGGCCTAGGCGTGGACCGCTTCAATTTTTCAGAAGCCTGTTTATGCACATATGGCGAATGATTCGGCTCTGGTTACTGTTGCTCGGACGGCAGTCCTACGGACTGTAGCTCTTGATCAAAGATTTAGGCATTTGAGGTAAGGAGCACTAATACGCGCGATCAGCGTTAGCTGCTTCTTTTGACTGCCCGCGTTGGCTTGTTTGGCGAGTGGTGATCTTCAAGTTCGTTGAATAGCCAGTCCTGGAAGCTGCGTATCTTTGGAAGCTCCGCGTATGACTTAAGGACATTAAAGGTATAACCCTGGACTCTGGGGCCTTCAAGCCCGAAGGGCGCTACCAGGCGCCCTGTCTCGAGTTCGCGTTGCACGAGCAGCAAGCTCTCCAGACATATACCCTGGCCATCCACTGCGGCGCTGATCGCCATGAATGAACGATCAAAGCGTGGCCCGCGGGATATGTCGAGGGTCACCTTGCGATGCTGGCGCATCCAATCGCGCCAGCTCACTAGGCAGACCTCGCTGTGTATCAGCATGTGATGGCGCAGATCTTCTGGTACACGAATCTGCTGTTCACCATTGGCCAGCGATGGTGCGCAAAGCGGCACGATGGTCTCGGCCGGAAAGGGCAGCACCATGGTGCCGGCTGGTTGCAGGCGTTTCATGCCATAGCGGATATCGATATCCACACCCTGAGTCAGGAGATCGGCAGGGGCTGGATACGAAGCATTCAGCCGCACGTCGATATCCGGTTCAAGGGCGCTGAACCGGGCCAGGCGCGGCATCAACCATTGAGTCGCGAAACTCGGTGTGGAGTGCACGGTGAGGATGTCGCTTTTGGCCGTGCGCCCTAGTTCGCGGGTGGCGATGTCGATCCTGGCAAAGGCCGCCGAAACCTCTTCCGCATACACACGGCCGGCATCGGTCAGCACCACTGCGCGGTGAACGCGGTGGAACAGGCGCACACCAAACTGCTCTTCCAAAAGTTTTATCTGATGGCTGATCGCCGAGGGTGTAACGAACAGTTCTTCTGCGGCGAGTGCGAAGGACGACAGCCTCGCTGCCGCTTCGAACGCCTGAATTGCCTTGAGAGAGGTTCGGCTTTGCATCGCGCTTTCACATGAGTTCAGTTCATCTATATGGCTTGATTATTCGTTTGAGCGCAAAAAATCAAGCGAATAGCCTTGAACTCACTGGTTGAGCGGCCTTCTAGGACGTTCGGCAGTTAGGAGATTTGCTTCTCCGACCGAGACGATCAGGCACCGGTAGCTTCAAACGCCGGGCCGTATTAAGGAGAACCGCGTGCAGAACAATAATTCTTCCGTCCACGCCAAGGTTGCCGAGGGCGCCTATCGCATCCGCCGCTTCGCGCTGCAGATGGGTGAGGTCCAAGGCCAAGGTTACGTCGGTCAGGCGCTTGGTTACGCCGACGTGCTGGCGACCGCTTACTGCCATGCGCTGAACCTGCGCCCCGAAGACCCCACCTGGGAAGGTCGCGACCGCTTCCTATTGTCCCACGGCCATTACGCCATCGCCTTCTACGCGGCGTTGATCGAGGCGAAGGTCATCCCCGAAGAAGAACTGGAAACCTACGGCAGCGATGACAGCCGCCTGCCCATGTCGGGCATGGCGACCTACACGCCAGGCATGGAAATGTCGGGTGGCTCGCTCGGCCAGGGCCTGCCGATTGCCGTGGGCATGGCGCTCGGCCTGCGCCTGAAGGGCAACCCGGCGTTCGTCTACAACTCGATGTCCGATGGCGAACTGGACGAAGGTTCGACCTGGGAAGCCGCGATGAGCGCGGCTCACCATGGCCTGGGTAATCTGATCTGCCTGGTGGACATCAACAACCAGCAAGCGGATGGCCCTTCGACCAAGGTGCTGGGCTTCGAGCCGCTCGCTGACAAGTGGGCGGCGTTCGGCTGGCACGTACAGCGTGTCGACGGCAACGACCTCGCCGCGGTCATCGAGGCCTTCGACACCGCGCGCAACCTCACCGAAGCCAAGCCTCGCGTGATCCTCTGCGACACCCTGATGGGCAAGGGCGTGCCATTCCTCGAAACCCGCGAGAAGAACCACTTCATTCGTGTCGACCAGGCCGAGTGGCAGCAGGCCCTCGATATTCTCGACCAAGCCCAGGGAGTCGCCCGATGAGCACCACCGCCAAGAAACCCCGCCTGACCACCTCGGCGATGATTGCCTCGATTGCCTCCGAAGGGCAGCGCGTACAGTCGGCCCCGTTCGGCAAGGCCCTGGTCGAGTTGGCCGCCAACCGCCCGGAGATCGTTGGCCTGACTGCCGACCTGGCCAAGTACACCGACCTGCACCTGTTCGGTCAGGCTTACCCGGATCGCTTCTTCCAGATGGGCATGGCCGAGCAACTGCTGATGGCCGCCGCCGGCGGCATGGCCAAGGAAGGCTTCGTGCCGTTCGCCACCACCTACGCGGTGTTCGGCACCCGCCGCGCCTATGACTTCGTGCACCAGGTGATCGCCGAGGAAAACCTCAACGTCAAACTGTGCTGCGCGCTGCCCGGCCTCACCACCGGCTACGGCCCCAGCCACCAGGCCACCGAGGACATCGCGCTGATGCGTGGCATCCCCGGCATGACCATCGTCGACCCCTGCGATGCGCTCGACACCGAACAGGCCGTGGCGCAGATCGCCGATCACAATGGCCCGGTTTACATGCGTCTGCTGCGTGGCAACGTGCCGCTGGTGCTCGACGAATACGGCTACAGCTTCGAACTGGGCAAGGCCAAGATGCTGCGCGACGGCCGTGATGTGCTGGTGATCTCGTCCGGGATTCTGACCATGCGCGCACTGGAAGTGGCCAAGGCATTGGAGGCGGACAAGGTCGACGTCGGTGTGCTGCACGTGCCGACCATCAAGCCGTTGGATGTCACGACCATCCTGCTTGAAGCCGGCCGCGCCGGCCGTCTGGTGGTCGTGGCCGAGAACCACAGCTCGATTGGCGGCCTTGGTGAAGCCGTCGCGACCGCGCTGTTGACCGCTGGTGTGACCCCGCAATTTCGTCAGATCGCACTACCCGATGCCTTCCTCGACGCCGGCGCGCTGCCGACCCTGCACGACCGCTACGGGATTTCCACCGAGGCGATGTCGGCCACCATCAAGGGCTGGCTCGGCTGAACGCGGCGTCACGCTGACCCACATTTCCACGCGCCGCTTGCCGGCGCTACTGCAAGGATCTTTTGCATGAATAACGCTCTTCTTCTCGCTGGCAAGGTCGCCATGATCTCGGGCGCGGCCTCGGCGCGCGGTATCGGCCTGGCCACCGCTCGCCTGTTCGCCAGCCACGGCGCCAAGGTGGCGATTCTCGATCTGGATGAAGGGGCTGCCATCGAGGCCGCTGCCGCCATCGGCCCCGAGCACCGTGGCTACGCCTGCAACGTGGCGGACAAGGACGCCTGCCTCAAGGCCACCGAGCGCGCCATCGCCGACTTCGGCCAGATCGATGTGCTGATCAACAACGCCGGCATCACTCAGCCGGTGAAGACCCTGGAGATCGACCCGGTGAGCTGGGATCGCATCCTCGACGTCAACCTGCGCGGCGTGCTCTACCTGTCCCAGGCGGTCATCCCGCATATGCAGGCGCAGGGCGGTGGCGCGATTGCCTGTATGTCCTCGGTATCGGCCCAGCGTGGCGGCGGTATTCTCGGCGGCCCGCATTACTCGGCGGCCAAAGCCGGTGTGCTGGGCCTGGCCAAGGCCATGGCGCGCGAGTTCGGCCCGAGCAACATTCGCGTCAACTGCGTGACGCCCGGCCTGATCCAGACCGATATCAGCGCCGGCAAGCTCAGCGATCAGCAGAAGGCCGAGATCGCCGCCAGCATCCCGCTCAACCGCCTGGGCAACGCCGAGGAAGTGGCCGGTGCCTACCTGTTCCTCGCCTCGAACCTGTCGGCCTACATCACCGGTGCCGTGATCGACGTCAACGGAGGCATGCTCATCCACGGCTGAGGATTACGCCGGTTGTTTACGTGCAGGCCAAAAGAGGGCCTGCACGAGTAATGTGCAGTACTTAATACAGACAATATCAATAAGAAAAGTAGGGTTAAGCTCATGAAGAAGACACTGATCGCAATCGCGGCGACCTTCGCACTGGCTACTGCCTCCACCAGCTGGTCTCAGCAAGTGCTGCGCCTTTCCCATAACGCTGCGCCGGGTAACCCGAAGGCGGTGGCCTCGCAGAAATTCGCCGAACTGGTTGCCGAGAAGACCGAGGGCCGTGTCAAGGTCGAGGTTGGCGGCAGCGCGCAATTCGGCGACGACGTCGAGTCCCTGACCAACATGCGCCTGGGCTCGCTGGCCTTCAGCACCAACTCCCAGGGCAGTACCGCCGGCGTGGTGCCGGAGTTCAACGTGGTCGGCCTGCCGTTCCTGTTCCGCGATCTCGAGCATGCCTACCAGGTGGTCGACGGCCCGGTCGGTGCCAAGCTCGACGAGGCCGCCAACAAGAAAGGGCTGGTGGTATTGGCGCTGTGGGACAACGGCATCCGCCACACCAGCAACAACAAGCGCCCCATCGTCAAACCCGAAGATCTGCAGGGCATCAAGGTGCGTACCCCGCCTGACACCATGACTCTGGACATCTTCAAGGCGCTGGGTGCCAACCCGGGCCCGCTGGCCTTCTCCGAGCTGTACATCGCACTGCAGCAGGGCGTCTTCGACGGTCAGGAGAACCCGCTGATGAACGTCTACTCGTCCAAGTTGTACGAGGTGCAGAAGTACATCTCGCTGACCGGGCACAAATACGAAACCACGCCACTGCTGGCCAGCAAGATGATTTGGGCGGGCTTGTCCAAAGCCGATCAGGCGGCGATCAAGGAAGCTGCGGTGGAAGCCGGCAAGCTCAATCGTGAGATGTCGCTGGCGGCGGATACAGAGCTGCGCAGCAAGCTCACCGAGGCCGGCGTGCAGATCAACGAGATCGACCAGGCCGCATTCGCTGCCAAGACCAAGTCGGTCTACGACAAGTGGTCGAAGCAGTACCCCGAGCTCGTAGAGCTAATCGTCTCGGAAGCGAGCAAGTAAGCATGGCCGCGCATATTTCTTCCAGCGCTGCGGCGCCTGGAGGCGTCATCGCCGTGGCTGCGAAATGGATCGACACGCTCATCGTGGCCATCAGTACAGTGGTCGCACTCACCGCCATGGTCGTCATGTTCCTGTCCCTGATGGCCGAGGTGGTGGCGCGCTACATCACCAACCAGAGCATGGGCTGGCCCACCGAGATCCCCAACCTGCTGTTCCCGTGGCTGATCATGGGCGGCATCGTCCTGGCTGCCCAACGCGGCCAGCACATCGCCGTTACCGCATTGCACAGCATGATCGGGCGCGTCGGCAACCGGGTACTGGTGGCCGGGCATCAGGTGCTGATTGCCGTGGCCTTCCTTTACCTGACGTGGGTCGGGCTCGACGTCGTCGAGATCACTGGCAGTGAAATCTACCCAATGACCGGCATCACGGCGAAATGGGCCTACCTGTCGCTGATCGTCGGCTTCGTCGGGCTGGGCCTCACCGCGTTGACCACGCTCGTTCACCTGCTGCGGGCAAGCGACCCGCTTGCCGTGCGTACCCATCAGATCGAGGAGGGTGTATGACCTTAATGATGCTCCTGGTCTTTGGTGTCCTGATGGCACTGGCTCTACCGGTTGGCTACGCGCTGATTATCAGCGCAGGCCTGGCGGCGGTGACCATCGGTGAAATGCCCAGCGTGGCCGCGGTGGTGAAGATCTTCCAACCGACGCAGAGCTTCCCGCTGCTGGCGATCCCGTTCTTCATGCTCTCGGGCAGCCTGATGATGGGCGGCACGCTGGGCAAGCGCCTGATCCACTTCGCCACCCTGCTGGTCGGTCGTTTTCACGGTGGTCTGGGCCAGGTGACGGTGGTCGGCTCCACGGTGTTCGGCGGCGTCTCGGGTTCGGCTGTGGCGGAAGCCTCGGCGCTCGGCTCGATGCTGATCCCCTGGCAGAAGCGCGAAGGCTATCCGGGCGCGTTTGCCGCGGCGGCCACGGCCTCGTCGGCGACCATCGCCTGCCTGATTCCGCCGTCGATCCCGCTGATCCTGTTCGCCACGGTATCCAACCAGTCGATTGCCTCGCTGTTTCTCGCCGGCATCCTGCCTGGCCTGATGCTGGCCGCTGGCTTCATGATCGTCTGCTACCTGTCGGGCCGTCTGCGCGGCTTCAAGCGCCTGACCGATGAGGTCACGCTCAAGGGCGTGCTGCGTGCGACCCTGGCAGCCGCTCCGGCGCTGGGGATGCCGGCGTTCATCGTGATCCTGCTGCGCACTGGTATCGCCACGCCGACCGAAGTCAGCGCGCTGGCGGTGTTCTACGGTCTGCTGGTGAGCACGCTGGTGTATCGCGACCTGACCTTGCGCCGCATCTACGATGCGCTGGTGCATACCGCCGTGACGACGGGCGTGGTGATGCTGGTGATCGCCGCTTCCAACTTGGTGGGCTACGTGCTGACCGTCGAAGCGATCCCGACCGCAGTGGCCGAATGGACGGCGCAAACCCTGCAGTCGCCATGGATGGTCATCCTGATGCTGAACCTGATCATGCTGACGGTGGGGATGTTCCTCGACCTGCCAGCGGCGATCCTGCTGCTCGGCCCGACCCTGGTGGCCATCGGCAACGCCATCGGCCTGGATCCGATCCAGCTCGGCATCATGATGGCGGTGAACCTGAGCATGGGTCTCTTCACTCCGCCGGTCGGCACCACGTTGTTCATCGCAGCGGCAATCTCGCGTGAGCGGGTGGGCGCGGTAGTGCGTGAGCTATGGCCCTTCTACCTGGTGGCGTTCACGGTGCTCGGGCTGATCTCCTTCGTGCCAGCCTTCACCCTCTACTGATTGGCATGGCCCCTGCGTGAGCAGGGGCCATGCCAGGCAAGGAATCTCCATGACCACAATTGCATTTGCCGGGCTTGGCTCGATGGGCTTGCCCATGGCCAAGAACCTGCTCGCCGCCGGCCATCGCGTGCGCGGTATCGATCTCAACCCTGTGGCGCTTGCCACGCTCGCTCAGGCCGGTGCGCAGCCGGCTGCGGACGCAGCCTCTGCCGCCAAAGATGCCGATGTGCTGGTCCTGATGGTGGTCAATGCCGCCCAGGCTGAGCAGGTGCTGTTCGACAATGGCGCATTGGAGGCACTGGCTGAGAATGGCATCGTCTGCCTGATGGCCACCTGTCCACCCACTGCGGTCGAGCGCATCGCCGCGCGCGTCACCGTGACTGGGCGCCGCTTCGTCGACGCTCCGGTGTCGGGCGGCACTGCAGGCGCCATCGCCGGTTCGCTGACCATTATGGCCGCCTGCGAATACGCCACCTTCGAGGCACTGCAGCCGGTGTTCGAAGGCATCGGTCAACGCCTCTTCCATGTCGGCGAGCGTGCTGGCCAGGGCGCTACGGTCAAAGCCGTCAACCAGTTGCTGTGTGGTGTGCATATTGCCGTGGTCGCCGAAGCCTTTGCGCTGGCGGCGAAAGTCGGTGTCGATCTGCCGGTGTTGCTGGAAATCATGGGCGGCTCGGCGGCGTCGAGCTGGATGCTCAAGGATCGCGGCCCGCGCATGCTCCAGGCTGAGCCCGAGGTCAGCAGTGCGGTGGACATCTTCGTCAAGGATCTGGGCATCGTCCTCGAAGCCGGGCGCGACGCGCAGGCCGCGTTGCCGATTGCTGCGGTAGCTCACCAACTGTTCCTCGCCACCTCCGGGCGCGGCGAGGGCCGGGCTGACGACAGCCAGGTGATCCGCAGCTACTACGCCCTCAACGGTACGCCAACGCAGGGCTGAGTCGCCCAGCACCACCCACTCGCCAGCGACTAAGGTTGCCCGATGCTCGTGCAGATCGTGAGCATCGTCTTCCCCGTGTGCGCGGTCATTGCGGTTGGCTGCCTGTATGGCCGCAAGCATCGCCCTGACATGCTCGCGACCAATCAGGTCAACATGGGCATCTTCGTGCCCACGTTGATCTTCTCCGTGCTGGCGAGCAAATCCGTCGACCTGGCCGAGGTGCAGATGATTGCCCTCGGCGGCCTGGTCATCGTGCTCGGTTCCGGCTTGCTCGGCTGGCCCATCGCCCGCCGGCTGGGTTATGCACCGAAAACCCTGCTGCCGCCGATGATGTTCAAGAACGCCGGCAACATGGGGCTGCTGCTACTGCTATTCGCCCTGGGCGTGCTCCTGAACACCGCCCCCGTATTGGCACGTTCGGCGCCGTAGCGACGCCGCTGACCTGTATGCTGATTGCCAGCGGTGCTCAACTTCATGTTCGCCGAGCGCTATGCCCAAGAGCCCGAAAAGGTGGCGTCGATCATGATAATGGGCCATCTGGCCGCGCTGTTTTCCCTCTCGCTGGCGTTGGCTTTGCACGTGTGGCGTGAAGATAGAGTTGATGCATTTAACTCTGAACCTGAGGCGCAGTGATGAGGGCTGACACGGGCGAGATTCCTGCTTAGCTGTATCTGCAAAACCCATCCTGACGTGGCGCAGCCAAAACAGGCAGCACTAAATCGGCGAAGAAAATACCACTACTCCAGCACCACCAAACTCGCGTTATTTACGTTTAATTTATGCATCTCGGCCTTAGCGCAATAGAGACTTTACAGCCATAGATCCAACAATCTCCTCGTCGCCGTTACGGCATCGCAGGCATGGATCATGACTGAATTTCTGTTCGTTTTTGGCTTGGCCATCGCGCTGGCTTGGCCACTGGGTCGCTACCTGGCGGCCGTTATGCGCGGTGCGCCGATGCGCGGGGATCGGCTGTTTACGTGGGTGGAGCGGCCGCTGTATCGGCTGCTCGGCGTAAGCCCGGCTCAGGGTATGGGCTGGAGGACTTACGCCGGCGCCTTTCTGCTCAGCAACCTGGTGCTTGGCCTGCTGGTATGGCTGATGCTGATGACCCAGCAGTGGCTGCCGCTCAACCCCAATGCGGCGCCCAATATGCGTTGGGATCTGGCGCTGCATACCGCGGTTTCATTTCTGACCAACACCAACCAGCAGCACTACTCCGGGCAGGCGCAGCTTTCCTACCTGTCGCAAATGACCGCCATCGTGGGCCTGCAGGTGATCACGCCGATGATGGGCCTGGCACTGGTGGTGGCGACGCTGCGTGGCCTGTTCGGCGGGCGCCGGCAGGTGGGCAGGGATGAGGCTGCCGATGTCGGCAACTTCTGGGCAGACCTCATCCGCCCGACGGTGCGGCTGTTCCTGCCGCTGTGCCTGGTGCTTTCGGTATTGCTGACCTGGCAGGGAGTGCCTGCCACCCTGGATGGCGGGCCGCTGGCGAAACCGCTGGATGGCGCCGCGCAGATGAGCGAGCAGAAGATCCCGCTCGGCCCGGTCGCCGCCATGGTCGCGGCCAAGCAGCTGGGCACCAACGGTGGTGGCTGGTACGGCCCCAACAGCGCCGCGCCACTGGAGAACCCAACGCCACTGAGCAATCTGCTGGAGACGCTGGCCATCATCCTGCTGCCGATGAGCGTGGTGTTCATGGTCGGCAGCCTGACCGGCCGAGCCAAGCTCACCGCGCTGATCTTCGGCTGCATGCTGAGCATGTCGCTGATGTCGGCCGGCGTCGCGCTGTGGTCCGAAGGGCACTCGGCGAGCAGCAGTGACAGCGCCTTGATGGAAGGCAAGGAGGTGCGCTTCGGCGCCGACGCCTCGGCGCTCTGGGCCGCGGTGACCACCCAGACCAGCAACGGCTCGGTGAACGCCATGCATGACTCCCTGGCGCCGCTGACCGGCATGGTGGCCATCGCCAACATGCTGGTGAACGCGATCTGGGGCGGCATTGGCTGTGGCCTGCAGCAGTTTCTCGTGTACCTGCTGCTGAGCGTGTTCCTCGCCGGTTTGATGACCGGCCGTACGCCGGAGCTGTTTGGCCGCAAGATCGAGGCGCCGGAAGTGAAGTGCCTGGCCGTGCTGATACTGCTGCAGCCGCTGGTGGTTCTGGGTTTCACCGCGCTCACGCTGCTGCTGCCGGATCTGGCCGGCACCTCCAACCCCGGTGCCCACGCCATCAGTCAGGTGCTCTACGAGTACACCTCGGCCTTCGCCAATAACGGTTCGGGTTTCGAGGGGCTTGGCGATGCCACCTACTGGTGGAACCTGACCTGCGTGGTGGCGCTTATCCTGGGTCGCTACCCGGCGCTGATCCTGCCGCTGATCATCGCCGCGATGCTGGCGCGCAAGCGGGTGACCCCGGAAGGGCCGGGCACCCTGCAGATTGAGACGCCGACCTTCGCGCTCACGCTGATGGCCATCATCGCCATCCTCACCCTGCTGCAATTCATGCCCGTGCTGGTGCTGGGGCCTGTGGCCGACCACCTGCAGTTCATCATCCGTTGAGGCTGATTTCCATGACTCAGATAACCCAACATTCTGCTGTGGTCAAACGTCCGGCGCTGCTCGACAGCGCCGGCGTGAAGAGCGCCACTCTGGCTGCCTTCGCCAAGCTCGCGCCGAATAACGCCTTCAGGAACCCGGTGATGGCCGTGGTCTGGCTCGGCACGCTGCTCTGCGCGGTGCTGACCCTGCTGGGCAAGAGCACGCCCGCCATCGGCTGGAACGTCACCTTGCTGTTGCTGGTCACGGTGCTGTTCGCCAACTTCGCCGAGGCGGTGGCCGAGGCCCGCGGGCGCGGCCAGGCCGATTCGCTGCGCAAGGCGCGCAAGGATCTGGTCGCCCGTCGCCTGAAAAGCCTGAGCGAGCGCGATGAGCCGCAGCGCATCGCCGCCAGCGAACTGCGCCCGGGCGATCTGGTGATCGTGGCGCAGGGCGAGATCATTCCCGCCGATGGCGAGATCATCGAGGGGCTGGCGAGCATCAACGAGTCGGCGGTCACCGGTGAATCCGCGCCGGTGCTGCGCGAGGCCGGCACCGACCGCTCCGGGGTGATCGGCGGCACCAAGGTGCTGTCCGACCAGATCATCGTCGAGGTCACCGCCCAGCCGGGCGACAGCTTCCTGGACCGCATGATCGCCCTGGTCGAAGGTGCCAACCGGCAGAAGACGCCCAATGAAATCGCCCTGGGCCTGCTGCTGACCACCATGACCCTGACCTTTCTTATCGTGGTCATCACGCTGCCCGCCATCGCCGCCTTCGTCGGCATCCAGATCGATCCGCTGCTGCTGATCGCGCTGCTGGTGTGCCTGATCCCGACCACCATCGGTGGCCTGCTGCCGGCCATCGGCATCGCCGGCATGAACCGCGCGCTGTCCGCCAACCTGCTGGCCAAGTCGGGCAAGGCCGTGGAGGTCGCCGGTGACGTCGACGTGCTGCTGCTCGACAAGACCGGCACCATCACCCACGGCGACCGCCAGGCCACGCAGTTCCATGTGCTGCCAGGCATGCAGCTCGGCCGCCTGCAGGAAGCCGCGCTGCTGTCGTCCCTTGCCGACCCAACGCCGGAAGGCAAATCCATTGTCAAGCTGGCGCGGCAAAACGGCGTCAATGCCGAGGCGCCGAAGGACGCCACCTTCATTCCCTTCAGTGCCCAGAGTCGCCTGTCCGGCCTCGATATGAGCGACGGTCAGGTGATTCGCAAGGGTGCCATCGATGCCATTCGCCGCCATGTGCTGGCGATGTCCGGTTCGGTACCACCGCAACTGCAGGAACTGGTCGATCAGGTCGCCCGTAAGGGCGCCACGCCGCTGGTGGTATCCGATGGCCGCCTGGTGCTGGGCGTGATCGAGCTCAGCGACGTGGTCAAGCACGGCATCCAGGAGAAGTTCGCCAAGCTGCGCGCCATGGGCATCCGCACCGTGATGATCACCGGCGACAACCCGCTGACCGCCGCGGCCATCGCTGCCGAGGCGGGCGTCGACGACTACGTCGCCGAAGCGCGGCCGGAAGACAAGCTGGCGCGCATTCGCCAGGAGCAGGAGCGCGGTCACCTGGTGGCGATGGTCGGCGACGGCACCAACGACGCGCCGGCGCTGGCCCAGGCGGACGTCGGCCTGGCGATGAACTCCGGCACCCAGGCCGCCAAGGAGGCGGGCAACATGGTCGATCTGGATTCAGATCCGGCCAAGCTGCTGGCCGTGGTGGAGGTGGGCAAGCAGCAACTGATCACCCGCGGTGCGCTGACCACCTTCTCGCTGGCCAACGACGTGTCCAAGTACTTCGCCATCCTGCCGGCGCTGTTCGCCGGGGCGATTCCGGCCCTGGCCGGGCTCAACCTGATGCAGCTCTCCAGCCCGACCAATGCGGTGCTGTCGGCGCTGATCTTCAACGCGCTGATCATCCCGCTGCTGATTCCACTGGCCATGCGCGGTGTGCGCGTGCGCGCTGCCAATGCCACGGCGCTGCTGCGTCGCAACATGCTGATCTACGGCATCGGCGGGGTGGTGCTGCCGTTTCCGGCCATCAAGCTGATCGACATGCTGCTGTCGGCAACCATCGGCGTTTAGACGACTACATTGGGTGAACGATATGACCAACCACGTTAATGCGTCCCAGAGCAATCTGCTGCGTCCCGCCTGCGTCCTGGCGCTGATCAGCCTGCTGGGCTTCGGCCTGAGCTATTCGCTGCTCGCCACCGGCATTGGCAACGGCCTGTTTCCCGAGCAGGCGAACGGCAACCTCATCGAGCGCAACGGTACCGTCATCGGTTCCGAATGGGTGGCGCAGCCCTTCACCAGCCCCGGCTATTTCCAGGCGCGACCCTCGGCCGCCAGCTATGATCCGATGGCCATGGCCGGCAGCAACCAGGCGCGCACCAACCCGGCGCTGCACCAACGCATCGACGAGCAGCGAGCCGCGGTTGCCAGCCAGGAGGGCGTCGAGCCTGCTGCCGTACCGGGCGATCTGCTCACCCAGTCCGGCGGCGGCCTCGACCCGCACATCAGCCCCGAGGCGGCGCAGATTCAGGTCGTCCGCGTGGCGCGCGAGCGCGGCATGTCGCCAGGCGAGGTGCAGACGCTGGTCGGCGCCTACACCGAGGGCCGGCAATGGGGGCTGTTCGGTGAACCCAGGGTCAACGTGCTGCTGCTCAACCTGGCCCTCGACGAAGCCCACAACAGGTAGCAGCCATGCAGGAAAACCGTGAAGCGCGCGCCGATGCCCTGGCCGGCGAACTGCGCCGCCAGGACAGCGGCCACCTGACCCTGTTTCTCGGCGCCGCGCCCGGCGTGGGCAAGACCTACGCCATGCTGTCCCGCGCCCGGGAGCTGCGCCAGCAAGGTGTCGACCTGGTGATTGGCGTGGTGGAAACCCACGGCCGCAGCGAAACGGCTGCATTGATCGACGGCCACGAGCTGATCCCGCGCCGGCAGGTCGACTACCAGGGCCACCGGCTGGACGAGATGGACCTGGACGCCATCGTGCAACGCCGCCCGCGCATCGTCCTGGTCGACGAACTGGCCCATCGCAATGCGCCCGGCAGCCGCCACGAACGGCGCTGGCAGGACGTGCTGGAGCTGCTGGACAGGGGCATCGACGTCTACAGCACGGTGAACATCCAGCATCTGGAAAGCCTCAACGACATCGTGCACCGCATCACCGGCATTCGGGTCAGCGAGACGGTGCCCGATGCGGTGCTTGATCGGCTGCGCGACATCCGCCTGGTCGACCTGCCGCCGGGCGAGCTGATCGAGCGCCTGCACCAGGGCAAGATCTACCTGCCGGACATGGCCGAACAGGCGCTGCAGCGTTTCTTCTCGGCACCCAACCTGGCGGCGCTTCGCGAGCTGGCCATGCAGACGGCGGCCGACCATATCGAAGACCACCTGCGCGAAGCCCACACGGCCCAGGGCATCAGCGCTCTGGCGCTGCGCCGGCGGGTGTTGATCGCCATCGACGGCAGCGGCAATTCTGAATACCTGGTGCGTGCCGGCCGGCGGCTTGCCGAGCTGCGCGACGCGCCCTGGAGCGTGGTCACCGTGCAGCGTGCAGGTGGCATCGACACGGCCAGGCAGGCCGAACTCGACCGCGCCTTCGCCCTGGCGCGTAACCTGGGCGCCGATACCCAGGTGCTGCATGGCAACGCGATCGCCGACACGCTGCTCGACCATGCCGCCCATGACGGGGTGTCCACCCTGGTGGTCGGGCGCAGCCGCGAGCGGCCTATCGCCCGCATGTTCAACCGCACACTGACCCAGCGCCTGCTGCAGCATGGCGCCCATTATGAGCTGGTGATCCTCAGTTCCCCGCATGCGCGCGCCCAGGCGCGGGCCCGCTGGCGGTCAGGCGCGCCGGTACGCTGGTTGTCCTGTCGCGATGCGCTGTACGCCAGCCTTTGCGCCTCGGTGGCGACGGGCTTCGCGGGGCTGGCGGAGCAGTGGGTCGGCCTCACGGACCTGTCGATGATCTTTATCGTCGCGGTGGTCGTGGTGGCGGCGCGCACGCGCATGTCTGCGGCGATTCTGGCGGCCATTCTGTGTTTTCTGGCCTACAACTTCTTCTTCATCGAGCCGCGCTACACGCTGATCATCGCCGCGCCCTGGGGCATCACCACGGTGGTGCTGTTCCTGCTCGCCGCGCTGGTGGCCGGGCGGCTCGCCTCGCAACTGCGCATGCAGGTGCTGACCTTGCGCGCTGCCAACAACCAGGCCTCGGTGCTGCAGCACCTGGGCCGCCAGCTCAGCGCTGCCGCCGATCTGGAGCAGGTGCTGCAGGCCGGGCGCAACACCCTGGAGCGCGCATTCGGGGCGACCGTCATGCTGCAGGTCGGCGCCAGCCAGAGCTACTCGCCCGGCGTGCAGCTCGCCCAGCTGGACAGGGCCGCCGCCGATTGGGCTTTGAGCCACGGGCAGCCGGCTGGCCGGCATACGCAAACCCTGGCCGGCGCCGCCTGGTGGTTCCTGCCGCTGTTGGGTAACGATCAGGCAATCGGCGTCATCGGTTTGCAGGAGAACACCGAGCAACGGCAGCTGAGCACCGAAAACCGCCGCCTCGCCGAAGCGATCTGCACGGACATCGCCCAGGCGGCGCTGCGCACCACGCTGGTCGCCGAGCTTGAGGCGGCGCGGGTTAACAATGAAACCGAACGCCTGCGCTCGGCGCTGCTCTCATCGGTGTCCCACGATCTGCGCTCGCCGCTGGCCGCCATGATGGGTTCGGCCGGCAGCCTGATCAGCTATTCGGCGGCGATGAACGAGGAGGATCGCCTCAGCCTGTTACAGACGATCCAGCAGGAGGGCGAGCGCCTCGACCGTTACATCCAGAACCTGCTGGACATGACGCGCCTGGGCCACGAGGGCCTGACCCTGCAGCGCAGCTGGATCGGCGTCGACGAACTGGTCGGCTCGGCGACCGGTCGGCTGCGCCGCTATCGCCCGCAGGTCCTGGTCGACCTGCAGCTGGACGCCGACTTACCGCCGCTGTGGGTGCACCCGGCGCTGGTCGAGCAGAGCCTGTTCAATGTGTTGGAAAACGCCGCCAAGTTCTCGCCCGCAGGCCAAAGCATCCGGGTGTTCGCCCGGCAGGTCGACAGCCACCTGCAGCTGGACGTGCAGGACCGCGGCCCGGGCATCGCCGAGGAGGAGCGTGGGCGCATCTTCGATATGTTCTACAGCATCGAGCGCGGCGACTGCGGCAAGCAGGGAACCGGCCTGGGGCTGACCATCGCCCAGGGCATGATCGGTGCTCACGGCGGCAGCGTTAGCGCGTTTGCCGGTGAAGGCGGGCAGGGCACGCTGATCCGCCTGAGCATCCCGCTGCTAGCACCGGACGAATCACGGGAGGCACCCGATGAGCGTGAATGAAGCGGCTTCCACCTGCGCGCGCATCCTGATCATCGACGATGAGCCGCAGATCAGGCGCCTGCTCGACATCAGCCTGCGCGCCCAGGGTTATGAGGTGCAGCAGGCCGAGGACGGCAGCCGCGGCCTGCTCAGCCTGGCGCAGAAGGGCGCCGACCTGGTGCTGCTGGATATCGGCTTGCCGGACCTGGATGGCCACCAGGTGCTCAAACAGCTGCGCGAGTGGAGCAGGGTGCCGGTGATCATGCTCACCGTGCGCGGCGCCGAAACGGAAAAGGTCGCGGCTCTCGACGCAGGCGCCAACGATTACGTGACCAAGCCCTTCGGCACCCAGGAGCTGATGGCGCGCATCCGCGTGTTGCTGCGCCAGCACGGCAGCGAGCGCAATGAACCTTTTATCTACGACGACGGCGACCTGCATATCGATCTCGCCCGCCGTGAGGTGCTGCTGCGTGGCGAGCGCCTGCAACTGGCGCGCAAGGAGTACGCGCTGCTGGCGTTGCTGGTGAAGAACAGCGGGCGCGTGGTGACCCAGCCGCAGATCCTGCGGGAAATCTGGGGCAAGACCCACGACGACGACCTGCACTACGTGCGGGTGCTGGTGGGCAAGCTGCGTCAGCGCCTGGGCGACAATGCCGCCTCACCGCGCTGGCTGGCCACCGAGCCGGGAGTTGGCTTGCGGTTCGTGGCGGCAGATGGGTGACGGCGGGTAGCTCCGCTGCCGTCCGTCGAGGTGGTTGCACTTCGTCTATCCGGCGTCTCACCAACCTTTAAGCGCAGGCGTTCTGCGCAAACACGGGAGATCCGCCATGACAGTCGAACAGAAAAACGGCCCGGCCGAACCTTACCAGGGCCCGTCCGCCGACAGCCCGACCCAGGGCCACGGCGCGAAGAAGGAGCAGGAGGCGGTCAACTCGGAGGCCGAGCGGGAAGTCGATGCTGATCAGCGCGAAAGCGGGCAGGGCGACAAAAGCGCCGATTGATTAGTGTCGTGACTTAAAGCCCAGGCACGTCGCCGGGCTTAGTTCTGTCGCCAATAATGAGTGGCGGCTTGCCAACACCAAACAGCGACAACCAACCAGATCACCACGATCAGGGCGCCTGCGATCATGCTCCTTGGCCGTGGTGTTCGATTGCGCTCATGCTCGGCCGCCTGCTGACGGCATTCTTCGAGCACGTTCGCCGGCATCAGGCGCATCACCAGCCAGATGCCCAGCGGCAGCAGAATCACATCGTCCAGAAAACCGAGAACCGGAATGAAGTCGGGGATCAGGTCGATAGGGCTCAGGGCATACGCCACCACGACGATGGCCAGCCCCTTGGCAAGCGCCGGCGTCTGGGGATGCCTGCAACTTAACCACAGCACCATGACTTGCCGTTTGAGGGCCTTGGCCCAATCCTTGATGCGCCGCAGCATCTTGTTCGTCTCATTTTCGTTTCGGTGGTCGGGGTGCTGGTGACCTCTCAGCAGAGCCCGGCGGGCGTGCATTGTACAAACTTGGTCGTTCAGGTTTCGCCTGCCGCTGCTACGCCAAAGCCGTCATCGTGCTCTGGTGACCCTGTTGGCTTGAGCCGGCAATGCGTCACGGCGGCACAAGAGTTCGGCATGCAGAAACAAGACGGGGCGGGTTCGGTGGGTTATTGCTAGGGCCTGACCACTTCAGGATTCTGGACAGTGAAAACCTTTCTAGTTGCCGTGCTCGTTTGTTGCGCCGTAAACGCTCACGCGCAGACGCTGAAAATCTACAACTGGGCCGGTTACATCGACCCGGCGGTGGTGGAGGGTTTCCAGCGCGAGACGGGTGTCACGGTCGACTACCAGACCTATACCTTGGCCCAGGATTTGTCCGCCGCTCTGGATGCCGGCGCCGATTTCGACCTGGTGGTGCCCTCGCACTTTCAACTGCAGCGGCTGATCGAGCAGAACCAGCTGCAGGCGCTGGAACCGAGCAAGTTGAGCCGGTACGGCAATCTGGATCCCAAGCTGATGGCGTCCCTGGCCGGCCTTTCGGGGGCCGGCCGTTATGTGGTGCCGTACCAGTGGTCGACGGTCGGGCTGGTCATTGATGCGGCCCGCGTCGAGCAACAGCTAGGCAAGCCAGCACCGGCCAGCTGGCAGCTGTTGTTCGATGGCCAGTACGTCGCTCAGCTGAAGGGCTGCGGGATCGGCTGGGTCGATGCGCCGCAAGAGATGTTTTCGTTATGGATGAATTTCCAGGGCAAGCGCCTGCTCGACGCATCACCAAGGCGGCTGGCCGAGGTGGGCGCGCAGATGCTGCAGCAGTCCGCCGCCGCGGGCACGCTCGACAATAACACCTACATCGAGCAGTTGGCCGCGGGGCAGCTGTGTGTGTCGGTGGCCTGGAGCGGTCACGCTCTGCAGGCGGCAGCTCGCCGTTCGACCTTGAAGTTTCTGGTGCCGCAAGAGGGCGGACTGTTGACCGTCGACAGTTGGGCCATTCCCAAAAGTGCCAAGCAACCGGAGCTGGCCTACCGCTTCATCGACTACATGCTCGATGCGCGTAACGCCCACCTGAACAGCGAGGCGACGCATTTCTATGCGCCATTGCGCAGCGATCTGCCGGAAATGGCCGAGCTGGCCAAGCAGTCCGCCGAGCTGGTGCCGCCGCCTGGCGAGCGCCGTCGCCTGTACTTTCTCGAACCACTCAGCGCGCAGCAGACGCAGGTGATCAACCAGCAGTGGCAAGCGATCAGGCAGCAATATCAACAGCAGCAACGCCCATAAAGCGAACGGGGTAGTCGTCATGTTTTTCCGTGGCCGTGAACGTAAATTCGCTGAGGAGCTGAGTCGGCAACTGGCCGACCTGTGTGCCGGGCAGCCAACATCCTCCGTGCAAAGCACCCTGCAGGATTACCCACCGCTTGGCGCTGCGCTCGAGCGGGTGGCGAAGGTGCTACGCAGTGGCCGCGACGAGGTCGCCGTGCTGCAGCAGCGAATCCAGGCGCTGACGGCGCAGCGGGATCAGGCGTTGTTGCGTGAGCAGCAGGCGCTCGATGAGCTGCATCAGCAGCAGTTCGATGTGCAGAGCGCGCAGCAGCAGCTCGAACAGCAGGCGCAGGCCTTGAGCGCGTGCCAGCTCGAGGCGCGCGTCTGGGAGGTTGCCCAATCGACGCTGACTGAGGGGTATTGGGACTTCTCGATAGCCAACGGCAGGCTCGATGACCCGGCCAGCATGCTGCGCCTGTCCAGCCAGTTTCGGGTGCTGGTCGGCTACAACTACGCCGAACTGCCGGATGGCATGGAGAGCCAATCGAGTCTTGTTCATCCCGACTACCTGAACGCGATGGCGAGCATCTTCGAGCGGGAGATCGTCGACCCGGCGGGCAGCGGCGAGTACGTGATTGAGTACCTGATGCGCCACAAGGTGCGTGGCTATATCTGGTTTCGCGAGCGTGGTCGGGCGGTGCGCGACGAGCAGGGGCGGCTGTATCGGGCGATCGGTGCGGTGCGCGACATCTCCGATGAGCGCAGCGCCCGCGCCGCCCATGAGCAGATGCTCAAGCACAACGAAGAGACGTATGGGCAGATCGCCCAGGTTGTCAGCGTCATCAAGGGCATCGCCGAGCAGACCAACCTGCTGGCCTTGAATGCGGCCATCGAAGCCGCCCGCGCCGGCGAAGTAGGTCGCGGCTTCTCGGTGGTCGCCGATGAGGTGAAGAAGCTGGCGCAGAGCACACGCCAGGCGACCCACGAAATCCAGGCGATGCTCGGCGGCGCCAAGGCGCGGGCGCAAAGCGTCGAACTGCAGGGCAAGGGCTAGGATCAGTATCGGCGCGGCAGGCTCACCGATTCGATGAGTGTGCCCGCTGGACTCTTGATGATTCGCAATATGGCAATGCCGCCTCTGTCAGGCATCGAGTTGTACTGCTCTCGGCTTATGCAGAGGTGCAGCCCAAACGCCTGATGATTCTCGGTCTTGATCTGGTAATCGCAGGTGCGATACCTGCCATATTCCTTTTCCCTGGCCTTGATCGCCTCGGTGATGACCATCTCCGTGCCGAATAGCGACGTGTAGATTCTCGGGATCACGATGTACACGTGGAGAAGGGCATACAAGTAAAACACCAGGGGAAGCAGCCAGAGTACCCATTTTTCCTTCCTGCTTTCTGGTCGCTTGGCGAGCACCCAAGAGCCGCTTTTGAACTTGCTGTAGAAAATCGCGAAAACAACGCCTGTAAGCACTGCCGTTACTATCACCGAGGGCCAATACAACTCTGGATTTGGCACGAAATCGTGGTAGACGATGAAGTACAGCGTTCCTGTTATCGCGGGGAGTGCTGCCAGTAATACGGCAAATTTCTGATGGCGGCTGACGGGTTTTGTCATCGGGGCGAGGAGCCTGCGCAGTACGAAGCGCGCGGTAATTGGGGCACGTATTATTCCATGGCAGATTGCCTAGTGGGACAGCCGCAGCCCTCGATAAGCGGCAGCGCCATCATGCGCCGCACGATCATCCTGGTGCCAGATAAAGCCAAGCCCCGATGCTGAGAGGCATCAGGGCTTGATGGTGTAGTCACCGGAGCGGTTGGCGTTAGCCGGTTTTCAGCGCCTCACACCAGATCAGCAGCCTCATGCCGCTCGGGCACCTGCTCGGCTTCAGCGCCCCAGGTGCGATTGACCCGGCGGCCGCGTTTGACCGCTTCGCGCTCGGCGATCTCGTTAGCCCAGCGTAGAACGTGGGTGTACTCGTGGGCCGAAAGGAATTCGGCTGCGCCGTAGACGTTGTTGCGCACCACTTCGCCATACCAGGGCCACACGGCGATATCGGCGATGGTGTAGGTGTCGCCGGCCAGGTAGCGATTGTCGGCGAGGCGCTGGTTGAGCACGTCCAGCTGGCGCTTGGCTTCCATGGTGAAGCGGTTGATGGCGTATTCGAACTTCTCCGGCGCGTACACGTAGAAGTGCCCGAAGCCGCCACCCAGATAGGGCGCCGAGCCCATCTGCCAGAACAGCCAGTTGAGGGTTTCGGTGCGGCCAGCCGGGTCCTTGGGCAGGAACTCGCCGAACTTTTCCGCCAGGTACAGGAGGATCGAGCCGGACTCGAACACGCGGATCGGCGTATCGCCGCTGCGGTCGAGCAGGGCTGGAATCTTCGAGTTCGGGTTGACGCCCACGAAGCCGCTGGAGAACTGGTCGCCTTCGCCAATGCGGATCAGCCAGGCGTCGTACTCGGCGCCGCTGTGCCCCAGGGCCAGCAGCTCTTCGAGCAGGATGGTCACCTTCACACCGTTGGGCGTTGCCAGGGAGTAGAGCTGCAGGGGGTGCTTGCCGACCGGCAGTTCCTTGGCGTGGGTCGCGCCGGCAGTGGGGCGATTGGTCTTGGAGAACTGGCCGCCGGAAGCTTCCAGGTGCTGCCATACCTTTGGCGGGACATAGTTTGATTGGGTCATCGAATCCTCGCTAGCGCGTGATGGGGCAATGCATATGAACGCGAGGCTAGCCCGATTACGCCCCTTATTCGAGTACCCGCGGCGCATGATGGGTATCGACCAGGTTGATACGTGAATGTCCAGCGCGGGGTTCTTTCGTTTCGCTCGTTAGATGAGTGACATTCAAGGAATTGGACGAGAAGTTGTACAGGAATCGTCAGGTTATACCTAAAGCCGCCGACAGTCGTGGGAGTGCAGCGTTTTCTGGCTAGTGCCTCGGCTGTCCAGACGCTTTCCTGTCGCTACGGCTAGCGAAATATTTTGTTGCAACGATATCCAGAGGCAATAGTCACAGCAATACACGAATAGTGGCGTATTGCCATTTATGGTGTGGCGACCTTTCTGCGAAGGCGCATCGAGACAGTACGAGCACAAGGCTGGTTGAAACACGAGCCGCTGTGAGCGCCATAAAACACCAAGCCGATCCTATGAGATCAGTGAGAAAACCATGATGATCCTTGCCCCTGCCATGCACCTGACCAGTCGGCTGCGCTTTCCCGTCAAGTTCGCGATTCTCGCCATAATCGTGCTAATTCCGCTTGCCCTGCTTGGGCTGCGCGTTGTCAATCAGATCAACGCCAGCATCGACAATATCCGCCATGAGCAGGTCGGCCAGCGCTACCTGCTGGATGTCACGCCCATATTGCGCCTTTCGATGCTGCAGCGCGCGCTGACCAATCGTCTGCTTAGTGGCGATGCCACCGCCCAAGGCGATTTCGCCACAAACCAGTCGAAATTGCAGGAGGCGTTTACCAAGCTGGAGGCTACTGATCGTGAGTTGGGAACGGCCCTGGAAACTGGCGACCGCGTTGCTCGTTTGCGCGCAGACAGCCAGCAGCTGATTGACCAGGCCAAGGGGACTGCTGAGCAGACGGCCATGTTCGACGCATGGAATGAGCAGCTCGGCAAGGTGTTGAATTTCGTTTATCTGATCAGTGCCACCTCCGGCATGGTGCTGGACGAGGACTACGACTCGCTGTTCATGATCGACCAAAGCACCCTGCGCCTGCCGCGGCAGATCAACGTCGTCGGCCAGTTGCGCGGCCTGGCCAGCGGGCTGCGTGAAGGCCAGCCTCTGAGCGTCGGCACGCGCTCGTCCATGCGAGTCTTGCTCAAGCAGGAGTTGCAGATTCGCCAGGAGCTGCTGCAGAGCCTGACGCTGTTGCGCCGCAACGCGCCTGCGCTGACCGACCGCCTGCAAGCGCCGATCAACAGCGCATTGCACTCACTGGACAGCTTCCGTGCGGATCTCGACCGGGTACTGACTGAGACCGACAGCACAATCAGCGGTGTGCAGAGCCTGGCGGCCAAGGGTAATGCCGTGGTTGCCGATCTGTACAAGGCCCAGGACGTGCTGCAGCAAGAGTTGGCCGACGTCCTGGCTAATCGCACCGATGAACGGGTATCCGATCGGACGCTGATCCTGGTGATGTTCGTGTGCATGGGCTTGCTGTTGGCCTATGTGTTCGCCGGTATCTATGGCTCGATGCGCAACGCTATCGACCAGGTGCTAGCTGCCACCCGGCTAATCGCCCAGGGCGACCTCACTGCTCAGGTGCAGGTGCGCGGCAAGGATGAAATGGCCGACGTGGGTAATGGCTTCAACCACATGGTGCAAGCCTTCCGCACCTCGCTGACCCAGGTTGAGCACAGCTCCCACGCGGTGTCCGAGGCGTCGGTGCGCCTGGGGGCGTCCATCGAGCGGGCCAAACAGTCGATGAATGGCCAGCAGGGCGAGACCGAGCAGGTGGCCACTGCCATCAACGAGATGACTGCCAGCGTCGCCGATGTGGCGCAGAACACCGAAGGCGCTGCACGGGCGGCCGGGCAGGCCAGTCAGGCCTCAGCCAATGGTCTGGCGGTGATGCAGAACACGCGCATGACCATCGAAGCGCTGGCTGGCGAGGTGGAACTAAGCGCGCAGAATGTATCGGCCCTGGCAGTGCACAGCCAGGAGATCGGCGGGGTCATCGAGGTGATCCGCAATATTGCCGACCAGACCAACCTGCTGGCGCTCAACGCCGCTATCGAAGCGGCGCGCGCTGGTGAGCAGGGCCGCGGCTTCGCCGTGGTGGCCGATGAGGTGCGCACCCTGGCATCACGCACCCAGGGCTCGACCGAGGAAATCCGCCGCATCATCCAGGAACTGCAGAGCGCCATGTCGGCTGCCGTGGAGCAGATGAAGACCGGCCAGGACAAGGCTCAGGCCTGCGTGCAGTCGGCGGATCAGGCGGCCAAGAGCTTGGGGGTGATCAACGACGAGGTCGAGCAGATCGTCGGCATGAATACCCAGATCGCCAGCGCGGCGGTGCAGCAGCATGCCGTCTCCGAAGACATCAACCGCAACGTCATCGAGATTCGTAACGGCAGTGTGGTGCTGATCGACGGCATCGAGGAGAACGCCCAGACCGCCGACGAACTGTCGCGTCTGGCCGGTGAGCTGCGCACGGTGGTGTCGCGCTTCAAGATCTGACCGGCTTCGGCCATCGCGGCGCGCTCGGCAGATCAGGTGAGCGCTGCCCGCTGCCCGTGGTCTGCTCTGCACAAGGCGTAGCGAGCGCGCGCCGTTGAGGGAGAGCAGCGACGGTGACTGAAAGACGCATCAGCGCACAGCAATTGGGGTTGGCGATGGGCCTTGCTGTGGCCGACGAGAAAGCACTGTTCAAATGGCTGCTGGCGAGTTTTCTGTTCGGCAAACCTATCCAGCAATCGGTGGCCGAACGGGCCTATCGGGTTCTCGTGGAGCAGCACGGCCTGGATTCGCCTGCCAGGCTCGCCCGCTGCAGCCAGCAGGAGCTGGTGCTGCTGCTCGGTCAGGCGCATTACGTGCGCTACGACATCTCCACTGCCGACCGCTTGCTAAAGCTCAGCCGTAAGCTACTGGCCGAGTATGACGGCAGCGTTATCGCCATCTGCCGGCAAAGTTCTGATCAGCATGATTTCGCAATGCGCCTGCTGGCCTTCGAAGGCATAGGCCCAAAGACGGTGGAGATCTTTATGCGTGAGGCCGAAGTCGGGCTTTACGGACAGAGCTGATCAAGACAGTCAGGCGCGGGTGCTGTGCACATTCTTTTTCTGCAGTATTTCCGAGGCCTCGTTGTAGGCTGCCTGGAAGGTCTCGCTGCCGATCCATTGGACCGCCGCGTCTTCGCTCTCGTTGTGGAACAGGCCGCGATACACGATCAAAAGGCCCATCATGAAGTCGGTCGCCGCTTCCGGATCTTCCTCGGCGACCACCAGCTCCAGCACCGGGTATTGCAAAAATACCAGGCACAGGGCGAGCAGGCTGATGGCCTCGGCTTTGTGCATGGCCTGGAACAGGTCGTCGAAGTGCGCCGGGTCGAAGCCGTTTTCCTCGATGTCCTTGAAGTCGAAGGTGCTGAGGTCGATCTCCACGTCATCGAAGGGCTCGTCGATCAGCGGGTTGGCCAGCACCGGATGGATGACCGGCGCCTTGGGCTTGCCTATACGGTTCTGCTTGGCCTTGGTCTTGGCCCGCTGGGCGCGTTTCTTCTGCTTGTCGGGGGAGGCCATGGTGGCGCAGTCCTTTTGTGGAGCTGAAAGCGGATGCGCATTGTATGCAGTCTTGCCTGTTCCGTTGCGCAACTTTTATAGAGGCCAATATGGCGCGGTTCGCAGATAGGCGAAAGGCATTGCGGGTGACTCTTGGCAAAGCCATCGCCCGACTCTAGATTGCCGGCAGCGCAACCCGCGCTTGGTAAAGGGATTTATTCGCCATGCTCACTCGCCAGATACTTGCGATGCTCCTGCTGTGCAGCCTGTCTGCCCAGGCCTTGAGCCAGGTGTACACCTGGGTGGACGAGAACGGCCAGAAGCATTTCGGCAGCCAGCCACCGGCTGCCCAGCAGGCCGAGGCGGTGACGATCAAGCCGGCATACGCCGGTGAAACGCGAGCTGCCAGCCCTGCCGCCCCCGCTCAGGCAGCATCAACTGAGGCTGTCCCTGCCAAAACGTCGAAGCGCGAAATGTGCCAGAGCGCGATGCGCTGGACTGCCGTCGACCTCAAGAACCTGCACGAGATCGCCGAGGAGCGCAAAAGCGGCGGGCGTATCACCGCAGCCGAATACGCCCAGGCGCAAGACAACTTGGCCGGCGTGGAGCAGAGGATCAGCCTGCAGGACTGCGTCACCAGTTCCAGCGAGGATCAGCAGCGCTACGAGTGCCTGTCAAAAGGTGCTGGCGTACTGGTGTGTTCCGGGTTGATGGCGGCAGCCATGGAGGAAGCCGAGCAAGAGGCCGCGAAGCGAACGCGCAAGCCGTAAGTAACGGTTTAGCGATTGTCGAAAAAGGCCCTGGCGATGAACCCGCCAGGGCCTTTTTCTCCGTATTTGAAACCTGCTGCCCTACACCTTGAACTGATCCATCAGTTTCATCTGCTGGTTGGCCAGGCTGTTGAGCTGATTGCTGACCTTGGCCGATTCGGTGGCTTGTTCGGTCAGGGTTTCGGTCACGGTGCGGATGGCGGCCACGTTGCGGTTGACCTCTTCGGCCACGGCGCTCTGTTCTTCCGCTGCGCTGGCGATCTGCAGGTTCATGTCGCTGATCACCGACACCGCGTCGCTGATCCGGCCCAGGGTCTGGGCAGCGTGCTGGATCTGTTCGACGTTGGCTTGCGCGTGCTGATGGCTGGTGTGCATGGTGGTGACCACGCCGCGGGTGGCGCCCTGAATGCGCTCGATGACCTGGCGGATTTCCTCGACCGAGTCCTGGGTACGACGGGCCAGGTTGCGTACTTCGTCGGCGACTACCGCGAAGCCGCGACCGCTGTCGCCGGCACGGGCTGCTTCGATGGCGGCGTTGAGGGCCAGTAGGTTGGTCTGCTCGGCAATGCTGCGGATCACTTCAAGCACCGAACCGATCTGTTCGCTGTTGACCGCCAGGGCTTCGACTTCAGTCACGGCCTTGCTGATTTCATCGGCCAGGGTACGAATGTCCTTGCTGCTGCGCTCGATGATGGTGCGGCTTTGCTGAGCGGATTCGTCGGCGCCGCGGGCGGCTTCGGCGGCATTGGAGGCGCTGCTGGCAACCTCCTGAGCGGTGGCGCTCATTTCATTGGAGGCGGTGGCGACCTGATCGACTTCGCGGAACTGGATCTGCATGCCGTCGCTGGTCTGGCTGGCGATATGCGAGGACTGGTCGGCGGTGGCGCGAGCTTCGGTGATGCTCTGCTTGATTTGCGCGATAGTCGGCTGCAGCTTGTCGAGAAAGCGGTTGAACCAGCTCGCCAACTCGCCCAACTCGTCGCGCTTGTTGTAGCGCAAACGCTGGGTCAGGTCGCCTTCACCGCTGGCGATGTCTTCGAGCATATGGGCCACTTCGTTGATCGGCCGGGTCACGCCTGAGGCGGTCAGCCAGATCAGGATCAGCCCCACCAGGCCGGCAATCAGCGCCACGCTCAGTGCCTTGATGGTGCCGCTGGTCTGGGCTTGGTCGAGCAGGCCCTGCAGTTTCACCGCGTCGGCCAGCAACACCTTTTCGGGCAGACCGATGGAAACGCCCCAGGGTTTGGCATTGGCGATGGGGCTGACCGGGTAGACAGCGTATATGAAGTCGCCTTGCTCGAGGGTGCTCGGCGCGCTGTTGCCCACCGCCGCGAGAATCTTCTTGCCTTCGTCGCCCTGGGCTTCTTCGATGCTCTTGCCGATCTGGCTATCGTCGGTGCTGTAGGCGGCCAGGGTGCCGCTGGGGGAGACGATCAGCACCCGGCCGGCGTCGTCGAACAGCCCGTGCTGGGCTTCCCTGGCCGCCGCCTGCAGCGAGGCCAGCTCCAGATCGACGCCTAGCGTGGCAACGACCTTGTCACCCTCCATCACCGGGATGGTCAGCGACGTCATCAGCAGGCGCTTGCCTTCAAGGGTGTCGGCGTAGGGTTCCAGCAGGCAGGCGGTCCTGCGCTCGCGGGGGCAGGTGTACCAGGCGTTGTAGGGTGTGCCGCTGATGCTCAGCTCGGTTTTGTTGATGTCGGCTTCGGTGATCATGATGTTCATCGGCTGCGGCGTACTGCGCGTCCAGGCACTGGAGAAACGGCCGGTTTCATTGGAGCCGCGAGCGCTGTCGTTGACGAACTCACCGTCGCGACCATCCAGGGCATTGGGCTCGAATACCAGCCAGACGCCCAATACCTTGGTATTGCGCTCGAAAGTGGTCTTGATGCTCTGGTTGATCGCTTCGCGCAGGTCGCTGGTCGGCATGCCAACCTTGGTGGCCAGGGTGCGCAGGTCATGTACTTCATCGGCCAGACTGGTGGCCACCACCAGGGTTTCGCTGAAGGTGCGCTGCAGCCTGACCGATTGTTCGGCGGCCCGGGCTTCGAGCAGATTTTCGACGCTGTCAGTCAACATCTGGCGGCTGGAGGTGCTGGTCAGTTGGTTGTTCTGGCTGCTTTGATAAAGGTTCATCCCCACGATCAGGGCGATCACACCAAGCAGGCAAAGCCCGGAGAGCAAAACGATTTTCAGCCGAATCGACATCGAGTTGAACATGGCGCTATCTCTGAAGTACGCGGTTGCTCAGCGCTGCTGAGCAGGCACGAGTGGGGTCTTTAGGGGTATCGGCGCGGCGGTTCTTTTCATGAGCGGGTACCCTTGAAAATGCTGCACCGTTGAGCGCTTCGCTAGCTGTCATATAGACACTAGTCGACTCGGCGGTGACCGCCATGCTTCTAAGGGCTGCTTGCCCGAAGTTTCTGCCAGGTGCTGTCCAGTGCTGATTTCTGGGCGGCGCTCAAGGATTCCAGCAGGTAGCTGGCGCGCCGTTGCTTAGCGTTCATCACCTGCAGTGGATAATCGGCTGCGAACTGCAGCATGGCGGGTGAGTCACTTGGCAGCGGCGGGTAGAAATGCGTGGCCTGGGCATTGCGAATGGCGTTTTGCGGGGTGATCAGAAAGTCGATGAAGCGGTAGGCCAGCTCCGGGTTGGGCGCATTGGCAGGGATGGCCAGGGTATCGATGTACATCGCGGCGCCCTCATCGGGAATCACATAGCTCAGCGCCGAATTTCTTTCGATCGCCCGCAGGGCATGGCCGCTCCAGCTCATGGCCAGGCACAGCTTGCCTTGCGCCAAGGCATCGATGTACGCCCAGTTGTTCAGTTCGGCGAACTTGGGCATCAGGGGTTCCAGGGGTTGCAGTGCCTTGGCGATTTGGCGCGGGCTGCTGACCGTCGGATTACGACCCTTGTAGTTGAGCATCAGCGAGGCCACTTCCTGAGGGGCATCGATCAAGCCAACGCCACAGCTGAACAGGCGCGACACCTGTGGGGGTTCGAACAGCAGGCTCCAGCTCGTCGGCAATGGCGTCCCGTAGGCGGCCTGGGCCAGAGTGGCGTTCACCACCATGCCAACCGAACCCCACAGGTAAGGCACCGCATGTTCCTTGGCCGCTGGCTGGCCGGCCAGCATCGACAGCAGCCAGGGATCGAGCTGTTTGTAGTGGACCAGGCGGCTGGTATCCAGCGGCGCCAGCTTGCCGCCAGCGACCAGCTCCTTGAGCATGAAATGCGACGGCACGATGACGTCATAGGTCGTGCCTGACTGCATCGCCTGTATCAGCTCCTCGCTGGTGGTGAACCCCTGATACTCCACGCGTACGCCGGTGCTGCGTTGAAAGCCCTCGATCACTGCAGGGTCGAAGTAGTCCTGCCAGCTCAGGAAACGCAGTACTTGTTGGGCGTGCACGCTGTTGCAGGCGAGTAGGGTTATCAGGCAGACCAGGGCTTTCATGGCGTCGCTCCTTGGCTCAAGGGCACTCGGATGAGGCGGGGTGTTTGGGGCAGGGAGCCGCAAAGGCTGACGAGGGCATTGGGCATGCCGGAACGAGACATACCGCAATCGTTGCCGGGGTCGAGAACGAGGTTATCGGTGCGGGGCTCGATCCGGTGCAGATCGCGTTCATTGGCATCGAAGGTGCTGATCTGCTGCCTCGGATCATGGTGAAGCCCTTAGCTGCATTCTTATTGTTCTTGTCGTGACGGGCAGGGCGAGATGAGGCTGCTGCCGATCCGGTCTTGTCGCGATGATAGGGGCGGCCAGCGGCCGACGTTATCCCGAATTGGCAAGGGGGACAGATACCCGCGCACAGGTGTGAACCATCTTGGAAACAGGGTTTTTTTGGCTGCCAATATGGGATAACGCCACTTGGGGGAAGGGCCTAGGATCATTTTCGACAGCCAATAACAATTGCGTTCCGGTCGGCCAGGAGGGCGCGTCGCCTTCTTCCGACCCTTGCAAACTGCCTCATAAAATAAGGTCAAGAGAATGAGCGTATCCACGAGTGTGCCTGCAGGCTCGAACGAGCTGCGGCGCGGTGCCCTGAGCGTTGGTTTCATCATCTTTTTCGTGGTGTCGGCGGCCAGCCCCCTGAGCGTACTGGCCGGCGGCTTCCCGATCGGCATCATGCTGGGTAGCGGTGCCGGTACGCCGGCGCTGCTGGTGATCGCCCTGCTGGTGCTGCTCGCGTTCGCGGTGGGTTACACCACCATGGCGCGGCACGTCACCAATGCCGGCGGCTTCTATGCCTTCTCCTCGCGCGGCTTGGGTGGGCTGGCGGGCGGGGCGGCGGGGATGCTGGCAATGTTCGCCTACAACATCCTGCAGGTTGGTCTTTATGGCATGTTCGGCGGTGTGATGGCTGGCACCATGTCCAGCGTGTTCGCCATTGACCTGCCCTGGTGGTCGTACTCGCTGATGGCCATGGTCAGCGTGGCCATTCTCGGCTACCGCAATATCGATCTGTCCGCGCGGGTGTTGTCGCTGATCGTGGTTGCCGAGTATCTGGCCATCTTGGTGCTGGACATCGCCATCCTGCGCAGCGGTGGCGACAGCGGGGTGAATTTCGACTCCTTCAAGGCCGAACATGTGTTCAGCGGCAATCCGTCGATCGGTCTGCTGTTCTGCTTCGCAGCGTTCATCGGCTTTGAGGCAACCACCATTTATGGTGAGGAGGCGAAGAACCCGCAACGCGCCATCCCCATCGCCACCTATGTGTCGGTGCTGCTGATTGGTTGCTTCTACGCCATCTCGATCTGGTCCATGGTCATTGGCGTGGGCACTGACAAGATCGTGCCGACCCTGCAGGCGCTGACCGACCCGACCACCTTCATCTATGGACTGTCCGATCATTACGTCGGTGCCCATCTGACCCAGGTGATCCGCGTGCTGTTCGTGGTGAGCATCTATGCCGGCCTGCTGGCGTTTCACAATTCGGCGGCGCGCTACTTCTACGCCATCGGCCGTGACGGCCTGCTGCCCAAGTCGCTGGGCCTGACGCACCGCATTCACCAGAGCCCGCACATGGGGTCGGCCCTGCAGAGCCTGATCGCTGCCGTGGTGGTGCTGATCTTCGCGGTGATGGAAGCCGATCCGATCCTGCAGCTGTTCGCCTGGTTCTCCAGCCTGGCCACGCTGTGCCTGCTGCTGCTCATGGCGCTGACCTCGGCCGCGGTGCTGATGTACTTCAAGCGCAACCCGCAACTGAAGCTGGGTCTGCTGCGCCGTCTGATCCTGCCAGCGTTCTCCTGTGCGGCCTTGGGCATTGTTCTGGTCATCGCAGTCATCCATTTCGACGTGCTGACCGGCTCCAGCAAGGCGATCTCCTATGCGCTTTGCGCGGTCATCCCCGCGGCCCTGATCGGTGGTGTGCTGTTGGCCATGCGCCTGCGTCGCAAGTCGCCGGAATGCTTCGCCAAGCTGGGTAGCCACAAGCTGTAAGCTATTTTCCTTCTCTCTGCGCCAACCCCGCCTTACAGCAGTGCTGCCGACGGGGTCATGAGCGAGCAACCCAATCTATCCGCAACAGTCTCCGGCGGGCGAAGGTGGCCCAATCGCTGTATTGCGATTCGCCGGTGGCGGCAACAACGATAAATGGACGTGAAAGGAGCATCACCATGGAATATCGCAAAGCGGCAACACGCCTTTCCAGTGGCGGCCTGGCCCTGAGCCTGGCCATCGGGATGGCTACACCAGCGGGCGCTTATGAGTTGTACAGCGACGAAGACACCCATCTCAACGCGGACTTGCTGGCGGTGTTCGGCATGATGAACAGCCGCAAGAACTACGACGGCACCACCGGTGGTTCGACCTGGAGAGAGGGCTTCATCAAGTACGGTTTGAGTGGCGATCAGGAGCTCGGCGGCGCGGGCACCGCCTACGGCGCGTTCAGCTTGGTCAGCTCGGCGACCTGGGGCGATGGAGACGCCGGCGGCAATTCAGACGGTTCCGAGCGCACCACCAAGATCGAGGATGCCTACCTGGGTTGGCGTTCCGGTGACCTGTTCCCTGCACTCGGCAAGGATGGCTTGGACTTCTCCGCGGGCCGCCAGGTGGTCAAGTTGGGGCGTGGCTTCCTGATCAACGACGACGGCACCAACCTGGGGAACGGCCCGCAAGGGCCGAACGGCGGAAGCCTCAACCGTGGTGGCGCCTATTACGCCGCCGCGCGGCATGCCTTCGACCGCACGGCGGTTTTGCGCCTGGGTGGCGAGCAGGGCGTGCATGGCTCGGTACTGTGGCTCAAATCCGATAATCGCGTGCAAGCGCAAACCGAGCTGGCCGCCAGTACGCTGGACTACACCACCGATGCTGGCACCCTCGGCTTGACCTGGATACACGGCCTGGACGTCAACAAGCGCTGGGCCAATCCTATCCAGGCGCAGCGCGACAATATGGATGTGTACAGCGTTCGTGGTGAAGGAAGTGCCGGCATCGAGAATGCCAACTTCGCTTTCGAATATGCCTGGCAGGATGTCGATACCGGCGTGGAAAAGGCCTGGTATGCCGAGGCCGGTTATACCTTCGCCGATGCGCCGTGGTCGCCAAGCCTAACCTACCGTTACACACGCTACTCGGGTGGCTGGGATTCGCTGTTCACTGGCCTCAGTACCGGTTACGGCACCTGGTTCCAGGGCGAGGTGGCGGCCAACTATGCGGGGCCGTTCAACACCAATACCGGTATCCACCACGTAGGCCTCAAGGCCACACCGATGGAGGGGCTGACCCTGGGGGCGCTGTACTTCGACTTCAGCACACTGCACGACCGTGACACCATCAACCGCGATGCGCGTGAATTGGACCTGTACGCCGAATGGGCGGTCAGTGAGCACCTGATCATCACGCCGCTGGTGGGCCTGTATCAGCCGAAGGAGAGCTCGGACAACGGTGGTATCGGCAGCCAGGTTGGCGGTAATGGCACCAATGTCTACAGCCAACTGATGGTGGTGGTGCCGTTCTAAGTGCCTATTGGTGATCTCTTTAGACAGGATTTGGGGCCGTTATAACGATGAAGCAGTGGCCGCTGATCCAGTGTGGGAGCGGGAGCCCGTGATTCTTCGCGGGAATGGCCCGCTCCCACTGGATAGAGGCCCGGCCGGTATCGCTGCGTTGCAGCCAAGATAAGCCCAGCATGAAGATCGTAAATTACGCGCCACCCCAGCGGCCGTTCACCTAACCCTCTTGGCGACCTGCTCCACGCGCTTGGTCGCACGACTGCCCGCTTGCGGGCAGTCGGTTTTCCTTTTCCCTTATCCCTCTCAGGCAGTCGGTATCGAGCGCTGCGCGTGGATGTTCTGAGCGATGTGCCTGGTGGTGTCGATCAGCATGTCGAGCACCGTCTCCTGACGCAGCAGCCGGAAATTGGCCGTGGTGCCCACCGCGGAAATACTGCCCATCACTTCCTTCTCATCGACGCTGACGATGGGGGCGGCGATACCGGTGTGTCCGGTGTTCAGTTCGTCGTGGGTGATGCTGTAGCCATCCTTGCGAATCTTCTTGGCCATGCGCGCGAACTCCGACCAGCTGCAGGTGCTGTAGGGGTTGCTGGGGTCGCGGGCGATTTCTTCGTGCAGTTTTTGCAGGCGTTTGCCCTTTTGCGAGGCCACCAGCACCTTGGACTGCGCACCGCGAAACAGCGGCAGCGGGTGGCCACGGCCGAAGGCGAAGTGCGAGGCATCGTGGGATTCGGTGATGTAGGTGTTGATGATGTGGCCGTCGTAGAAAACGCTGGCGAACACCGCAAGGCCGGTCTTGTCGGCCAGCTCGTGCATCAGTTCGCGCCCGGCGCTGAGGATCGGATCGTACTGGCGCATCATCCAGTCCAGCTCGATGATCCGTGGCCCCAGGCCATAGCTGCCGGCGCCCACGCGGGTCAGCAGGCCCGCCTCGCAGAGGTCCTTCACGTAGCGGTACACCGTGGCCCGGGAAAGCCCCATGCGCGCGGCGATGGTTTCCGGGTCCACCTGCAGTTGCTCGGGGCCAAACAGGTCCAGCACGCCCAGGGTCTTGCTCAAGCTGCTCATCTCACTCCTTGTGCGGCCGCTACCTGCCGCTTTGCGTTTGCACCCACTACTGGCCCTGACGAGCGCTGCCCGCATGCACAGATGATGCAGGCGAGGGCAGAGAATCTCGCAGTCTGAGAAACGCTTGTCAAATTACCCTTAAAAATCTCATTTGTCTCGTATTTTGAGTAAATCATTAAAAATAACTTGGCGGTTTTTTTGAATGATGGAATAAATCTCAAAAAACAACGCAAGCCTGCGAGGGCAGACGAATGAATGGTGCCGAATTACTGATCGAAGCTGCTGCCGCCAGCGGCGTCGAATACTGTTTCGCCAACCCGGGAACCACCGAGATTCCCCTGGTGGCCGCGATCGCGAAACATCCTGCGCTGACGCTCAAGCCTGTGCTGTCGCTGTTCGAGGGTGTGTGCACCGGCGCCGCTGACGGTTACGGACGCATTGCCGGCAAGCCAGCCATGACCCTGACCCACCTCGGCCCGGGCTTCGCCAACGGCATCGCCAACCTGCACAACGCCCGCCGCGCCAACACGCCGATCGTCAACGTGATTGGTGATCACGCCTCCTGGCACGTCAACTACGACCCGCCCCTGGCCAGCGACATCGAAGCCCTGGCCGGCGCGGTATCCGGCTGGGTGCGCACCTCGCGCAGCGCCGAGCGGGTCGGCGAAGATTTCCAGAGCGCCGTGCAGGCCGCCTGGCAGCCACGCGGGCAGATCGCCAGCCTGATTCTGCCGATGGACCTGCAGGCCAACGAGGTGTCGGCTGGCGCCGCGCACTTCGCGCCGCTGCTGGCGCCGGTTCGTCGTCTGGCCGGCGACAAGGTCGAGCAGGTGGTAGCGGCCCTCAAGGGCGGCAAGCGCCTGGTGTTTATCGTCGGCGACAGCGGCCTCACGGCTGAAGGGCTGGAGGCCGCTGGCCGCCTGGCTCACCTGCCGGGTGTGCGGCTGTTCGCCGAGACCTTCCCGCGCGTCAGCCACCGTGGTGGTGGCCTGCCGGATCTCGACCGCCTGCCGTACTTCCCGGAAGTGGCCATCGAGATTCTCGACCAGTACGACCTGGTGGTATGCGCCGGTGTGCCGGAACCGATCAGCTACTTCGGCTACGAAGGCATCGCCTCGCGGCTGGCCGAGCGTGATCGCCTGCTGTCCCTGGCCGAGGTCGGCGACGACGTGGTCGGCGCGATCACCGCGGTGGCCGACGCCCTGCAGGCACCGGCCCATGTGCCTGTGCCTCAAGGCATCGAGATGCCGCCGGCCGAAGACGCACTGTCGCCGCAGTCGATCGGCAAGGTGCTGTCCGCTGCCCTGACTCACGACTGCATCGTATCCATCGAGGGCGGCACCTGCGGTTACCCGTTTTTCACCGCCTCGGCCGGCGCGGCCCGCCACCGCGTGCTGACCAACACCGGCGGCGCCATCGGCCAGGGCATCCCGGCCGGTTTCGGTGCGGCCCTAGCCGAGCGTGGCAATACCGTGTTCTGCCTGCAGTCGGACGGCAGCGCCCAGTACACCATCCAGACCCTGTGGAGCATCGCCCGTGAGCAGCTGCCGGTGATCATTCTGATCGCCGCCAACCACCGCTACGCGATCCTGCAGAACGAGCTGCGCCGTTACGGCGTGACCGACTTCGGCCCGCAAGCATTGGCCCTGACCGAACTGGACCGCCCGCGGGTGGACTGGAAGGCCCTGGCCAAGGGCTACGGCGTACCGGCCAGCACCGTGCGCACCAACCTTGAATTGCGTCAGGCCCTGGCGAATGCCATCGCCAGCGCGGCGCCCTGCCTGATCGAAATGGAGCTGTGAGCCATGAGCGAGATTCAACTGCTACCTGCTGTCCGTGAATTCCTTGCCACACCCAAGCGCCTGCTGATCGGTGGTCAGTGGGTGGAGGCAGCCAGTGGCAAGCGTTTCGCCGTCGAGAACCCAGCCACTGCCACTCATCTATGTGAAGTCGCCGAGGGCGAGGAGGCCGATGTCGACGCCGCCGTCGCCGCTGCCCGTGCCGCCTTCGAAGGCCCGTGGCGCTGGGAAACCCCGGCGCGCCGCGGCTACCTGCTATTTCGCCTGGCCGAGTTGATCGACGCGCACCGCGAAGAGCTGGCGCAACTGATCACCCTGGAGAACGGCAAGACCATTGCCGCCGCCCGCGGTGAGGCCACCAGCGCCGCCAACATCGTCCGCTACTTCGCCGGCTGGCCGACCAAGATCGAAGGCAGCACGCTGCCGGTATCGCCGGCCAGCGGCGCGCCGATGCTCAACTACACCCTGCGCGAGCCGGTGGGCGTGTGTGCACTGATCGTGCCGTGGAACTTCCCGCTGAACATGTGCGTGTGGAAGCTCGGCCCGGCCCTGGCCACCGGCTGCACCGCGGTACTCAAGCCCGCCGAGCAAACCCCGCTGATCGCCGTGCGCCTGGTGCAACTGATCGAGGAGGCGGGTTTCCCTGGCGGCGTGGTCAACCTGCTCACCGGCTTCGGCGCCCGAACCGGCGCGCCGCTGTCCCAGCACGCCGATGTCGACAAGATCGCCTTCACCGGCTCGACCCACGTTGGCCGCCTGATCGCTCAGGCTGCTACCAGCAACATGAAGAAGGTATCCCTGGAGCTGGGCGGCAAGTCGCCGAACATCATCCTGCCGGACGCCGACATCGTGCGCGCCGCCAAGGGCGCCGCCGACGGCATTTTCTACAACCAGGGCCAGGTGTGCACCGCCGCCTCGCGCCTGTACGTGCATGAATCGGTGCTCGACCAGGTGCTCGAGGAGCTGAAAAAACACGCCGCCGCCCACGTCATCGGCTCCGGCCTGGACAGTCGCAGCACCCTCGGACCGCTGGTTTCCGAGCGTCAGTTGAACACCGTGAGCGGTTACCTGCAGCGCGGCGTGCAGGACGGTGCCGAGCTGATCTGCGGCGGCAAGCGCCCGGCGCACCTGGAACAGGGCCACTTCATCGAGCCGACGGTGTTCTTCGACCGCGCCGAGCAGGCCTGCGTGGCCCGCGAGGAGATCTTCGGCCCGGTGCTCACGGTGATGAGCTGGTCGGACGTCGACGAACTGGCCCAGCGTGCCAACGACTCGCCCTACGGCCTGGCCGCTGGCCTGTGGACCCGCGATCTGCGCTCGGCACATCGCCTGGCCGCGCAGCTCAAGGCCGGTTCGGTATGGATCAACTGTTGGAACGTGGTCGATCCGGCCTCGCCCTTCGGTGGCTACAAGCAATCCGGCTGGGGCCGGGAAATGAGCAAGAACGTGATCGACGCCTACACCGAGACCAAAAGCGTCTACGTCGATCTCGCCTGACCGCACGACAACAAGAGGAATCATCATGGATCTGCAACTCAAAGACCGCGTCGCCATCGTCACCGGCGGCGGCATGGGCATCGGCAAAGAAGTCGCGCGCTTTCTCTCCGAGGAAGGCTGCAAGGTAGTGATCTGCGCACGCCGCATGGAATACCTGCGCGCCGCGGCCGAGGAAATCACCGCGCAAACCGGCAACGAAGTGCTGCCGCTGTTCTGCGACACCAACGACATGCAGGCCGTGTCGACCATGGTGCAACAGGCCAAGGATCACTTCGGCCGCATCGACATCCTGGTCAATGGCGCCGCTGCGCCGTCAGGCGTGGTGCGCAACGACATCGAGCACGCCGGCGACGACGAGCTGCTGTCGGACCTCAACACCAAGGTGATCGGCTACTTCCGCTGTGCCAAGGCGGTGACTCCGCACATGAAGGCCGCTGGTTTCGGCCGCATCATCAATATTGGTGGCCTCACCGGTCGTGGCAGCAAGGTGCTGTCGGGCATGCGCAACCTGGCCATCACCCACATGACCAAGACCCTGTCCGACCAGCTCGGCCCGTCGGGCATCACCGTCAACCTGATCCACCCCGGCGTGGTCGACACCCCGCACATCCACGAGCTGTACGAGCGTGAAGGCGTCAAGCAGGGCAAGACCCCGGAGCAGGTCGAGCAGGCCTACATCGACGCCACGCCGATCCGCCGCACCCTGCAGCCGATCGAAATGGGCTGGCTGATCGGCTTCCTGGCATCCCCCAAAGCGGCCGCCGTTACCGGCGAATCCATCGGTATCGATGGTGGCCTGACCCGCGGCATCTTCATCTGAGGAGGCAATCATGAGCAACGGAACCCTGTTGGTGGCCACCGTCGGCCAGGCCGTTATCCGCAGCGCCGACGACGGCAAGACCTGGCATCGTCTGGGCCTCGGCCAGGACATCGAGTTCGATGCCATCACCCGCTCGCTGAGCGTCAGCCCGCAAGCGCCGGAAGTGATCTACGCCGGCACCGACGTTGGCCTGTGCGTGAGCCATGACACCGGCGGCAAGTGGACCCGCGTCGACTCGCCGTTCAATGGCGAAACCGTGTGGAAAGTGGCGGTCGATCCGAAAGACGCCAAACGCATCTTCGTCGGCACCGGCGCGCCGTCGCGCGCCGTGCTGTGGCGCACCCTGGACGCCGGCGCCAGCTGGTACCGCGTGCCGGTAGAGATTCCCGAGTTCTGCGAGGGCGTCAGCAAGCCACGCCTGCTGGCCTTCGCCTACGACCCGACCGACCGCAACCAGGTGTGGTTCGGCCTGGAAGAGGGCGGCCTGTTCCACAGTCGCGATGGCGGCGACACCTTCACCCGCGTCGATGACCGTCTGCTGTGGGACTACAACTCCGATGTGCACAACATCGTGGTGCTGCCCAACCATGGCAAGAAGGTGATCGTGGTGGTGTGCGTCAACGCCGTGTACCGCAGCTTCGACGAAGGCGCGACCTGGACCGGGATCATCGGCGCCGAAGCCTTCGGCCTGTATTACGTGCGCGTGCTCAATGCGCCGGTGGGCAGCGAAGACACCTTGTACCTGAGCATCTCCGACGGCACCCCGGGCACCACCAGCAAGGTGCTGGTATCGCGCGACGCCGCGGCGACCTGGGAAGTGCTGCCGCTGTCGCAGCAACCCAACTCCTGCGTCTGGGCCATCGCTTTCAACCCGGCCAACCCGCAGCAGATCGTCGCCGGTACCAAGTACGGCCACCTGTTCACCTCGGCGAACGGCGGTAACGGCTGGCAGAAGCAGTGGCGCGAATTCAGCGAAATCGCCGACGTGCTGTGGACGCCTGCGGTCGCGCAGATCAAGGCCGGGCATACGTCCGTCATCAAGAAGTGAGGGCTTAGCGATGAAGATCGACATCCTGCGCACCCATATCTCGCTGTTCGTCACCGACCCGGACGCCTCGGCGCTGTGGTACGCCGATGTGCTGGGCATGCACGAAAGTGCCCGGGGCGAAGCCTGGGTGATGATGGCCTTCGGCAGCAAGCACCACGACATCGCGCTGATCAAGGCCGAGCCCGGCGCCCACCAGGGCGGGCTGGGCCTGCAGCACTACGGCCTGGAAGTGGCCGGCGACATGACCACGCTGCGCGAGCTGTACGGCATGTTGCTGAGCAAGGGTGTGGAGATCGTCAAGATCACCGATCACGAGATCGGCAACGGCCTGTACTTCCATGATCCGGACGGCA
Organism: Pseudomonas sp. AG1028; assembly: GCF_007993955.1. Classification (NCBI taxonomy): domain Bacteria; kingdom Pseudomonadati; phylum Pseudomonadota; class Gammaproteobacteria; order Pseudomonadales; family Pseudomonadaceae; genus Pseudomonas; species Pseudomonas sp. AG1028. The sequence continues at coordinate 132,112 of NZ_VIVP01000002.1, forward strand.
ACCGCCTGGAATTCTTCTTCGAAACCGAACACGACGACGCGCTGGCCAAGGCGCGTTTCAAGGCGGCCGGCGCGCCGAGCCGCAACTTCACCGTCGACCCCCTCTGAGCAAGGAACACCTTCATGAAAGCCAAGAACTTCGCCAGCTACCACATCCGCAAGTGGTACAGCTTCACCGAAGAAACCCATGCCAATGAAACCGGCCAGCTGGCCGACGGCGAGCCGGTATTCAAGTACGTGATCGCTGCCGCCATCCACAATCCCTATGCCGGGCGCTTCAGCGAGAACCTCGATGAGCTGATCAACGATTCGCCGCTGCTCGGCAAGGAGTTCGGCCGTCGTATCAACGAGCTGGCCGCCGGTCGCAGCGTGATCAGCTACGGCAAGGCCTGCCTGGTCGGCAGTGCCAGCGAGTACGAGCACGGCAACGCCTTTTTGACCAACCCGGCCGCCGATCCGATTCGCGTTGCTCTGGGTGGCGGCAAATCCTGGGTGCCTTCTACCGGCAAGCGCGGCGCGCCGGGCGTGACCATCGATATTCCGCTGGCTCACAAGGACGCCCTCTACGTGCGTTCGCACTACGACACCGTGTCGGCCTCCTTCGGTGACGGCCCGGCGCCGGACGAAGTGATCATCATCTGGGCCTTCGCCACCCGCGGCCGCCTGCATGCACGCCTGGGCGGCCTGACCGCCGACGCCATCAAAGGCGACAACGGACTGACCTGATCGCACCACGCCGGCCGGAGAACCGCCATGTCCAACAGTCACTTCTTCCACAACCGCTCCAAGTTGCCGCTGCACTTTCTGCAGTGGGGCAATCTGGACGCCACGCCGGTGATCCTGCTCCACGGCCTGCGCGCCTATGCGCAGACCTGGCAGTCGCTGGCCGAGTCCCTGGGCGACGCGTTCTGCTGCTATGCGCTCGACCAACGCGGGCGTGGGCTGAGTGACTGGGCCGACAGCCACACCTATTGCACCGAGCACTACGTGCGCGACCTCGAAGACCTGGTCGAGTACCTGCACTTGGATCGCTTCATGCTGGTCGGCCATTCCCTGGGCGGCGCCAATGCCCTGGAATACGCCCGCCAGCATCCGGGCCGCCTGTCGGCCCTGGTGATCGAAGACATCGGCCCGGGTTCGTCGAGCGTGGGCGACGGCGCCGAGCGGATCCGCCGCGAGATGCGCGAAACCCCGTTGTATTTCACCGACTGGGAGCAGGCGCGAGCCTTCTGGCAGCGCTCGCGTCCCGGTCTGTCCAGTGAAGGTCTGGCCTCGCGGCTGGCCCATTCGATGAAGGAAACCGAGCAGGGCGTCACCTGGCGCCATGATCAGCAGGGCATCGCCGAGGCGCGCCTGAGCATCACTCCGACCGACCTGTGGCCGGCTGTGCATGCGCTGGACTGCCCGACGCTGTTCATCCGTGGCGGGCGCTCTGACTTCCTGCCACTGCAAACCCTGAGCGCGCTGGAAAGCGCCAATCGCAACATCCAGACAACCGTGATCGCCGACGCCAGCCACTACGTGCACGACGACCAGAGTGCCGTGTTCAACGAGGTCGTCGGCGACTTCCTGCGGGCACAGCGAAGCTAGCCCCAACTACACCAAAACCTACAAGAAGCAGGTGAAAGCATGAAACGCGAGACGACTCAGGTAGTCATCGTCGGCGGAGGCCCGAATGGCATCGCCATGGCCCACTACATGGGCCTGCACGGCATCGAATGCGTGGTGCTGGAGCTGTCCGAGGGCATCCTGCCGTACCCGCGTGCGGTAGGCATGGACGATGAGGCGTTGCGCGTACTGCAGGGCATCGGTATCGCCGACACCGCCATCCGCGACATGATCTGCGACGTGCCGCTGCGCTACTACAACGCCCGCGGCGTGTGCTTCGCCGAGGTCAAACCGACGGTCGCCGAATATGGCTGGCCGATGCGCAACATCTTCATGCAGCAGCTGCTCGAAGGCACCCTGCGTGACGCGCTGCCACGCCGCGAGAGCGTCGAGCTGCGTCAGGGCCACGAAATGCTCGACCTCAGCCAGAACGAGGAGGGCGTGACCCTGCAGGTCAAGGGCGCCGACGGCGAATCCTATGAGCTGCATGCGCAATACGTGGTTGGCGCCGACGGTGGCCGCTCCTGCGTACGTAAGAAGCTCGGCATCGAATTGCTGGGCATGACCCATCCGCGCAAGTGGGTGGTGGTCGACGTCACCAACGATTCGCTGGATGCGCCGTACACCGCACTGCATGCCGACCCCGAGCGGCCGTTCGTGTGTATCTACCTGCCGTACCGCCAGCGCCGTTGGGAGTTCATGCTCAAGGAGGGTGAGGACGAGGCGAAGATGTGCGAGGAATCCACCATTCGCCAGCTCATTCGCGGCCATATCGGCGATGCGGTGGATGAACTGGAAATCGTGCGTATCCGCGCCTACACCCACAATTCACGGGTCGCCGCGCGCTTCGTCGAAGGCCGCGTGGCCCTGGTCGGCGACGCCGCACACATCTCGCCGCCGTGGGCCGGTCAGGGCCTGAACTCCGGCCTGCGTGACGTCGCCAACCTGGCCTGGAAGCTGGTTGCCGTGCTCAAGAGCCGCGCCTCGCCGAAGATCATCGCCAGTTACGACGTCGAGCGCCGTGGTCATGCCACCGACCTGATCAGCCTGGCCGACAACATGGGCGCCGTGCTGGGCCTGACCAATCCGCTGATGGCTGGCGTGCGTGACTGGCTGTTCCAGGCGGTGAACACCGTCGACAACCTGCGCTCGCACCTGCTGGAGTTCAAGTTCAAGCCCAAGGCCACCATCATCAAGGGCCTGGTGCATCACGAGCGTGAAGAGCTGCGCGAAGGCGATCTGGTCGGCCAGCTGTTCGTGCAGCCCTACATCGAAGACGGTGAGCGCAATCGCCGCCGCCTCGACGAGGTGCTCGGCGACTCCTATGCGGTGCTCGGTTATCGGGTCAACCCGACCGCCGAACTCAGCGACGCGACCAAGGCTTACTGGGCGCGCTGGAATACCCAGTTCATCCAGGTCAATCGCTCGCGCAGCGGCAGCCGCAACCAGCCGCTGAGCGCCGACGGGGTGATCAGCGTGGAAGACGTCGACAACAAGCTGGGCAACTGGTTTGCCAAGGTGCGCGACTGCGTGGTGGTGGTGCGTCCGGATCGCTTCGTCGCTGCCATCACTACGCCGGAGCGGCTGGAAAGCGTGCTGGCCAAGCTGCAGGGGCAACTGTCATGAGTCAGGCCAATCTGGCCCAGCGCCTGCTGCAGGCAGCGCGCGAGCGGGTGGCACTGCCTCGTGAGCAGGGCGACGGCCTGGACTTGGCCGCCGGTTACGAACTGCAGCGCCTGGGCGTGCTGGTGCGTGAAGCGCGGCATGAACGCCTGAGCGGCTGGAAAGTGGCCTTCGCAGGCGCCGCAGCGCAGCGCCGCTTCGGCCTGAGCGAGCCGGTGTACGGTGCGCTTACCGATGCCATGGCGGTGACCGAAGGTCAGGCGGTGGATCTCACCCAGTTGATCCAGCCCAAGCTGGAAATCGAGCTGGCCCTGGTGCTGGGCCAGGATCTGAACCCCGGTTTCTACAGTGATGAGGAGCTTTTCGCGGCCATCGGCGAGGTGGCCGCCGCCTTCGAAATCGCCGATTGCCGATGGCAGAGCTGGGGTTTCGAGGCCGGCGCCTTCGTGGCCGACAACTCGGCGGCGTCCGGCTACTGCCTCTCCGCCCGGCAGCCTTTCGATGCACGTCGTCATGCTCAGGTGGAGTATCGCCTGGTGCATGAAGGTCACGCGCTGGGCGGCGGGGTCAGCAGTCAGGGCGACGAATCACCGCTGAGCAACACCTGTTGGCTGATCCGCCGCTTGCTGGCCGATGGGCATCGGCTGGCTGCCGGCCAGATCATCCTGTCCGGTGCGCTGCTACCGCCTGTCGGAATCGAGCCCGGCGTCTATCGGCTGAGCATGCTTGGCATGGAGTTGGCTTTGCAGTTTCAAGCGGGACAAGGGCCGGAGAGCCTGTAGTGGCATATCGCCTGGTTGGGCGGTGTAGCAGAAAACAATAAATGCGGCCGGGAAGGGCAAATGGTGCGATTCGATACAGCGCCGTTTACCGCCAGAGCCGCGTGTAGCTAAGCGTTACACACAAGCCGTGGAGTGCAGTGATCATGTTCGCAGAAGTCCGTTCCTTCAATGACCCACAACAACACGCCGGCTCGATTCTCGGCTGGCGCCAGGTGTATGACCAACTCGGCCGTGGCAGCCTGAGCACGCAGTTGCAGCAGGTGTCTTCCGAGCGCTTCCAGATCTTTCAGGAAGTGCTCGACAAACGTGTGGTGCAGCATGGCCACGCGCCAAAAGGGCGCCTGTGTCTGGCCCTGGTGCTCAACTCGGCCTGCGCACCGGTGGTGCAGAAGCACGAAGTGGGCGCCCATAGTGTGGTGCTACTACGTGACGGTGAGGAGTTCCTGCTGCACGCCCCGGAAGGCACGCATTTGCTCGCGGTGACAGTGGACACCGTGCGTTTCGCCAAGCTGGCGGCGCTGGAGTTGCCGCAGCAGCAACTCGATTTGCTCAAGAGCGCTTCGCAGATCGCCGTACCGGATGCGGCGCTCAAGCGCTTTCAGCAGCATGTCTATCCGGTGTTCCAGCATCTGCTGCACAAGGCGGACGAGGTCAGTGAGGCGGCCGAGCGGCTGCTCGAGGACGGCCTGATCGATGCCCTGCTGGACCTGTTCGGCAGTGCCCAGAGCGAAAGCCGCGGCCGTCACGGTAACCTGGCGGTCAGCTCGTACCTGGTGAAGAAAAGCCAGGAGCTGGCCCGCGATTGTGCCGACGAGCCGCTGAGCGTGCTGGATCTGTGCGAGCGCCTGCGCGTCAGCCGCCGCACCTTGCAGAACAGCTTCCATGTGGTGGCTGGCATTCCGCCGGTGGAGTACCTGCGTAACCTGCGCCTCAACGCGGTACGCCGGCGCCTGGCCAGCACCTCGACCGAGGCCTGCGGTGTGGGCGAAGCGGCGGCGCAGATGGGCTTCTATCACCTGAGCCATTTCTCGCGGAACTACCGCGGCCTGTTCGGCGAGTACCCGTCCGAAACCCGCCGCGCTACCGGCTGATTCGTCCCTTCGCCAACCTGAGAGCGCCTGAATGACATCGCAAACCCAGCCACGCTGGCTCGTGTGGCTGCTGGCCACGCTCGCCGCTTTTTCGCCGCTGTCCATCGACACTTACCTGCCGAGCCTGCCGGACATCGCGCGCGAGCTGGGCACTCGCGATGCCCAGGTGCAGCTGACCATCGGTGTGTTTCTGGCCGGACTCTGCTCGGGCATGTTGCTCTATGGGCCGTTGTCGGACCGCTACGGGCGCCGCCGCCTGATGCTCGGCAGTCTGCTGCTGTACATCCTCGCCTCGGCTGGCTGCATCTGGGTGACGAGCGTCGAGCAACTGATCGTGCTGCGTTTTCTGCAGGCGGTCGGCGGTGCGGGTGCTCTGGTGCTGGCGCGCACCGTGGTGCGTGACCTGTACCCCCTGAGCGAGGCGGCGCGGGTGCTGTCGCTGATGCACGTGATCGCCATGGTCGCCACGCTGCTGGCGCCCATCATGGGCACCTATCTGGTGCTGCTTGGTGGCTGGCGGATCATCTTCGTGATGCTGTTTCTGCTCGGCGCCGGTTGTCTGTTCGCGGTAGCCACCTCCCTGCAGGAGAGCTTGCCTGTCAGCTCGCGCACGCAGTCAGTGCTGGGCTCCTTTCGCCACTACTTCACCGTACTGCGTGACCCATTGGCGCTGTGCTACATCCTGGCCATGGGCCTGTCGGTGGGCGGCATGTTCGCCTTCATCACCGCGTCGCCGTTCCTGTTCATCCACCACTTCGGTTTCTCGCCACGGGCGTTCAGCCTGCTGTTCGGGCTGAACATCGTCGGCATCATTGTGGCCACCATCATCAACGCGCGGCTGGTGCGGCGCCTGGGGCCGCTGCAGATGCTCGGTGTCGGCAGCGTAGTGGCGGCTTGTGCGGGCGCGCTGCTGATCGTCATCGGCCTGACCGGTTGGGGGCAGCCGTTCTCGATCACTGGCGGCGTGCTGCTGTTCATGGGCATCAGTGGCCTGATCGGCGCCAACTGCATTGCCAGCCTGATGGGGCTGTTCCCCGGTAATGCCGGCGCCGCGGTGGGCTTGGGCATCTCCTTGCAGTTCGCTTGCGGGGCTTTGTTCAGCTGGCTGGTCAGCGTATTGGCAGACGGCACGGCGCGGCCCATTTGCCTGGTGATCGGCTTCGCCGGCCTAGGTAGTCTCGCTTGTTATCGGGCAATCCGTCATTTGATGCGCCAGCCGCAACGCCAGGCCGTCAGGCGCGCACTCGGTGCTCAGGATCGGTAGGGATATCGCGAGCTGGCAGTGCAAACGACTAGCACCCAGCGTTTCTGCAGGCAGGATCTACCACGTCTCGATTAATGCATTTTGTTGAATAAAAAATCCTATATTTGCATTGGATTGAATTATTGGCGTCTGCCACTCTCGCTACGTTCCCGTCTTATTGCTGCGTTGATGCTACCTCCACCGGTCAGCTGATCGAGCTGATGCTGGCCGCTGGCCGCTGGCTCTCCAGCTTTTGCCGTACGCCCGATATCCGGCTATGCCCTCGACACGATGTAGCGTTGCTGGCTGCCCTTAGGTGGAGCGCTCGGCCGTATGGAGTCGAGCGAGCAGGCAAGCCTGGGCGGGACTACGCGCCTGGCGCAAGCATCCACCCATAGGATGCAGTTCGCCTCGTTGCGGTGACTTATGAAAACTAGGGGAAGGAGTTCTGCCATGTACCGCTGGCTCGCCAGCGTGAGTGTCGCCAAAAAGCTGATGATCGGCTTCGGCTTGTTGTTATTGATGAGCCTGCTGATCTTCTGGTCCGGCTGGAGCTCCATCTCCGGGTTGTCCTACCGGATGGACCGCATGGGCGCGGTCAACAAGCTGATGGATGACATGGGCGACATGCGCCTGGCCCGCGGCGACTATCTACAGAGCCAGGGCGACGTCGACAACGCCAAGGTACTGGACGCCAAGATCGATACCACCGCCCAGACCCTCGCAGGCCTCAAGGCGTTCTTCACTACGCCATTCAACCTCAAGCACCTCGACGACATGACCCAGAGCCTGCAGGCCTACCGCGTGGGCGTCGACGGCCTTAAGGCTGCTTACCAGCAGATCGACGCCTCGCGCCTGGTACGCCGTACCACCGGCGACAAGGCGCTGCAGCTGCTCGACGGGCTGGACAAGTACGTCACCGAAAGCGCCGACGTGGAAACCCAATACAAGGTCTATCGCGCGGTGAAGGACGTGCAGATGCAGTTCCTGTTCGCCCGCTTCGAAACCCGTGCTTACACCTACAGCAACAACCCCAAGAGTTTCGCCGCCGCTGCCGGGGCGGTCGACAAGACGCTGGCCAGCCTCGGCGTGCTGCGCCAGGCGCTGGACAGCGCCGATGGTGCGGCGCTTGCCGAGCTCGGCCAGGTGGTGCAGGGCTACCGAGACTCGCTGCAGACCCACCAGAGTGCGCTGCAGCAGATCAACACCAGCAGTGCCGAGGTGCAGAAGCAGGGCGACAACATGCTGCGCATCAGCCAGGAGCTGTACGCCAACCAGATGCAGCTGCGCGCCGAAGACACCGACAAGGCTGCCTGGACCATGGGCCTGTGTCTGCTGCTCGCCCTTACGCTGGGCGTGATCGGCGCGGTGCTGATTACCCGGCAGATTGCACCGCCGCTGCGCGCCGCCCTGCAGAATGTGCGGCGTATCGCGGCCGGCGACCTGACTTACCAGGCCACCAGCCGACGCGGCGATGAAATCGGTCAACTCGAACAGGGCCTGGATGAGATGGCCAGCAACCTGCGGCAACTGATCGGCCACATCGGCGATGGCGCGACGCAGATAGCCAGCGCCACCGAAGAACTCTCGGCCATCACCCAGCAGACCCGTGCCGGTGCCAGCGAACAGAAGCTGGAAACCGAGCAGGTCGCCACCGCCATGCACGAAATGACCACTACTGTGCACGACGTGGCCCGTAACGCGGTGGACACCGCCAGTGCGGTGGATCATGCGGCACGTGATGCCAACGAGGGGGCGCGTATCGTGCTCAAGGCCATCGAGCAGATCGAGAACCTTACCGGCGAGGTGCAGCTGACCAGCGATGCCATCGGTAGCCTGGCCGCCGAGAGTGACCGTATCGGCAGCATGCTGGACGTGATCAAGTCGGTCGCCGAGCAGACCAACCTGCTGGCGCTCAACGCCGCCATTGAGGCAGCACGGGCCGGCGAGGCTGGCCGTGGGTTCGCCGTGGTGGCCGACGAGGTGCGTGGCCTGGCGCAGCGCACCCAGCAGTCCACCCAGGAGATCGAAGGGCTGATCGGCGCGTTGCAGCAGGGCACCCGCAACGCCGTGCAGCGCATGGACGCCAGCCTCAGCCTGACCACCTACAGCGTCGAACTGGCCCGCAATGCAGGGCAGGCGCTGTCGAGCATCACCTCGAACATTTCCGCCGTGCAGAGCATGACCCAGCAGATCGCCGCCGCGGCCGAGCAGCAGGGCGCGGTGGCCGAGGAGATCAACCGCAGCGTGTTGAACGTGCGCGGCATCACCGAGCAGGCCTACACCGCCAGCGAGCAGACCAGCGAGGCGAGCCAGGAACTGGCCAAGCTCGGCGGCGCGCTGCAGAGCCAGGTGCAGCGCTTTCGGGTCTGACCAGGCGGCAAAACCTGCAGCGCTTCCTGGCGCTGCAGGCATTCAACCCTTCAGCAGCATCACCAGCATGCCCACGGCCAGGGCGATCAGTACCAGGCCGGAGAGCCGTTCGAGCAGCGGCTGGGTGCGCTGGAAGTTGCGCAGCAGCCGGCCATTGCCGATGGCCAGGGCCACCAGCAGATCCCAGCCGAGCACCACGGCGAACATCCACACGCCATAGAACGCCTTCCAGCCGGCACTGCTCTGGGCGCCCAGCATGCTCGCCAGGCTGACGTAGAACAGCGCGTTCTTGGGGTTGAGAATGCCGGACAGAAAACCCATGCCGACCGCCTGCAGCCAGGAGGCCCGGCCGGCAGGCGCCGCCTCGCCCGGTGCCTGCAGCACGCTGCTGCCGGCATGGCGAATGAACAGTACGCCCAGGTACAGCAGGTACAGGCAGCCGACCAGTTGCAGTGTGATGAACGGCGCGCTACCAGGCTGCAGTACCGACACGCCGGTAAAGGCGGCGACGATGAACGCTCCGTTGGCCACGGCGATGCCCAGGCAGGCGCCACTGGCGACCCGCCAGCCCGCTGCCAGGGACGTGCGGGCGACCAGAAAGAAGTCCGGACCGGGGGAAATCAGCGCCAGGAAGTGGGCGGCGGTAATGATCAGGAACTGCTGCATGGCGGGCATCGCTCGTCTGGGAAGAAAGGCCCGCCAGTCTGTCGCTCCGTACCTAGGCCGTATTGAAGGAAATCGTCAGGCCGCGGTTCGAGCGAAGGCGTCTTTCAGGTCGTGTCTCGTTGACTCAGCGTGCGGCGTGACGCGCGCAACGCCGAAAGCGCGGCCAACACGAACAGGCTGGCTGCAAGGCACAGCGCGAGCGGCAGGCCGTGGGCGCTACCGCCCATCAGGGCACCGCTGAGCAATGGCCCGAGCAGACTGCCGACGCCCCACAGCATGCCAACGCTGGCGTTGGCGGTGATCAGGTCGGCGCCGTGAAAATCCTCGCCGATCAGGATCAGCGCCAGGGTGTAGACGCCGCCTGCCGCCGCGCCAAGCAGCACCAGGGTTGGCCACAGCAGCGGTGGGTAGGCGAGTAGCCAGGGCAGGGTGATGCCACATGCCAGGCTGAGTAATCCGCAAGCCAGGTGCAGGGCGCGACGGTCGAGCCGATCCGCGAGCCAGCCAAGCGGCACCTGAAACAGCATGTCGCCGGCCAGGATCACGCTGGCCATCAGCGCGGCGGTGGCGAGGGCGAAACCCTGGCTGCTGGCGTAGAGGGGAAACAGCGAGAGAATCACTGCATCGAAGAACGAAAAGAACAGCACCCCGATACACAGCGCTGGCGCCACGCGGAAAAAGCCCAGCAGCGAAAAGCGCCGCTCGTGTCGTTCTTCGCCGCTCAACTCGCGGGGCAGTCGCTGCCAGATCAGCGCCACCGTCAGCAGGTTGGCCAGAGTCACGATCAGTACGATCCAGGCACCCTGGGTGCCAAGCAGGCCGATCAGCGCCGGCCCGCCCAGTTGGCAACCGGTAAAGCAGGCGGCATAGAGCGCGACGGTCTGGCCGCGCCGCTGCGGATCGCACAACTGGTTGACCCAGGACTCGCCGAGAATCACCACCACGCCCATGGCCAGGCCCATGACCAGACGGCTGACGGCCAGTGCCGGCAGGTGGCTACCCAGCCATTGCAGGCTGGCGGCGCTCACGGCGCAGAGCATGAAGCACGCCAGATAGATCGTACGGCCGCGGCAGTGGCGACTCAGCAATGTGCTGAGCAGGGCCGCAAGGATCATCCCCACGGCCGGCATGGCGCTGATCACCCCAATGGCCAGTGAATCGGCACCCGCTTCGTGCAGGCGCAGTGATACCAGAGGGAGCGTCGCTCCCATGCTCAAACCGACCACCGAGACCGCGGCGATCAGCAGCGCCAATACATGACGATTGTTCATTTTCGACCTCCGCCTGACCCGGTGGCCAGGCGCGTATAAATACGAAGACGTGGCCACGCCCAGGGCGTGACGCCTGCAACAGAGGCAGCAACTGCCGTCAGGCAGCGGTGTGAGGCGAGAAGGTGAAGGCGAACAGCACCGCACGACGGCGGCGCAAAAGGGCATCGCGCGGCCAGCCCAGCGCCGCCGGCGAAACACCGGTGCAGAGCGAGGCAGACGAATGGGCGATGGTTGGCATGGTGGGCTCGGAAAGGTAGAGACGCTGGAGTCTGGCCAGATGCAACGAGGCCGTCAATCGGCAGCGCCTGCACTGCCGGTTACCAGGCCAGACGCCTATGGGGCGGCCGACCTGAGCGTTCGCTACCAGCGGAAGTTCACCGCGGTTACCAGTTGGCGCTCGTCGCCATAGGTGCAGGTGGCGAATTCGCAGTAGGTGTATCGCTTGTTGGTGAGGTTATTGGCGTTGAGGCTGATGTCCCAGTTCGCGTCGAGCTGGTAGCTGACCATGGCATCGAACAGGGTGTAGGCAGGCATCGCCGAGTCCATTTCGGAGGCCTGGGTGGTGCCCTTGTAGCGGGCGCCGGCGCCGACGGTGAGCTGCGGCATGTTGAGGCGCATGAAGTTGTAGTCCAGCCACAGCGCCGCCTGGTGATAGGGCGTGTCCTCGCTGCGCTGACCGACTTCGCCAGGGATTACGCTCTTTGTGATGCGCGCGTCGATATAGGCGTAGGAGGCGACCAGGCTGAGGTCCTCTGTCACGTCCGCCTTGGCTTCCGCCTCGAAGCCGCGCGAGCGCACTTCGCCCGTCTGCGAGGCGATGTTGGTGGCAGGGTTCTGCTTGAACACGTTCTGCTGGGTCAGCTCGAAAACCGCGGCACTGAGCAGCAGGTTGCGGCCGTCGGGCTGGTAGCGAATCCCCGCTTCGTATTGCTTGCCTTCGGTAGGCACGAAGCTCTGCCCGCCGGCAACGGCCACCGACACCGGGAAGAACGATTCGCTGTAGCTCAGGTACGGTGCCAGGCCGTTATCGAACTTGTACACCAGGCCGGCGCGGTAGGTGGTGGCCTCGTTGTCCTGGCTGGTGCGCACGCCGTTGCGATGCTGTTTCTGGTCTTGGTCGGCCCAGTCGTGGCGCACGCCGAGTACGGCAACCCAGCGATCGTCGATGTTGATCTGATCCTGCAGATAAACGCCTTTTTGCAGGGTGTCGATCTGAGAGCCGCGCTCCAGGCTGCGGTCCTTGTTCACCACCACCGGCTGCCCATAGTTGTAGCGGCTCAGATCCAGCGCCGGCGCGACGCCGCGGAAGTTGTGCGAGTCGTAGCTCATGTCGTAGGCATCGAAGCCCAGCAGCACGCTGTGCTCCGCACCACCAAGCTGCCATTTCGACTCGATGTTGGTGTCGCTGGCCAGGCCGCGGGCGCGTTCGTGGCGGTCGCTGTACTGGCGCTGCAGGATGCCCGTGGTGGCCGCCTGATTGATCACGGCGGCAGTCAGACCGTTACCGCCGGTACGCACCTGCAGGTACTTCCAGTCCACTTCGGTCTGGTAGTAACGCAGCTTGTGGTTGATGCGCAATTGCTCGCTGAAGTGGTGCTCGAACTCGTAACCGAGCGTCGACATCTCGCCGTTCATCTCGTTGTAGTCGGGCCCGCCGATGAAGTCGTGGCGACCGATCTGGTATGCCGCGTCGCCCACGCCCTTGAGCAGTTGGTAGGGCAGAGGCGCGGAGAAGCCCGTTTCGGTCTTCTGGTAGAACGACAACAGGGTCAGGGAGGTGTCTTCGTTCGGGCGCCAGGTCAGTGCCGGGGCGATGTAGAGCCTGTCGTCGTCGATGTGATCCTGGGGGGGGCCGCTATCGCGCTTGAGCAGGGTCAGGCGGTAGCTCAGGGTATCGCTGTCACCGAGCGGGCCGCTGAAGTCGGCGGACAGCTGCTTGCGGTCGTTCTGGCCGACCTGCAGGTTGAGTTCGTGCTGTGGCTCCCGAGTCGGCCGTTTGCTTACCCCGTTGATCATGCCGCCTGGCGACAGCTGCCCGTAGAGTACCGAGGCCGCGCCGCGAATCACCTCGACACGCTCCAGGCCATAGGGCTCCTGGATGCCGTCATAGGAATTGTTCTGCAGGCGCAGGCCATCGCGCAGCGAGCCGCCGGTGGCGGACTCGACATCGAGGCCACGGATGCGAAAACGGTCCGCCGTGCGGTTGAAACTGGTCGGCTGGCTGGTGACGCCCGGTGTGTAGCTGAGTGCCTGGGAAAGGGTCTCCGACTGGCGATTGCGCAGCTCGTCGCGGGTGACCACCGAGATCGATTGCGGCGTATCGACCAGGGCAGTATCGGTCTTGGTGGCGCTGCTGTTGCGCAGGGCCACGTAGCCGGCCAGCGGCTCACCCGGCAGCTCGGCATTGCCGTCGGCGATGCCGGATACGGTGGTGCTGTCCAGCTCCAGCGCGCCGCTGGCCGGCAGCGGGCGCAGTACATAACCGCCGCCGCCCTGATCGACTGCCTCCAGCCCGGAGTTCTGCAGCACCAGGGCGAGCCCGGCGGTGACCGAGTAGTTGCCGTTCAGGCCGGGGCTGGTCTTGCCGCTGGCCAGGTCGTTGTGGCCGGCGAGGTAGATACCGGCCTGGGCGGAAAACTGGTTGAGCACGCTGTTCAGCGGCCCTGGCGCGATGCTGTAGGTGCGCACCGCCTGGCTTTCCTGCGCGGTGGCCGGCAGGGCGATCAGCAGCGTCGGGGCGAGGGACAGCGCCATGGGCAAGGCCAGGGCGAGTGGTCGCAGGGAGAAGTGGAAAGCGTGCACGGCTGGCAAGTGCATGGTGGCCCCAGGAGTGGTCTGATCGGTTGGCTTCTCAGGGATTACCGAGCCAGATCTGCAAAAGGGAACTGCGCCGACGAATTAATTTCGCTCAGGCCCCGGCCGGCTCGACGCTTATCCACCAGTCGGTCAGCCGCTGCACGCGAATGGGCAGGGCGGCCTGCAGCAGGCGCAGGCTTTGCTCGCTGTCGTCCAGCGGGAAATAGCCCATCACCGGCAGGTTGGCGACCGCCGAGTTGCAGCCCAGGTGGCCGCGGCGAAATTGTCCCAACTCGTCGAGCAACTGGCCCAGCGGCATGCCTTCGGCAGCCAGCACATGACGCGTCCATGATTCGCGGGCGCCGGCTGCAGCTTGTACGGCGCCAATCTGCGAGGCGTCGAAGGTGACTTGCTGGCCGGCGGGGATGCGCACGGTTCGCTGGTTGCCTGCGGTGCGGATTTCCACCGTGCCGTCGAACACCGTCAGCCAGGTTTGCGTATCGCTCTGGCGCACGCTGAAGCGCGTGCCCAACGCCTGCATGCGGCCGTGCCGGCTGGCGATGAAGAACGGGCGGGAGTCGCGGGCGGTGTCGATCAGCACTTCGCCGACGCGCAGGTGCAGCAGGCGCACGGCGTCGTCGAAGTCGGCGTCCACCGCGCTGCCTGCGTTGAGCCACAGGCGAGTGCCGTCGGCCAGGCGGGTTTCGCGCACCTCGCCGATGCCGGTGGCGAAGTCGGCGCTCCAGCCAGCGACCAGGCGCGGCAGGGCCGTGTGACGCCAGGCGCTCCACGCCACCAGGCTGCCGGCGCCGACGATCAACAGGCTCTTCAAACCCTCGCGCCGGGTCAGGCCGGAGCGACCCGGCTGGGCCAGGGCACGGCGCAGCGCCTGCCCGTCGTCCTGTTGCTGCAACTGGCCGAAACGCTGGCTGACGCGCTCGACATAGTGCCAGGCGTCGCGGTGTTCGCCGTGTTGCTCCAGCCACCGCTGCCATTGCTGGCGAACCTGGCCATCGGCGTGTTCGTCGTGCAGGCGCACGTACCAGTCGGCGGCCTGCTGCAGGCTGGCGTGGCTGAGGGTGTGGGGGCGCGGATTGATCATTCGACCAGCAGACCGTCGAGTTCGGCTTCGAGCAGGGCGCAGTGCAGCAGCGCCTGGGCCAGGTATTTCTTGACCATGCGCTCGGACACGCCGAGCTGCGCGGCGATCTCGCGATAGGGCAGGCCGTCGAGCTGGGCGAGCAGAAAGGCCTGGCGCACCCGCGCGGGCAGGCGCTGCAGCATGGCGTCCACTTCGTGCAGGGTTTCGATGATCAGCGCGGCCTGCTCCGGCGACGGCTGCAGCGCTTCCGGGCGCCTGGCCAGCATGCTCAACCAGGCCTGTTCCAACTGTTTGCGGCGCCAATGATCGATGCTCAGGCCACGGGCGATGGTTGCCAGGTACGAGCGTTCGCCGCTGTGGCTGTCGAAGCGACGCGGGCGCAGCAGCAGGCGAACGAAGGTGTCTTGCACCAGGTCAGCGGCATCGGCGCTGTCACCCAGGCGACGGCGCAGGAACTGCTGCAGCCAACCGCGATGGCTGGCGTACAGCTGGTGCAGGGCGGAGTTATCGGAAGGCGTCATCGAGAGCACGGACCCGAAGGCGTTTGCGCGCCTAAATGCAAATAAGAATTAGTCGCAAATTAGAGCAAGATGCGTCGATTGCTGCAAGAGAGTGATCGTCGATTCCCTGGGCTGGTGCTGAGCGGCTGGTTCCGGCCCAACCGATCTCGGCCCGATCGTTAGGCCAGGCGGCTGGTGGAGCGATTACTGCTTGAATCGGATCAGCGTAATGATCCATAAAACGTCAATTGATTGGTCCAAGTGAGGCGGTGATGGCGAACAGAAAAGCGGGCCCCCTGGTTGTTTCGCTGCCACTTGGTGCACCGCAGCCTGGTGAGAGCCTGCAGGGCTGGCTGTATGGCGCGTTGCGCGAGGCGATTCTCAGCAGTCGCCTGCCGTCGGGTAGCCAAGTGCCCAGCACCCGCGCCCTGGCCGAGCACTACGGCATGGCCCGCGGTACCGTGCAGGCGGCCTATCAGCAACTGCAGTCCGAAGGTTATCTGGATACCGAGAGCGGCTATGGCACGCGGGTATGCACGGTGCTGCCGGATGCCACGCTCAACGCCGGCGCTGCCGGGCGCCGGGCCCAGGCGCCCGTCGAACAGCCGCGGGCCGCGCCGGATACGGCGTGGTCGCAGCGCTTGCAGGCGGAAAAGCCGGTGTTCATGAGTGGCGCTACCCAGCGCGGCTTGCGGCCGTTCTTCCCGCACCGGGGGGACGTGCTGGCATTCCCTATCGATCTGTGGCGCAAACTGCACACTGCTCATCTGCGCTCCTCACGCCTGCTGGACATGCTTGATGCCGACCCCGCCGGCCTGCCTGCTTTGCGCACTGCCATCGCTCAATACCTGGCGATTGCCCGGGGCGTGCAGGCCGGCGCCGAGCGCATCGTGATCCTCGGCAGCGTGCAGCAGGCAATGGACCTGACTTTGCGCCTGCTGGTGGCGCCAGGTGAACGTGTATGGATGGAAGACCCCGGCTACCCCGGCGCCCGGCAACTGATGAAGGCCAGCGGCGTGGCGGTGGTCGATGTGCCGGTCGACCGCGAAGGCCTGCAGGTCGACACGGCCCTGGGTCTGGCGCCGGATGCGCGGTTGGCCTACGTCACGCCCTCGCACCAGGCCCCGCTGGGCGGCGAGCTGTCGCCAGCGCGGCGCCTGGCGCTGCTGCGCTGGGCCAGCGAGCAGGGCAGCTACATCTTCGAGGATGACTACGACAGCGAGTACCGTTTCGTCGCCAAGCCCATCCCGGCGCTGCGCAGCATGGCCGGGGCCGATGCGTCGGTGATTCTCGCCGGCACCTTCAGCAAGCTGCTGTTTCCGTCCCTGCGCATGGCCTACGTGGTGCTGCCGCCGCAACTGGTGGAAGGCTTCACGCGCCTGGTGTCGTTGACCGCGCGGCATGCCAACAGCCTGGCCCAGGCGGTACTGGCGGATTTCATCGGTCAGGGCCACTTCGACCGCCACCTGCGGCGCATGCGCAAGCTCTACGCCGCACGGGCCGAGGCATTTTCAGAGGCCGCCGAGCGGCATTGGCAGGGGATGATCGAGGTGCCGCCGATTCGCGCCGGCCTGGATGTGGTGTGCCGGCTGCACGGCATGGAGGAGGGTGATGCCCAGGCGCGCCTGGCCGAGGCGGGCATCGACGTGATGCCCCTGCAGCGCTATTGCGTGCAGCCCCAGGCGCCAGGGCTGGTGATGGGCTTCGCGGCCTACGACGAAGCGGCCATCGATGTGGCCGCCAGGGACGTGGCGCGGCTGCTTCGCCGCCCCTGAGCGCTGCTCAACTGGCGACGATGATCACGGTGATGCAGATCATCGCCACCACGCCAAACACCATGCGGGCGATCCACGGGGCGGTGAGCCAGGCGGTGGTGGCGCCGGCCACCTGACCGACGTTCTTCTCGGTGAGCCAGCGATTGCCGGGCTGCGCTTGCATCGGGTTGCCGCACTGTGGGCAGGCATGAGCCTTGTCGGAGATGCGGTGTTGGCATTCGGGGCAGTCGATAAGGCTCATCTCGGTCGTCCTCTGATCGGTGGCGATAGCTGGAGGTGAGACTGGGCGCCGGTAACCGAGTTCCGCGTCAGGCCAGAGCTGACGCGGGCTGCGGGATTTTTTTATTGAAATTGAGAAAGCGCTCGCACCGTGCGGCGAGCGCTCTGCAGCGTCACTTGCGGCGCCACTGGCCCTGTTGCTGGATGTATTGGCCAGCGGGGGTTCTGTCGATGGCCTTCTGGCCAGCGATGGTCTCCACGTCGCTGAGCTGGATGCCGTTCTGCTGGGCGAGCTTCTGGTACTCGGCGCGGCGTGCGGCGTTGATCTGCCTGGCGATCTCATCGGCCTGGCCACCGGCCTTGACCACGCCGAGGTAGCCGTTGGGCATTTCGCCGAGCTGGCCGCTGGCCTTGGCGTCACCCAGGGCGGACATCGCCTCGTTGAGGCTGATGGCGTGGGCCGGCAGGCTCAGGCTGAACAGCAGCAACAGGCCGGCGAAAGGTTTGATCAGATTCATGCGTGGCTCCTCAGAACAGTCCGCTGGATTCACTGAACATGCTGTCCAGCGCCTTATCCACCTTGATATAGATCTCGTGCTCGATCTTCACATTCAGGTTGATGTTGATCGGCTCGTTGGGCATCGCCAGTTGTACCGTCGGGGTACAGGCTGTGGTCAGCAGCCCCAGCAGCAGGGCGGTGATGCAACTACGCAAGCGCATGGCGCTTCTCCTCGTCAAGGCTCCTTGGGGGCGGTATTGCGCTGCAGCATTCGCTGCTGCACGCGCCGTGTGATGATGTCGTTGACCCGGTCGGTCAGCTGCAGGCTGGCGAGCAGGGTAGGGATGTCTTCCTCCAGGTTGATGTTGAAGTGAATCGGGCGGCCGTTCTCGATGGCCGGGTTCTGGCCTTCCAGACGCATGCCCAGGGTCAGTATGCCGTGCTGATCATAGTCGACCGCGCTGTTCAGGGTGGTGAACCGGAAGTCCTCCAGCGATTGCGTCACCAACTGCATCGCTGGGTTGCTGCGGCCCAGGGCCTTGATCTTTTCGGAGCTGAACTTCAGGTAGCCGCCGGGCTGGCGGGCGGCGACGTGACCTTGCTCGATCTCGATGCCGTTCTCGCCCAAGCGTAATGGTAGATCGCCGTCCAGAGTGCCACTGCCAGCCAGGCCTTCAGCGGGGTAGAGGGCGAATAGCTGCTGGAGTTCCAGGCCGCGAATCTGGATGGGAAACGCTGGATTGGCCGCGCCCAGGTTCCAGGTGCCTGGCGTCAGGGTGACCTCACCGCCCATCAGCGCGGTGCGCGCCAGGTTAACTTCCAACTGGCCCCTGCCGGTATCTGCCAGCGGCGCGCTATAGCGGGCGCGGGCTTCGAGTGGGCCAATGGGCAGGCCGGGGTTGGCCTGCTGCAGCTTCAGTTCGGGGATGTACAGCTCGAAACGCTGGTGCGCCAGCTTGAACTGCGCGCGCGCGTCCAGGCCGCTTAGTTCGGAGCGGTCATAGATGCCGCCGAGGCCCTTGCTGGTCAGGTCCAGGTCGAGGCTTGGCGCGCTGCTGCCAGCGGCCAGCGTCAGGTTGGCATCGGCATTCAGGCGGCCGCTGTCGAGGTCGAGCAGTTCGGGCCACTGCACCAGGGTCTTGGCCAGCGGGTTGCCGGAGCGCAGGAACAGCTCGCCCAGGGTGGCCTTGAGTTGCAGGTTGTGTTTCGCGTCGAGGCTGGCAGTGAGGTCGAGTTGCAGCTCGCTGTCGTTGCTCAGTTTGCCCGGCAGGGTGCCGGCCCCGTCGGCGACGGCCAACTGCCCTTGCAATCGCCAGCCCTGGGGCTTTAGGTTGGCCTGCTGCAGGCGCGTGGTGCTCAGGTTCAGCGGGCCGTTGAATTGCCAGCCTTGCAGGGCGCCGTCCTGCAGCGTCAGCTTTAACGTGCTGCCGCCAATACCCGCCTGCAGCTTCTGCGCGCTCAATGCGGCGCCTTTCAGGCTAGCGGCCTGTAGCGCGGAACCTTTGCCGACGTTCAGCTCGAGTGCGTTGCCGTCGGCGTAACCGGCCAGTTGCAGATCGCTGCTCAGCTCGGTCGCTTGCCAGCCGGCCTGATCGACCTTGGCAGTACGCGTGGCCAGATGAGCATCGGCGAACTGCACCGCCCAGGGTGCGGAACTGGCGACTGCGACGCGGCCTTGCAGATCCAGGCGGGTAGCGCCACGCAGTGCAGCCTTTATTTGCAAGGGCAGGCTGCGCTCGGCCAGCTCGGGGCGCAGATTGTCGAGCGTTTTATCGGCCTGGACCTGCAGGTGCAGGGACTCGCTGCGCAGCTCCGGCGGCAGCGCCTCCAGCCAGTCGGGGTTCGGCTCGCTGAGTTGCAGGTCGGCTGCGACGCGCCTGGCGATCCACTGCTGGCCTTCATTATGGGCCGCCAGGGCCAGCTGACCCTGCAGC
Source organism: Pseudomonas sp. AG1028 (assembly GCF_007993955.1). Taxonomy (NCBI): domain Bacteria; kingdom Pseudomonadati; phylum Pseudomonadota; class Gammaproteobacteria; order Pseudomonadales; family Pseudomonadaceae; genus Pseudomonas; species Pseudomonas sp. AG1028. Next base: position 151,593 of record NZ_VIVP01000002.1, read on the forward strand.
AAGCCGACGCCGGGCATTGGCCAGGGCTGCGGCAGATTGCCGTGCAGATCGAACTGGCCAGTGGCAGCCAGCAGGTTGTTCACATCCAGTTCGCGGCGCGGCAAGTTCAGTTGCCACGCGCCTGCCAGACTGGCTTCGCCGGGCGCCGCTGGCCACTGCTTGCCCTCGGGCAGTGCCCAGGCGCTCAACAGGCGCTGCAGCGTGGCGGCCTGGGTGAGGTCGGTAGCCTTAAGCTCGCCGTTCCAGGCCAGGCCTTCACCACGTTGCTCCAGGTGACTGATCAAGGTGGTTTGCGGTTGATGGTCCACCGCCAGCGTCAACTTCAGGTCGAGCGTATCGGTGCCTGGCTTGAGGTCGAGGGCGGCGCCGATGATCTGCGTCTGCTGGTCGAGATTCAAACGCAGGGCGATGCGCTCAGCCTCGCTGCGCTGCATAGCCAGATTGCCGGTGGCGACGCACTGGCCGCGGGCGCAGGGCAGGGTAGCCGTGAGGTTGGCGATGGTCAGGCTGCGCGGCAGCAGGGCCAGCGGCGCGGCCAGTTGCTGCACGTCGAGGTCGCTCGATGCGGGCTCGGTCTGCTCTTCTACTGTTGCCGGTCGCCACTGCAGCGACAAACGGTCGATAGCGACGTGCTGCCAAAACGGCAGGCTGAAGCCGAAGTCGCGCCAGGCCAGGTCGATACTGTTACCCTGCAGTTCCAAGATGCCGGCAGTGCTGCGTTGGCGCAGCGTCAGGCCGTCGACCCGCAAACCTTCGCCCGACAGCGATGCACCGCGCCAGTCGAAGGTTTCGATGCCGCTGCGCTGCAGCAGATAGCGGCTGCCCAGATAAAGGCCGACGACCAGCATCAGCAGCACGGCGAGTGTGACGGACAGTCGCAGCCAGATGCGGCGGCTGAGCATGGGCGTGGGTCCCTGAACGGATCAATCTGCGACGGTAACCCGAAGTGATCGAGGCTGCCAAACCGGACGCGCCTGATTGGTGCTTCACACTTTTGTGGCATGCCGATGACAGGGGCGGATTTGGTGCACGGTCTGCATGCCGCGCCCGTCGTGGCGTGCCGCCTTGTCAAGACTGATTTCGCCCCGCAACAGGGCATTTTTCAGGCCTCGCCGCGGGACTTGTGCACAATCGCGAAGCAGCTTGTCAAGCTGCATCTTGCCTCTTGTCAAAACCTCGGTAATAGCGTAGGTGTAAACATAAGTTTATGAAAAATATAGACTTTTTTGAGGTGGTGAAAAAATGAGCAGTTTGAGCGCAAGGCCCATTTCATGGGTGTTAGGAGGTATTTCGCCCACCATATTCACAAAGTTATCCACAGCTTCTGTGGATTATCGCGCGCAGCCGCTCTGCCACGGGCCAGGGCTTTACCTGTGAATAAAAAAGAGTAAAGTGGCGCGCCTGTTCCGAACCCCTGCTTTAGTCTTATGCCCCGCGTTTTACCCCGCAGCCAATTCCACACCCTTCCAGTGCGTACCCAGGTTCCCGTTCGTGTCGCCACCTGGCTGCTCGACAGTCCGAGGCTGGCCGACGCGCCCAGCGTGAAACACATTGCCGGCCGTCTGCTCAAGCAGCCTGCGCGTCAGGGGGTTGTTCAGGCGCAAAGTCGACTGGGCCAGATGCTCTGCCGCGAGTGCGGCAATACCCGCGACCGGCGCATCGGTGTCGAGCTGCTGCGCCAGGCAGCGCGTGCCGGTGATGGGCGCGCGCAGTTGGAGCTGGGCCGCCTGTATTGCCAACCGCGGACTCTTGAGCCCGAGCAGGCCCGGCATTGGCTGGAGCTGGCAGCGCTGCAGGGGCATGACGAGGCGCGGGATTTGCTGCAGCGCTTGTAACCGCTGTCAAGTCGCCCGCGCGGTTATACTGCTCGGCAGTCTCGCCTGGATGCCTTTATGCCTTTCGATCTCCTGACCCTGTTGCCAGCCGTTCTGGTCGGCGCGCTGCTGGTCGCTGTTCCGTTATGGCTGCGCATGGCCGCCGCCTTGCGTCAGGCCGAGGAGATGCGCCTGCAGGCGGGACTCGCTCAGGAACGCATGAATGCAGCGCAGCTCGCCCAGGCCGGCCTCAGCGCGCAGCTGGACAACTGCCGCGACGAGCTTGCCGAGATCCTCGAGATCAAGGCTGATCAGCAGGCCGAGCTGGCGGCCCTGCGCCGCGAAACGCATCTGCTGCAGAACGATTTGCAGCTGGCCCGCGAGCAGCTCGAGGGCGCCCAGGCGCTGCGCGAGCGTCAGGAAGCCGAGCTGCGCCGCCTTGACAGCGAGCGGGCCGGGTTGGCCGCCGAGCTGCACGAGCAGCAGGAAAACCATCAGCAGCGCCTGGAGGATCTGCAGGGCGCCCGCGATGTCCTGCGCGCGCAGTTCGCCGAGCTGGCCGGCAAGATCTTCGACGAGCGCGAGCAACGTTTCTCGGAGACCAGCCAGCAGCGCCTGGGGCAACTGCTCGACCCGCTCAAGGAGCGCATCCAGGCCTTCGAGAAGCGCGTCGAGGAGAGCTACCAGCAGGAGGCCCGCGAGCGCTTTTCTCTGGGCAAGGAGCTGGAGCGCTTGCAGGGCCTCAACCAGCGCCTGAGCGAGGAGGCGATGAACCTTACCCAGGCGCTCAAGGGCCAGAAGACCCAGGGCAACTGGGGCGAGCTGGTGCTCGAGCGGGTGCTCGAACATGCCGGCCTGCAGAAGGGCCGCGAGTACCACACCCAGGTCAGCCTGAAGAGTGCCGAGGGCGAGCGTTTTCAGCCGGACGTGCTGATCCAGCTGCCGGGCGACAAGCAGGTAGTGGTCGATGCCAAGGTCAGCCTCACCGCTTATCAGCAGTACGTGTCGGCCAGCGAGGAAGCGGCGCGGCAGGTGGCGCTGAAACAGCATGTACTTTCGCTGCGCAGCCACCTCAAGGGCCTGTCGCTCAAGGACTACCAGCACCTCGACGGGCTGCACAGCCTGGATTTCGTGCTGCTTTTCGTGCCGATCGAGGCCGCATTCGCAGCGGCTTTGCAGGCTGATCCGGGGCTGTTCCAGGAAGCCTTCGACCAGCACATCGTGATCGTCAGCCCGACCACGCTGCTGGCGACCCTGCGGGTGATCGACAGCCTGTGGCGCCAGGAACGGCAGAGTCAGAACGCTCGGGAAATCGCCGAGCGGGCAGGGGCGCTGTACGACAAGTTCGTGGCCTTCATCCAGGATCTGGACGAAGTGGGCATGCGCCTGCAACAGCTCGACAAGGCCTATTCCGGCGCGCGCAACAAGCTGGTGGACGGGCGCGGCAACCTGATCAGCCGCGCCGAGAACCTCAAGCTGCTTGGCGCCCGGGCCAGCAAGAGCCTGCCGCCCGAGCTGCTCGAGCGGGCAGCCGGGTTGCCGCTGGATGAGCTGGAGCCGGACTGAGCCGGGCGCTGATGTTGCGGCTCAGTCGTCGCGCGTCAGCACTTCCAGCAATTCGATTTCGAAGTTCAGGTTGGAGTTTGGCGTTATCGCGCCTACCGAGCGCTCGCCATAGGCCAGGTGCGCCGGCACGAACAACCGGCGCTTGCCACCGACCTGCATGCCCATTAGGCCCTGATCCCAACCTTTGATCACACGTCCGGTGCCTATCACGCACTGGAACGGCTTGCCGCGCGAATAGGACGAGTCGAACTCGGTGCCGTCCTCCAGCCAGCCGCGGTACTGGGTGGTGATCAGCGCGCCTTTGACCACCGCCTTGCCATCGCCCGGGTGGATATCTTCGATACGTAGTTCGTCGCTCATTGCTGGGGTTCCGAGAGTGCAGAAGGCCGCGTTTTTCGCAGGAAATGCACGGCTTTGCAAGATCCGGCTACGAGCTCGATGGACGCGGGCGCCCCGTCAGTTCTCACAGGTAGTGCATCGCTATCCTGCCGCTCTACTGCAACGGCAAATGCCGGCTGATCAACGCCCGCAGCGCCGCTGGCTTCACCGGCTTGGGCAGAAAATCCAGGCCGGCGGCGTGCACCTGGGCGATCAGTTCGGGGCGGCCGTCGGCGCTGATCACCACGCCGGGCACCGGCTCGCCCAGGCGGGTGCGCAGCCAGGCCATCAGCTCGGTGCCGGTGTCGCCTTCGTCCAGGTGATAGTCGACCAGGGCCAGGTGCGGGCGTACGTCCTCGTCGAGCAGCTGCTCGCATTCGGCGCGGGTGCGCGCCGACCAGACCTGGCAGCCCCAGCGCGAGAGCAGGCTGTGCATGCCGGTAAGAATGCTTTCCTCGTTGTCGATGCACAGCACCTGGGTGCCGGTGAGCAGTTGGCCGCTGCTTTCCGGTCGCGCCCGCTGGGCCGCTGGCGCCTGGTGGCGAGCGATCGGCACGGTGACGCTGAACACGCTGCCTTTGCCGGGCCAGGAACGCACTTCCAGGCTGTGGCCGAGCACGCGGCACAGCCCGTCGGCGATCGCCAGGCCCAGGCCCAGGCCTTTTTCGGCGCGGGTCTGGTGGCTGTCCAGGCGTTTGAATTCCTCGAAGATGGTCTGCCTTTTGTCTTCGGGAATGCCCGGGCCGCGATCCCAGACCTCCAGGCGCAGATTCGCGCCCTGGCGGCGCACGCCGAGCAGCACACGGCCCTTGGCGTAGCGGAAGGCGTTGGTGAGGAAGTTCTGCAGCACGCGGCGCAGCAGCTTGCTGTCGCTGTCTACTCGCAGTTTGCTGCCCTGCATGTGGAAATCCACGCCATGCTCGGCGGCCAGCACGCGGAATTCGGCGCCCAGGGTGTCGAACAGGCTGTTGAGGGCGAAGGCATTGCGGTCCGGGGTGATGCGGCCGTTCTCCAGGCGCGAGATGTCCAGCAGGTCGCTGATCAGATCCTCGGCCGAGCGCAACGAGCTGTCCAGGTGGCGCACCAGCTCCTGAGCCTCGTGGGGCAGCGCTTCTTCCTGGTGGGAGAGGGCGGCGGAGAACAGCCGGGCAGCGTTCAGCGGTTGCATCAGGTCATGGCTGACTGCGGCGAGAAAGCGGGTCTTCGAGGCATTGGCCGCTTCGGCCACGCCGGTGGCGGCGGTCAGCGCCTTGTTCAGTTGCGACAGTTCATGGGTGCGCTCGGCGACGCGCTGTTCGAGGCCTTCGTTAGCGGCCTTGAGGGCGCGCTCGGCTTCGCGGAATTCGGTGATGTCAGTGAAGCTCATGACGAAGCCGCCGCCGGGCATGGGGTTGCCGATCAGCTCGATGACGCGCCCATTGGGAAACACCCGCTCGTAGCTGTGGGCGGTGCCCTGGCGCATCCAGTACAGGCGCTTGGCGACGCTTTCCTCGACGTCAGCGCTGCCGAGCATGCCGCGCTCGGCGTTGAAGCGGATGATCTCGGCGATCGGCCGGCCGACGCAGATCAGCCCGTCCGGGTACTCGAAGATTTCCAGGTAGCGCTGGTTCCAGGCCACCAGACGCAGAGACTGGTCAACCACGCTGATGCCCTGGCTGATGTTCTCGATGGCGCCCTGCAGCAGTGCGCGGTTGAACTGCAGCACCTCGCTGGCTTCGTCGACGATGCGCACCACGTCCTCGACCTGCATGTCGCGGCCTTCGATGGCCGCCTTGACCACCGCGCGGGTCGAGGAGGCGCCGAGCACGCCGGCGAGCAGGCGCTCGGTGTGGGCGATCCATTCGCTGTTGGCCGGTTGCGCCGAGTTGAAGGCCTTGCCCTGGCGACGGGCGAAGTGGCTGAAGCTTTCCAGCGCGCGTTCTTCGCCGACGAAACGGCCGGCGAGCAGCAGCAGGTCGTTGACCTGCACCGCCAGGGCGCCGCGGCCGCCCTGTTTGTTGCCGAAGTCGTGGTTGACGAAGCGCCCGGCCTGCCAGTGCTCGGACACACGGGTGCGCGAGAAGAACGATACCCAGGCGAACAGCGTCAGGTTGCCGGCCAGCGACAGCACCACGCCGCGGGTCAGGGCGTCGACCTCGAAACCGATCGGCGCGTAGAGGAGGGTGCGCAGGCCGGGGAAGATGTCCAGCGGCCAGCCCAGGCCGCGGGCCAGCACCGGCAGCACCAGGGTGTAGATCCACAGCGTCGCGCCGGTGATCAGCCCGGCGAACACGCCGCGACGGTTGGCCTGCTTCCACACCAGGGCGCCGAACATCGCCGGTGCCAGTTGGCCGATGGCGGCGAAGGAGATCTGCCCGATGGTCGCCAGGCTGGCGTTGGTGCCGAGCAGGCGATAGCACACGTAGGCCAGCAGCAGGATCAGCACGATGCTGACCCTTCGCGCCGTGAGCATCCAGTGGCGGAAGGCCTCGAACGGCCGCTCGGTGCTTTTGCGGTGCAGCAGCCAGGGCAGCAGCATGTCGTTGGAGATCATCGTCGACAGTGCCACCGACGCGACGATCACCATGCCGGTGGCCGCTGAGGCGCCACCGATAAAGGCCAGCAGCGCCAGCGCCGGGTGGGCTTCGGCGAGCGGCAGGCTGATCACGAAGGAGTCCGGGCTCACCCCGCCCGGCAGCAGCATCTGCCCGGCCAGGGCGATGGGAATCACGAACAGCGCGGCCAGCAGCAGGTACAGCGGGAACACCCAGCGCGCCAGGCGCAGGTCACGCGGGTCGGTGTTTTCCACCACGGTGACGTGGAACTGCCGCGGCAGGCAGACGATGGCGATCATCGCCATGCCGGTCTGCACCAGCATCGCCGGCCAGTTCACCGCCTCGGCCCAGTACGCCTCCAGCTCGCGGCTGCGCTGCGCCTGGCTGAACAGGTCGCCGAAACCATTGAACAGCCCGTAGGTGACGAAGGCGCCGACGGCGATGAAGGCCAGCAGCTTGACCAGCGACTCGAAAGCGATGGCCAGCACCATGCCGCGGTGGTGTTCGGTAACGTCCAGGTTGCGGGTGCCGAAAACGATGGTGAACAGCGCCAGAATCACCGAGACGATCAGCGCGGTGTCCTGGGCGCGGGTGCCGTCGGCGTCGGTTTCCGAGCCGATCAGCAGGTTCACGCCGAGCACGATGCCCTTGAGCTGCAGGGCGATGTAGGGCAGCACGCCGACCAGGCAGATCAGCGCGACGACGATGGCCAGGGACTGTGACTTGCCGTAGCGCGCGGCGATGAAGTCGGCGATCGAGGTGATGTTTTCCTGCTTGCTGATCAGCACCATCTTCTCGATCACCCAGGGGGCGAATAGCAGAAGCAGCATCGGCCCCAGGTAGATGGGCAGGAACGACCACAGTTGCTCGGCCGCCTGGCCGACGGCGCCGAAGAAGGTCCAGCTGGTGCAGTACACCGCCAGCGACAGCGAGTAGACCCAGGCGCGAACTTTCGGCGGCAGTGGCTTGCGGCGGCGGTCACCGTAGAAGGCGATGGCGAACAGCACGGCCATATAGAGCAGGGCGACTGCAGCGATAAGCCAACTGGACAGCGACATGCAGACTCCATGAAACAGAAGGGCAATGGTGCGAGCGTACCCTGGCACGCCTGCGTAGTGTCGCAGCAAAGCGGCGCAGCGTCAGGCGCGACCAAGGTCGCAGGGGCACCGCCGTGTACTTGCGGCACGCTGGGCGCTGCCGTTTTTTGGCAGACAGGCCGTTTATTCGGTGAGAAACTGACACGCCTGGCAAGCGTTGTACCTGGAGAAAACCGATGTTCAAGCCGCAATTGATCACCCTGCAGCGCGGTGCCCTGCGCATCGAACCGTTGCTCGATGGCGATATTCCGGCGCTGGTCAGCCTGGCCGAAGCCAATCGCGATGAGCTGCTCTACATGAGCGGCACCCAGCGCCTGGACTGGTATCGCCAGGCCCTGCACGATCAGCGCGAGGAGCGCGCCTTGCCCTTCGTGATCCGCCTGGGGGATCAGATGGTCGGCACCACCCGTTTCGCCGACTTCATGCCGACGCTGCCTGCCGTGGAAATCGGCTGGACCTGGCTGGACGCGGCCCAGCACGGCACGGGCCTGAACAGCATGATCAAGTACCTGATGCTGCGCCACGCCTTCGAGAGCTGGCAGATGGTTCGCGTGCAACTGAAAACCGCCGCCAGCAACCAGCGCTCCCAGCGCGCCATCGAAAAGCTCGGCGCGGTTCGCGAAGGGCTGCTGCGCAACCATCGCCGCCTGGCCGACGGGCGCCTCGACGACACCGTGCTGTACAGCATCACCGACCAGGAATGGCCGGTGGTCAAGGCCGGGCTGGAGGCACGCTTCGGCGTGTGAGCCATGCCCTCTGGCGAGCGCATCCGCTTCTGGGAAAGCCCCGCGCTGGCCGGCGTGGAGCTGCTGCAGGCGCGCTACATCAAGCAACGCTTCACCCCGCACGTACACGAAGGTTTCGTGTTCACCGTGATCGAGCACGGCGCCCAGCGCTTTCGCCACCGCGGTGCCGATCACCTGGCGCCGGTCGGCAGCATGGTGCTGATCAACCCGGATGAAGTGCACACCGGCTCGTCGGCCCATGAGCAGGGTTGGTTGTACCGCGCCTTCTACCCGGCGCCGGCCCAGGTCAATGGCGTGCTCGACGAACTGGGCCTGGCGCACCGCGGCCTGCCGTCGTTCGCCGCCAGCGTGCTGCAGGACGTCGAACTGCATCGGGCCTTCGGTCAGTTGCACCGCCTGCTCGACAGCGATGCCAATGTGCTGCACCAGCAGACGGCATGGCGCGAGACGCTGCTGATGCTGTTCCAGCGTCATGCCGGGGTCAGGCAGGCGGCCGTCGCCGGCCTGGAACCGCGGGCGGTGAGCCTGGCCAAGGAGCTGGTGGCCGCGCGCCTGGGCGAGCCGCCATCGCTGGAGGAACTGGCGGCCGCGGTGAACCTCTCGCCGTTCCATTTCGCCCGGGTGTTTCGCCGCGCCACCGGCCTGCCGCCCCATGCCTGGCTGCAGCAACGCCGGTTGGAGCAGGCGCGGGCGTTGCTGCGTGACGGCTGTGCACCGCTGAGCGTGGCGCTGCAACTGGGCTTCGCCGACCAAAGCCACCTGACGCGACAGTTCAAGCAGGTGTATGGCGTGGGGCCCGGTGAATACCGCAAGGCTTGCCATCGCAGCCCCTAGCCTGCGGTTGAGCGCAGCCGCAGCTTTCCCTGCGAATTACACCTGTGGGATCGGGCGGGGACGCCTAGGCCATGCCCGCGATTTTTCGCGCGCATGGCGCGCTCCCACAGGTACTACGCTGAAGCTGTTTTTGCCTATCGACACTGATTGGGAGAGAGCAGGTTGCTGGTTGCCACATCCTGGGTATCGCTGCGCTCAACCCAGGCTACCTGCTGTACGACTGCGCAAGATCGTTCAAGACAGCCAGAGCAGGCTGGGCTAGCCTGATGCGCTTCTGGTCGCCCGCAGGCGATCTTTTCAGCCAGGCGATAAGCCGATGTCCCGATACCAAGAATTCTTCCAGGGCCTGCGCGACATGCTACCGATGCTGCTCGGCGCCATGCCGTTCGGCATCATCTACGGCAGCCTGGCCGGTGCCGCCGGGCTCGATGCCTGGCAGACCATCGGCATGTCGGTGCTGGTGTTCGCCGGCTCGGCGCAGTTCATCGCCGTCAGCCTGCTCACCGGCGGCGCCACCCTGGCGGTACTGTGGCTGACCACCCTGGTGGTCAATCTGCGCCATGCGCTGTACAGCGCCACCCTGCAGCCGTTCGTGCGCCACCTGCCCAAGCGCTGGCGCATCCCGCTGGCCTTCTGGCTGACCGACGAGGCCTTTGCCGTGGTGCAGCAGCGCTACGCCCAGCGCGACGATTCGCCAAACAAGCACTGGTACTTTCTTGGCGCGGGCCTGGCCATGTACGGCAACTGGGTCAGTTGTACGCTGATCGGCCTGCTGTTCGGCCAGGCGGTGCCGAACCTCGCCGCCTGGGGGCTGGATTTCGCGATGATCGCCACCTTCGTCGGCATCGTCGTACCGATGCTGCGCAATCGCCCGCAGGTGGCTGCCGCCCTGGTGGCGGCGGTGGTCGCGCTGATCTTTCACGACCTGCCCTACAAACTCGGGCTGATGGCCGCCGCCTTCGCCGGCATCGTGATCGGCGTGTTGCTCGAACGCGTCCAGGCGCCCCTGCAGGAGGAGCTTTGCTGATGGAAAACTGGATTCTGATCCTCGGCATGCTGGCGATCACCTTCGCCACGCGTTACAGCCTGTTTGCCTTTCCCAATCTGCGCTTCCCCCAGGCGGTGCGCCAGGCCCTGCATTACGTGCCGACCGCGGTGCTCACCGCCATCGTGGTGCCGGCCATGCTCCTGCCGGACGGACGCAACTGGGCCGTGAGCTGGGACAACGCCTATCTGCTGGCGGGCCTGGCGACCATCGTCATCGCCGTGGTGACACGCCATCTGCTGGCGACCATCGGCGGCGGATTGGTGATCTTCTTCGGGTTGCGCTGGGCGCTGGGGCAATTGCCGATCTGACGCGGAATCGGATTGTTCCACTTATCGCAATAAAGTAATGCCGACAACGCGTATTCCTCAAAACGCGCTGCGGTCGCAAGCTGGTTGCACGGCTCGGGACTTCCCCCGGCCCACCGTCAACCAGGATCCGACCCATGAAAATCCATCACGTCCCCTTGTCCGGCCATGCCCACCGCGCCGTTCTGTTCGCCTCGCTGCTGGGCCTGAAGCCCGAGCTGGTCGAGGTCGACCTGGCCGGCGGAGCCAACAAGCAGCCTGAATTTCTCGCCCTCAACCCCTTCGGCCAGGTGCCGGTGCTGGAAGATGACGGCGTGGTGGTCGCCGACTCCAACGCCATTCTCGTTTACCTGGCCAAGAAGACCGGGCGCACCGACTGGCTGCCGGAAGACCCCGCTGGTGCGGCGGCGGTGCAGCGTTGGTTGTCCGTGGCCGCCGGCGAACTGGCTTACGGCCCGTGCGCGGCGCGCCTGATCACGGTGTTCGGTGCCGACTTCAATGCCGAGGAAGTGATCGCCCGTGCCCACGTGCTGCTCGCCCGCCTGGAGCGCCACCTGAGCGGTCGCCAGTGGCTGGCCGCCGACCACCCGACCATCGCCGACGTGGCGCTGTACAGCTACCTGGCGCGGGCGCCGGAAGGCAACGTCGACCTGTCGGCCTACGAGCAGGTCCGGGCCTTCCTGGCGCGCATCGAGGCGCTGCCCGGCTTCGTGGCCATTCCCCAGACGCCTGCCGGGCTGACCGCCAACGCTTGAGCCTGCGCACCACCGCCTCCGGGAGAACCGCCATGACCGATCTCGCGAAAACCCCCGCACCCTGGCATTCGGGTGAAACATTCATTCAGGAAAAGCTCGGCGTCGCCGAACGAATGGATGCGGTCGGCAAACGCGTGGTGCGCGACTTCATGCCCGACCAGCACCGGGATTTCTACGCCCAGCTGCCGTTCATCGTGCTGGGCAGCGTGGATGGGCAGGGCGATGCCTGGGCCGGCGTGCTCGAGGGCCAGGCCGGTTTCATGGCCTCGCCGACGCCCACCACGCTGGACATTGCAGCTCGGCCCCAGGCCGACGACCCTGTCGCCCAAGGCATGGGCGAGGGCGCCGCGCTGGGCCTCCTGGGCATCGAACTGCACAGCCGACGGCGTAACCGCATGAACGGCGTGGTGGTGGCGGGTGGCAAGGGCCTGCGGGTGGCGGTCGAACAGAGTTTCGGCAACTGCCCACGCTATATCCAGCAGCGCGATTTCACCTTCGCCCGTGATCCGGCGGCGCCGTTCGCCGCTACCGTCGAGCAGTTGCCGGCGCTGGATGCCGCGGCGCGGGCAGTGATCGAAGGCGCCGACACCTTTTTCGTGGCGACCTATGCCGATGTCGACGGGCAGCGCCAGGTGGACGTCTCGCACCGTGGCGGCAACACCGGCTTCGTGCGCATCGATGCCGACGGCACCCTGACCATCCCGGACTTCAACGGCAACCTGTTCTTTTCCACCCTCGGCAACATCGTGCTCAACGGCAAGGCCGGTCTGCTGTTCGTGGATTTCGCCACGGGCGGCGTGCTGCAACTGAGCGGTGACGCCGAGGTCATCTTCGAATCCCCTGAAATCGGCGCCTTTCAGGGCGCCGAGCGGCTGTGGACCTTCCGTCCACGGCGTATCGTGCGGCGCCCGGCTGCCATGGCCCTGCGCTGGGCCCTGCGCGAGGACGGCTGGGCGGACAGCTCGCTGCTCACCGGCAACTGGCAACAAGCCGCCGATCAGCTACGTGCGGCCCAGTACGTCACGCAGTGGCGGCCAATGAGGGTTGCGCGCATCGTTGAGGAAACCCGGTCGATCCGTTCCCTGCATCTGGAGCCGGTCGACGGTGCCGGGGTCTTGCCGCACCTGGCCGGCCAGCATCTGCCGATTCGGCTGCGAGTGACCGCGGGCGAGAAGCCGCTGATTCGTACCTACACCCTGTCGGTGGCGCCGTCCGACGGCATTTACCGGATCAGCGTCAAGCGCGAGGGGCGGGTGTCGCAATTTATCCATGACGGGTTGCGCGAGGGCGATCTGATCGACGCCCGCGCACCGGCCGGAGCATTCACCCTCGATGCGCAGGAGGAGCGCCCGCTGGTGCTGCTGGCCGGTGGCATCGGCATCACGCCGATGCTGGCGATGCTGCGCCATGTGGTCTACGAAGGCTGGCGCCGGCAGCGGATCAGGCCGGTCACATTGTTCTACGCCGCGCGCTCGAAAGCCGAGCGCGCCTTCGACCGCGAACTCGGCGACCTGGTGGCCGCCGCCCAGGGCGCGGTCAGGCTGGTACGGGTGCTGAGCGACAGCAGTGGCGCCGAGCCGGGTGTCGATTACGACACCGCCGGGCGCATTGACATGGCGCTGTTGACCCGTTATCTGGCCTTCGACGATTACGCCTTCTACCTGTGCGGGCCGCCGGCCTTCACCCAGGGGCTGTACGACGGCCTGCGCGGCTACAACATCGCCGATGGGCGCATCCATGCCGAAGGCTTCGGGCCGGCGTCCCTGGTGCGTCGCCCCGATCAGCCGGCGGCGGCCGCCGTGACGGCTCCGCCGGCCACCGAGGCGGTGCCGGTACTGTTTACCGAGTCGCTGAAGGAGGGGCGCTGGACACCGGGCTCCGGCACCTTGCTGGAACTGGCCGAGGCTCGCGGCCTGGAACCGGAGTTCAGTTGCCGCGAAGGCTCTTGTGGCACCTGCAAGACGCACCTGGTGAAAGGCGCGGTGAGCTACCTGAAAGAACCCAGCGCGCCCCACGGCGACGATGAAGTGCTGATCTGCTGTGCAGTGCCAGCGCAGCCGCAAGGCGCCAGTGACGAGCGCCTCGAACTGGCGCTCTGAGCGGTGTAGGGAGCGAATCTCGGGCAGCCCCGCGCGCCGTTTTGTCGTAGCTGCCTTCAAGCTCGATTTTGGCTGGCAGGACGCGCAAGAGCTCAAGGCTGAAGCCTTTCCTACGAGATCGTGGATGGCCGGTAGGGTGATGGCGCCCCGCGTTCCTGCGTGGGCGCTCGACCGTGCAGCCTGAATCGCATTGCCGCTCAGGACGCGCGGATACGGCATACTCGCTGGGCTGCGCCACCAGCGCAGCCAACGCTTAAAGCAGAGGAGCGGGTGGATGGATCGTTGGCAGGCGATGCGGGTATTCGTGAAGGTCGCGGAGACGGGCAGCTTTGCCAGTACCGCGCGGCAGATGCACATGAGCGCGCCGGCGGTGACGCGCATCGTCGCCGGCCTCGAGGACCTGATCGGCGCGCGGCTGCTGGTGCGCACCACGCGTTCGGTGAAGACCACCGATGCCGGCAGCCGCTACCTGCAGGATTGTCGGCGCATTCTCGCCGATATCGCCGAGGCGGAACTGGCCGCAGCCGGGCATTACGCCGAACCGTCCGGCACCCTGGCGGTGACCGCTGCGTCGATGTTCGGCCACCTGCACGTGCTGCCCCTGGTGCTCGATTACCTGGATGCCTACCCAGGCATGCACGCGCGCACCTTTTTCGTCGACCGGCCGGTGAATATCCTCGACGAGGGCATCGACGTGGCGGTTCGTATCGGACACCTGGCGGATTCGGGCTTTACCGCCATCCAGGTCGGCGCGGTACGCCGGGTGATCTGCGCGGCGCCGTGTTACCTGGGGAAATACGGCGTACCGACCACGCCCGCCGACTTGAAACACCATCGCATCGCCGTGTCGCAGAGCGCCTGGGCTTCGCCGGAATGGCGCTTCTCCGAGGGCCAGCGAGTGCTGGTCGACCCGGTGCTGCAATGCAACACCAACGAGTCGGCGATCGCCACCGCCAGGGCCGGCTGGGGGCTGACCCGGGTGCTGCACTATCAGGTCGGCCAGGCGCTGCAGGAGGGCGCGCTGCAGGTCGTGCTGGAAGGCTTCGAGGAGCCACCGCTGCCGATCCACGTGCTGTACCCCGAGGGCCGTCAGGCGCCGGCCAAGGTGCGCGCCTTCGTCGACCTGGCCGTGGCGCGCCTGCGTGGCAACCCGCTGTTCAACTGAAAAGGCGCGACACGTCGACAAAAATGCCCGCGGCTGTGGCTTTGCCCGAGCTGTTGCAGTCCAATGCTCATCGAATCCGCAAAGGGAAAGGTATCGATGAGTCAGCACTCGCAATTCGCTCTGCTGAAGAGCCGGCGCTTCCTGCCGTTCTTCGTCACGCAGCTGCTCGGCGCGTTCAACGACAACATCTTCAAGCAGTCGTTGATCCTGGCGATTCTCTTCAAGCTCAGCCTGGAGGCGGATCGCGACCTGCTGGTCAACGTCGCGGCCATGCTGTTCATCCTGCCGTTCTTCCTGTTTTCCGCCCTCGGCGGCCAGTTCGGCGAGAAGTTCGCCAAGGATCTGCTGATCCGCCGGCTGAAGTTCTTCGAGATCTTCATCATGCTGGTCGGCGCCATCGGCGTGCTGCTCGGCAACCTGACGCTGATGCTCGCGGTGCTGTTCACCATGGGCATTCAATCGGCGCTGTTCGGCCCGGTGAAGTACTCGATCCTGCCCCAGGCGCTCAAACCCGAGGAGTTGGTAGGCGGCAACGCGCTGGTGGAAATGGGCACCTTCCTGGCGATCCTGGCGGGCACCATCGGCGCCGGCATCATGCTCACCAGTGCCCACTACAGCGTGATCGTCGCCGTCTCGGTGGTGCTGGTGGCGATGCTCGGCTACCTGTCTGCCCGCGGTATTCCGCGGGCCGGTGCCGCGCTGCCGAACCTGGCGCTGGACTGGAACATCTTCCGGCAAACTTGGCTGACCCTGCGCATGGGCCTGACGCAGCCCAAGGCGGTATCGCGCTCGCTGGTCGGCAACTCGTGGTTCTGGTTTCTCGGCGCGGTGTACCTGACCCAGATCCCGGCCTACTCCAAGGAGTGGCTGCACGGTGACGAGAGCGTGGTCACCCTGATTCTCACCGTGTTTTCGGTGGGCATCGCGCTGGGCTCGATGCTTTGCGAGCGCATGAGCGGGCGCAAGGTGGAAATCGGCCTGGTGCCGTTCGGCTCCATCGGCCTGACGGTGTTCGGCATCCTGCTCTGGGCGGCCTCGGGTGGCATTCCCGAGGCGGCGCAGCCCTACGACTGGCTGGCGCTGCTGGGCTTCGGCCACGCCTGGTGGGTAATGGCCTCGATCCTCGGCATTGGCGTGTTCGGCGGCTTCTACATCGTGCCGCTGTATGCGTTGATCCAGTCACGCACCGCCGAGAACGAGCGGGCCCGGGTGATCGCCGCCAACAACATTCTCAATGCGGCGTTCATGGTCGTCTCGGCAGTGGTTTCGATCCTGTTCCTGAGCGTCGCCGGGCTGTCGATCCCCCAGCTGTTCCTGGTCATTTCGCTGATGAACGTGGCGGTCAACAGTTACATCTTCAAGATCGTCCCCGAATTCACCATGCGCTTCCTGATCTGGATGCTCGGCCACTCCATGTACCGGGTGTCGCACAAGGGCCTCGACTCGATTCCGGAAGAGGGGCCGGCGGTGCTGGTGTGCAACCACGTGTCGTTCGTCGATGCGCTGCTGATCGGTGGTGCGGTGCGTCGCCCGGTGCGCTTCGTCATGTACTACAAGATCTACAACCTGCCGGTGCTCAACTTCATCTTCCGCACCGCCGGTACGGTGCCGATCGCCGGGCGCAGCGAAGACCTGCTGGTGTTCGATGCGGCATTCAAGCGCATCGGCGAATACCTGCGCGACGGCGAGCTGGTGTGCATCTTTCCCGAGGGCAAGCTGACCGCCGACGGCGAGATCGACGAGTTCAAGGCGGGCGTGGAGCGCATCCTGCAGGACAACCCGGTGCCGGTGATTCCCATGGCGCTGGGCGGGCTGTGGGGCAGCTTCTTCAGCCGTGACCCGCGCAAGGGCCTGTTCCGCCGCTTCTGGTCGCGGATCGACCTGGTAGCGGGCGCGCCCATCGAGGCAACGGCGGCGACGCGGCAGGTGCTGCAGGCCGAGGTGAAGGCGTTGCGTGGGGATAATCGCTAGAGCTGGACATCCACTCCCCGGTGTCGCTGCGCTCGACCCGGTCTACGCCGCAGACTGTAGCCTGGGTTGAGCGCAGCGATACCCAGGGAAACCGACGTAGCGCTAATGAAGAAGCCCGCCAATCGGCGGGCTCTTTCGTATCAGCCGTGGCTCATCTTCAGGCCGATCAGCCCGCAGATGATCAGCGCCACGCTGGCCAGGCGAATCAGCGCCATGGACTCACCGAACAGGATGATCCCGGCGATCACCGTGCCGACCGCGCCCACGCCGGTCCAGATCGCGTAGGCGGTGCCCAGCGGCAACTCCTTCATGGCCAGGCCGAGCAGGCCCAGGCTGACCAGCATGGCGGCGACGGTGAGCGCGGTGGGAAGCGGGCGGGTGAAACCCTCGGTGTACTTTAGACCGACGGCCCAGCCGACCTCGAACAGGCCGGCGAAGAACAGGATGATCCAGGACATATGACCCTCACGGATAACGGTGGGGTCGTCCCCGGCAGTAAGGCACGTAAATCCGGGGTCGTCCCCGGCGTGCACCGCTATTGTGCATGATGTGCTTGTGAGGGCAAGTCAGCTCGGCGATCCATCCTGGGGTGCATGGCGAGCAGTCACGGGCATGGCCCGTTCCCACGGACTTCGCTGATCTGCTGGGAGACCCCAGCGCTGTAGGGTGGGCTTTAGCCCACCAATTGCGGTTGTTGCTAACGTCCGCTTACTTGTCGCGTTCATCCTTGATGCGGCGCAGGAAGGTGGCCAGCAACGCCCCGGAAAGGTTGTGCCACACACTGAACAGTGCGCTGGGCACCGCCGCCAGCGGCGAGAAGTGGGCGCTGGCCAGAGCCGCGCCGAGCCCGGAGTTCTGCATGCCGACCTCGATGGACAGCGTCTTGCGTTGCGCCAGCGGCATACCGGTCAGCAATCCGGCCAGATAACCGAGGCCCAGCCCCAGGGTGTTATGCAGTATCACCACCGCCATGATGATCAGGCCCGACTCGGCGATCTTCGCCTGGCTGGCCGCCACTACCGCGGCAACGATGGCGACGATGGACACCACCGAAATCAGCGGCAGCACGTCGACCGCCAGCTTGACCCGCTCACCCAGAAGGCGTTGGGCAACCAGGCCAAGCACGATGGGCAGCAGCACCATCTGCAGGATCGAACTGAACATCGCCCAGAACGATACCGGCAGCCATTCCGAGGCCAGCAGCCAGATCAGTGCCGGGGTGACGATGGGCGCCAGCAGGGTGGTCACCGCGGTGATGCCGACGGATAAGGCCACATCGCCCTTGGCGAACCAGGTGATGACGTTCGAGGCGGTGCCCCCTGGGCAGCACCCGACCAGGATCACGCCAACGGCGATTTCCGGTGGCAGGGCGAACAGCTGGCAGAGCAACCAGGCCATGCCCGGCATGATGATGAACTGGGCCAAGACGCCGATCAACACGCGTAGCGGATGGCGGGCTACCTCACGAAAATCCTCGGTCTTCAGGGTCAGGCCCATGCCGAACATGATCAGCCCGAGCAGCGGCACGATGAACGCGGTGAGCGGCAGGAAGGCACCTGGCAACAGGAACGCCAGCACGGCGAACAGCAGAACCCAGATGGCGAAGGTGTTGCCGACGAAGCGGCTGAGGGCGATCAAGGCAGACATGGCAGAAATTCCCTATAGAACCGTAGCAGGCTCCAAAGGCGGAGCGCTGTGCAGCCAGTTATTGTTGGATAGACAGCGGTGGCTGTCGGATGGGGCGGGATATTGGGCTGTTGTAAGAGCGCTGTTGCAATTGAAAGGCTCGCGAGCTAGAGCCCTGCAAGCCTAGGCGGCCCCACAAAAATAGGCGAGAAACGCAGCGTAGCGAAGTAACAGCCGAAGGCTGGCCCGTAGGGTGAGCGCAGCGAATCAAGCGGCCGGGGTCGCGACCGACTGTACTTTTGTACATGAGCGTTACTCGCCTATTTAACTCTGCAGGGCCGACGCGCAGCAGCCTTTAGAGACCTTGCGGGGTGTCTTCGCCACCCAGGGCTTCGAACAACGCCGGCAGGAACTCGATCAGGGTCAGCATCATCAGCGTGAAGCTGGCGTCCTGCTGGCTCAGGTCGTCGTCGCCACCATCCTGCTCGGCCTGCTCCTGCAGCAGGTCTTCGAACTTCAGGCGCTTGACCACCAGCTTGTCATCGAGCACGAAGGACAGCTTGTCCTGCCAGGCCAGGGACAGTTGGGTCACCTGCTTGCCGGAGCTCATGTGCAGCTGCACTTCTTCTCCGGTCAGGTCCTGGCGCTTGCAGCGCACGATGCCGCCGTCTTCGTGGGTGTCGCGCAGCTCGCACTCGTCCAGCACATGGAAGTCGGCAGCGGCCTGCTGGGCCTTGACCCAGTCGGTCATGGTTGCGCTCGGGGCTATCTTCACGGTCAGCGGGCGCACCGGCAGCGAGCCGATGGCTTCGCGCAGGGTCGACAGCAGGTCTTCGGCACGCTTGGGGCTCGAGGCGTTGACGATGATCAGGCCCTGGGCCGGGGCGATGGCGGCGAAGGTCGCGGACTTGCGAATGAAGGCGCGGGGCAGGAAGGCTTGGACGATCTCATCCTTGATCTGCTCGCGCTCCTTCTTGTAGACCTTGCGCATCTGCTCGCTTTCAATCTCATCGACCTTCTCCTTCACGGCGTCCTTGACCACGCTGCCGGGCAGAATGCGCTCTTCCTTGCGAGCGGAGATCAGCAGGAAGCCCTGGCTTTCATGCACCAGCGGTGCGTCCTCGCCCTTGCCGAAAGGAGCGACGAATCCATAGGTAGCCAGTTCCTGGCTGGCGCAGGGGCGCGCCGGCTTGGCGGCCAGTGCGGCCTCCAGTTTTTCGGTATCGAAGTCGACGTCCTGGGTGAGGCGGTAGACCAGCAGGTTGCGAAACCACATGAGCGGGTTGTCTCCAGTTAACGGGTGCGCGCCGCAGCGCGCAGGAAATCTTCAATTCGGGCGCATGGCAGCTGCCTCAGGCAGCGCATGGGCGGTCTGGCGGCGGACAGGGAATCACGCCGCGCGACGATCAGACCCGCGCGAGGGCGCATTATTCCTTCCGCTGGTGGATTAGGCCAACCCCGTATCGAGTCGTCATGTGATTTGCCCCGCCAAATGGCGGCGATTGCTAAGCCTTTGGATCGCCAATAAATTTTTTTCGCAAAGGGGGTTGCCAAGGGGCAGGGTGCTCTCTAGAATGCGCCCCACTTCGAGAGTGAAGGGTGATTAGCTCAGCCGGGAGAGCATCTGCCTTACAAGCAGAGGGTCGGCGGTTCGATCCCGTCATCACCCACCAATCGAGGTATGCGCAGCGGTAGTTCAGTCGGTTAGAATACCGGCCTGTCACGCCGGGGGTCGCGGGTTCGAGTCCCGTCCGCTGCGCCATATATCGCTTCCAGGGCCCACTGAACACCCGGAAGCAACGCAAAAAAGCGCCCTATGGCGCTTTTTTCGTTTTTGCGTTTCGCCTTTTACCCGGCGTCAGATCGCACCGGGGCGAAAAGGCGGCTCGTCATCCGGCACATCGGCCAGTTCATCGAAGCCGGCTTCGATATCCGGCACCACGTAGCTTTCCCGCGGCAGCGCTTCTTCTGGCGAGTGCCGGCGACCCGTGCCGAGCAGCCCCACCAAGGCGCCTGCCGCCAAACCGGCAGCCGCAAAGGCCCACGGGTGGCGATGCACGGCCTGGCCCACGGCGTTGGCGCTTTGCTTGACCTGTTCGGTCGCAGCGCTGGCGCCATCGGCGAGGTCATGCAGTTTGCGGCGCGCGGCCTGAGTGCTTTGTTCCAGCGACTGTTTGGCACTGTGCAGGGCATCGACCAGGGATTCGTGATCCTGCGGCAAGTCAGGCTCGGGCGCCTTCGGCGTGTGTCGGCGCGTCTGCTCGACGGCCAACCAGGCCAGGCCGATGGCGGTCATGGCAACGGGTATCGGATTGGCCTTGAGGGTCTGCCCCAGGCGTTCGGCCATTTCCAGGCCGCCGCTGTCACGGCCATAGGCCAGGGCCTGGTCGATCAGCCGTTGCGGTGTCAGGCGTGCCTCCACATCATCGATAAGTGCATCGATACGGCTGCGCTGCTGGTCAATTTCCTGTTCGAGCACGTCCGGGGACTTGAGCGATTCGGCGGCGATGCTGCTGTGGGTACTCATGACATTTGCCTCTGCACCGCTTCCTTGTCTTTCTGCAAGGAATCCAGTGTGCGTTCGGGAGTGAGTTGGGAAGGGGCGAATTTCTGTTGCCCGACCTTGAGCATGATCAGGCCGATCACGATCACCACGACACCGACGATCAGCGCGGCTGCCCAGGGCGGCATCACTTCGCTGAGGCCGTAGACGGCGGCGAGCAGCAGCATCAGTACGCCGCACAGCAGCACGATGGCACCGCCCGCGACGGCGGCGATGCCGGTCTTGGTGGCTTGCAGCGAAGCATTGAGCTCGACCTTGGCCAGCGCCAGTTCCTTGGTGAACAGCGTCTGTACCTCTCGCGTCAGCTGGCGCAGCAGGCCGAGCAGCGAGGGCTCCAGTGGCGGTTGCCGAGGATCGTCGTTCATCGCAGCGTCCCTCCATGGTAGTAGTCATCAGCGCGGCTGCGGCGCTTGCGCAACAGGCGACTCACCAGAATGCCCACCGCCAGGCCGCCTGCCGCCAACCATAGCGGGTGCTTGCGGGCGAAGCGGTCGACGCTGTGCACGGCGTGGCCACTGTAGTTGTTCAAGGCATCGCGAAGAGCGGCGAGCTGGCGCGCGGCTTCGCGCAAACGATCCGGCGAGGCCGCGGCATCGGGGTTTTCCAGGTCGGCGATGGTGGAGCGGGCGATATTGGCCAGGGCTTCCAGCTCATCGGTATGGGACTGCTCGGCCTGGATGTGCGCGCGCAGCTGTTCCTGGGCATCTTGCTGCCAGTGCCCGGAAATGACCTTGGCAGGGCGCTTGTGCGGGCGTTCTTTGCTGTCGTTATCCATATGACTACACCTGTTGATGCGTAAAAATGCGGTATGGCAATGCGCGTTAACGGCTCTGCTCGCGGCTGGCGAATTCGTCGACAATCGGTGTGCCCAGTTCTGTCGGCGCCGGCGTGACCGGCACAGGCGGGACTGGCGTGGCGCGGGTGCGATCGGCGACTTCCTCGGCCATCAGCACCAGCTCCTGAAGGCGCTGTACGCGCGCGCGCAGGTAGCGGATTTCAGCCAGCGGGTCGTCCACCGCGCTTTTCACGCTGCAATGCCCGCTAAGCCCGCGCAACAGCAACAGGCCGCCCACGCTCAACTGGCGCCGACCACGCTCGCCGTGCTTGCTCGCACCGAGCGTGGCCAGCAGCAATCCTCCGCCGATGGACAACAGGCGCTCCCAGCCTCTGACGTTCTGAGGTGCCGGGCCCTGTCGTTCGGGTTGCGATTGCGGTTCGAAGGCGACCATGTATTCACTCCTGCCTGATGTGACGGGCCATCGGTTCAAGCCAGCTCAAACGGGGTCGGGCTGTGGCTTGTCCGGTAGCGCATCGTTGTCGGGTTCGTGGGGCTGGCCGAGGGGAGGGGGCTCGCCCGGCAAGTCGGGTGCCTGGGTCGGATCGGGTACTCGCTGGGTCATGCCTCGTCCCTCGGTGCGTTGCTCTAGAGGGTTTGAGGGTGACGGGCGCTGCATGTTCGATCTTTTTGCCCCGCGGTGACCTGCCTGCAAGCCAGGCGCAGCGGCCTGGCAGAAACCTTAAACCTCTGCGAGTGGGCCCCGGTCAAGATTTCCTGTCCGGCACTGAGCTGCCTGGCCGAGCCGTCGCGCACACAGACCTCGCGTGGCAGCTCCATCCATGTCGGCCCAGCGGGCCTGAACTTCGAGCGAGTTTTCCATGAGCATGACCGTCGCAGATTTCATCGTCGAACGCCTTTACCAATGGGGCGTACGGCGCATCTATGGCTATCCGGGGGATGGCATCAACGGCGTATTCGGCGCGCTGGCCAAGGCCGAGGGCAAGATCCGCTTCATCCAGGCGCGTCATGAGGAAATGGCCGCGTTCATGGCCGCGGCCGATGCCAAGTTCTCTGGCGACCTGGGCGTATGCATCGCCACCTCCGGCCCCGGTGCGGCCCATCTGCTCACCGGTTTGTACGACGCGCGCATGGATCATATGCCGGTGCTGGCGATCGTCGGCCAGCAGGCGCGCAACGCCCTGGGCGGGCATTACCAGCAGGAGGTGGATCTGCTGTCGATGTTCAAGGATGTCGCCGGTGCCTTCGTCCAGCAGGCCAGCGCGCCGTCACAGGTGCGTCACCTGGTCGACCGCAGCATTCGCACGGCGCTGGGCGATCGCCGGGTAACGGCGATCATTCTGCCCAATGACTTGCAGACGCTGCCCTACGAGGAGCCGCCCCGCGAGCACGGCACCCTGCATTCTGGCGTGGGTTACAGCCGACCGCGGGTTGTGCCTTATGAAGAAGATCTGCAGCGCGCCGCCGACGTGCTCAATGCCGGCAAGAAGGTAGCGATTCTGATTGGTGCCGGCGCGTTGGGCGCTGCGAAAGAAGTCACCGAAGTGGCGGATGTGCTCGGCGCCGGCGTGGCCAAGGCGCTACTGGGCAAGGCCGCGTTGCCGGATGATCTGCCCTGGGTGACCGGCTCCATCGGCCTGCTCGGCACCAAGCCCAGCTATCAGATGATGAACGAATGCGACACCTTGCTGATGATCGGCTCGGGCTTTCCCTATGCTGAATTCCTGCCCAAGGAAGGCCAGGCGCGCGCCGTGCAGATCGACATCCAGGCCGACATGCTCGGCTTGCGCTACCCCATGGAAGTCAACCTGCAAGGCGACGCTGCCGATACCTTGCAGGCGCTGCTGCCACTGCTCGAACGCAAGACGCTGCGCACCTGGCGCAAGCGCATCGAACGCTGGACGGCGCAGTGGCAGACCACCCTGAAGCGCCGCGCCATGGCTTCGGCTTCGCCGATCAACCCGCAGCGGGTCGCGTTTGAACTATCGCCGCGCCTGCCGGATCGCGCCGTGGTGACCAGCGATTCCGGCTCCTGTGCCAACTGGTTCGCCCGTGACGTAAAGATGCGCGAGGACATGCTCTGCTCGCTGTCCGGCGGCCTGGCGTCCATGGGCGCGGCGGTGCCTTATGCGATTGCCGCCAAGTTCGCCCACCCGGATCGCCCGGTGGTGGCGCTGGTCGGCGATGGCGCCATGCAGATGAACAACATGGCCGAACTGATCACGGTCGCCAAATACTGGCACGAGTGGCAGGACAAGCGCTGGATCTGCGCGGTGTTCAACAACGAGGACCTCAACCAGGTGACCTGGGAGCAGCGGGTGATGGAAGGCGACCCGAAGTTCTCGGCTTCCCAGGACATTCCCAGCGTCGCCTATCACCAGTTCGCAGAGTCCATCGGGCTGATGGGCATCTACGTCGACCGTGAGGAGGACGTCGCTGCGGCTTGGGAGCAGGCGCTGGCCGCCGACCGCCCGGTGGTCATCGAATTCAAGACCGACCCTGACGTGCCGCCGCTGCCGCCGCATATCACCCTGGCACAGGCCAAGGCCTTTGCATCCACCCTGTGGCAGGGCGACCCGAACCAGGGCGGCATCCTGCGCCAGGCCACCAAGCAGGTATTGGGTTCGATCCTGCCCGGCAAAGGCCGGCGCTAAGCCTCGCCAAGCAGCTGCGCGTGCCGCTCAGGCAGGCGCAGCAGGGCGAAGCGGGCAGCTTCATCGAGGATGCGCGAACGTTCGCCGGCGAAATGTTCGGTGCTCGAATACAGCTGGACGCTGCCGTCCGCGAGGCGAAAGGCCCAGGCGAAGCACAGGGTGCCGGCAGCAATCTCGCCCTGGGGTTCGGGGCCCGCGACGCCCGTGGTGGCGACGGCGACATTGGCCGGGCTGCCGTCTAGTGCGCCCTTGGCCATGGCCCGCGCCACTTCTTCGCTGGTCAGGTTGAAGTTATCGAGGGTGTGCTGGCTCACGCCCAGCAAGCGTTTCTTGGCCGCTGGCGAATACACCACGTGACCGCTGTCCAGGCATTCGCCGCTGCCAGGATGCTTGGCGAGCAGCGCCACGACCATGCCGGCGGTGCAGGACTCGGCGGTGGTCAGATACAACTTGTGACGCCTCAGATAATCGAGCAGCGCTTCGATGTCTTGCATGGCAGTTCTCCTCCCGTGGCCGGTGTTTCTTGGATTGGCGCGCCGCTCTGGAGGTGCTGGCTGCCTGATCGGCGGCAGCGGGCTTTTCCCTGAACTCTGCCGCTTGGCTTCCAGTCAGGTGTAGCAAGTCGAGGAAAGGGGAACGGCCATGCTCATCTCACTGCAGTCACAGGTCGCGCTGGTCACCGGCGCCAGTTCGGGTATCGGCGCGGCTTCGGCCAAGGCGCTGGCGGAGGCGGGCGCCGCGGTGGTGCTCAACTATCGATCCGGGCGTGAGGCTGCCGAGAAGCTCGCCGCGCAAATCCGCGATCATGGCGGCCAGGCCATCGCCGTGCGGGCCGATGTATCCAACGAGCAGGACGTCGAGGCGCTGTTCGCTGAAACCCTTTCCGCGTTCGGGCGGTTGGACATTCTGCTGGCCAATTCCGGCATGCAGCGCGACGCGCCGACCGTCGACATGAGCCTGGACGAATGGAACCAGGTGCTGCAGGTCAACCTCACCGGCCAGTTTCTCTGCGTGCGCGCGGCGCTGCGCCAGTTCGCCAAGCAGGGCATTCGCGAGGAGATTTCCCGCGCGGCCGGCAAGATCATCCAGATGAGCTCCGTGCACCAGCTGATTCCCTGGGCTGGGCGCGCCAACTACGCGGCCTCCAAGGGCGGACTCGACCTGTTGATGCGCAGCGTGGCGCAGGAGGTGGGTGAGCAGCGCATTCGCGTCAACGCCATCGCCCCGGGGGCCATCCGCACCGCGATCAACCGTGAAGCCACCGAAGGCGCGGCTGCCGAAAAATTGCTCGAGCTGATTCCCTACGGCCGTATCGGTGACGCCGAGGACATCGCCAATGCGGTGGTGTGGCTGGCCTCCGATGCCGCCGATTACGTTCACGGCACCACGCTGTTCGTCGACGGCGGCATGAGCCTTTACCCGGAGTTTCGTGACAATGGCTGATATCCAGGATCGTCAGATGCCCATCGAGGCCCACGGCATCATCGGCGACATGCGCAGTGCCGCGCTGGTCGCCGACAGTGGTTGCGTGGACTTCTTCTGCTGGCCGGATTTCGACAGCCCGTCGATCTTCAGCGCCTTGCTCGACACGCCCGAAGCCGGGGTTTTCCAGCTGGCGCCGGATCTGCCCGAGGCGCGCCGTCAGCAGCTGTACCTACCCGATACCAACGTGCTGCAAACGCGCTGGCTGGACGAGCAGGCGATTGTGGAATGCACCGACCTGATGCCGATCAATGCGGATGTCGATGCTGCGCCAAGACTGATTCGCACCATTCGCGTGGTCTCCGGCCACGCCACCATCCGCCTGCGCTGCCGTGTGCGCCACGACTACAGCCGTGCTGACACGGTTGCCCAGCTCGACGGCCGGGATGTGTTGTTCAGCGCACCGGGCCAGCCCAGCTTGCGGCTGTCGGCGAGCCAGACGCTGTCTCTCGACGATCAGTGCGCCATTGCCGAATTCGAGTTGCGCGAAGGCGAGCATGCGGAGTTCGTGCTCGGTGCGCCGGATGATCCGCTGGTATCCGCAGGTGCGTGCGAGCATTGCCGCGACGAGACCGTGAAGTACTGGCGGCGCTGGATGAAACAGTCCAACTACCGCGGGCGCTGGCGCGAGATGGTCCATCGCTCGGCGCTGGCGCTCAAGCTGCTGACCTCACGCAAGCACGGCGGCATCATCGCCGCCGCCACCTACGGCCTGCCGGAAGCGCCAGGCGGTGAACGCAACTGGGATTATCGCTACACCTGGATTCGCGACGCCTCGTTCACCGTCTACGCCTTCATGCGTCTGGGGTTCTCCGGAGAAGCCAACGCCTTTATGCGTTGGGTGCGCGACCGCGTCGAAGACTGCTCGGAAACGCCGGCGCACCTGCGCATTCTCTATAGCCTGCGCGGGCAGCATCACTTGCCGGAAAGCTCGCTCGATCACCTCGCTGGCCATGGCGGCGCGAAGCCTGTACGCATCGGCAACGAAGCCCACGAGCAGACCCAGCTGGATATCTTCGGCGAACTGCTGGACGCCGTGTACCTGGCCAACAAGTACGGCGAGGCGATTTCCCACGAGGGTTGGAAGCACGTGGTGGGCATCGTCGATCAGGTATGCGACAGCTGGCAGCAGAAGGATGTCGGCATCTGGGAGATTCGCGGCGAGGAGCAACACTTCCTGCATTCGCGGCTGATGTGCTGGGTCGCGCTGGATCGTGCCATCCGCCTGGCCCAGAAGCGTTCGCTGCCGGCGCCGTTCGCGCGCTGGAACGACGAGCGTCAGGCCATTCATGACGACATCTGGAACAATTTCTGGGACGAGAGCTGCGGCCATTTCGTGCAGCGCATCGGCTGCCAGGACGTCGACGGCTCCATGCTGCTGATGCCGTTGATGCGCTTCGTCGCCGCCACCGACCCACGCTGGTTGGCGACCCTGGAGGCCATCGAACAGCAGCTGGTGCGTGACGGCATGGTGTATCGCTACCGCACCGATGACGGCCTCAAGGGCGAGGAGGGTTCGTTCATGGCCTGCTCGTTCTGGTACGTCGAGTGCCTGGCGCGTGCCGGCAGGATCGAAAAGGCCCACCTGGAGTTCGAGCAACTGCTGCGCTATGCCAACCCGCTGGGGCTGTACGCCGAGGAGCTGGACAAGCGCGGCCACCATCTGGGCAACACGCCCCAGGCGCTGAGCCACCTGGCGTTGATCAGCGCGGCGAGCTTTCTCGACCACCGGCTCAGCGGCGAGCGCACCACCTGGCAACCCTGAGCCAGAGCGGTCAGTGACCGCCCTGCAAACCGGCCCAGGCCACGGCGCCGAGAATCAGCGCGCCGCCAAGCAACATGCCAGCGCTCGGTACGGCGCCGAACAGCAACCAGGCGCCGGCGATGGCATAGATCGGCTCCATGGTGATCACCACCGCAGCGGTGTGGGTGCGCACGTGGCGTAGCGAGGCGATGAACAGGCTGTAGGCCAGGGCCGTGCACAGCACGCCCAGCGCTGCCAGTTGCCACCAGTCGTGATTGGTGATGGTCGGCACCTCCGGCAGGCACCAGAGCAGCAGCGCGAGGCTGATCGCCAGGCATTGCCACCAGCACGAAGCCAGGCCATCGACGTTGCTCGCCGCATGCTTGTTGGCCACCGCAATCGCCGCATATATCGCACCAGACAGCACGCCGTAGAGCAGGCCCACGGTGGCGCCATCGCGCAGGTCGAACGATGGGGTGATCAGAATCAGCCCGACCGACACCAGCACCAGAATCCAGCGGTCGCTGCGCCCCAGGCGCTGGCCGAACACCAGCCGTTCGATCAGCGCGGTGAACGCGGGAAACGAGGCGAAGCCCAGGGTCGCCACGGCCACGCCGCCGGTTTGCACCGCCATGAAGAACAGCAGCCAGTGCGCCCCCAGCACCAGGCCCGTGGTCAGTAGCTTGGCAGCGGTGGCCGAGGTGACGCCGCGCCAGGGGCGCTTGCCCAGGCACAGGCAGAAAAGGCTCAGGGCCAACAGCGCGAAGGCCGAGCGGCCCAGCACGATCATGCTGGCGCTGACCTTCAGTGATTCGCCGAAAAGCGCCGAAACGCCGACCAGCAGGGCGGCCGTATGCAGCTGAAAGTGCGCGGTGCGAAGGCTCATAGGGGACCTGCCTGATCGGAGAGGCTACAGAGTGCCAAGTCAGGGGCGGCAGGTAAAACGGATTGTGCGGCTGGTTGGTCGGGTGAGCGTTACGCGGCCCGCGGCGTTATAGTCGGGGGCCGTGTCATCTTCATCAAGCGAGGATCTTATGAGTTGCGCAGCCCTGGGCATCGACTATCCGATCATCCAAGCCCCCATGGCGGGCACCGCCACGCCGGCTCTTGCCGCTGCGGTCAGCAACGCCGGCGGTTTGGGCTCGATCTCCATCGCCGCGGTGCAGGCCGAGGCCGGCCGGCAGATGATCCGGGAAACCCGCGCTGCCACGAGCAAACCGTTCAACATCAACGTGTTCTGCCACCGCCTGAGCGTCGCCGATGCGGCCAGGGAGCAGGCGTGGTTGGCGCACTTGCAGCCCTACTTCGCCGAGTTCGGCGCAGCTGCGCCGGAGGCCATCAGGGATATCTACTGCAGTTTCCAGGAGGACGAAGGGCAACTGCAGGTTCTGCTTGAAGAGCGACCGCCCATCGTCAGCTTTCATCTGGGGCTGCCGCCTCAGGCGCGCATCGATGCCCTGAAGAGTGCCGGCATCACCCTGCTGGCGTCGGCCACCACGCTGGAAGAAGGGTTGCTGGCCCAGGATGCGGGCATCGACATCATCGTTGCCCAGGGCATCGAGGCCGGCGGCCACCGCGGGGTGTTCGATCCGGCCCACGATCAGGGCATCGGCACGCTGGCTCTGGTGCGGGTGTTGGTCAAGCACCTGTTACGCCCGGTGATCGCCGCTGGCGGCATCATGGATGGCGCCGGGATCGCCGCCGCCATGAACCTGGGTGCCTGCGCTGCGCAATTGGGCACCGCGTTCATCCTTTGCCCCGAGTCGACCGCCAACCAGGCCTACCGGCAGCTGCTCGGCAGTGACCGGGCGCGGGTCACCCAGGTCACCACGGCGATTTCCGGGCGCCCGGCGCGCGGCATCGTCAATCGTTTCATGGCCGAAGTCGGCGCGCCCGGCCACCCTGCGGTGCCAGGGTTCGGCATTGCCTACGATGCCGGCAAGCAGCTGATTGCTACTGCCGCCAAGGCTGGCAATGCCGAATTCGCTGCTCATTGGGCAGGGCAGGGGGCGGCGTTGGCGCGGACGATGCCGGCCGCTGAACTGGTGGCGGTGCTGCAGCGCGAGTACTTGGCGGCGCGCGGCTGAGGCGGGGAGAGCTTTTATGTGGGCCGACGGCGGCGTCGGCCCGGACGGTGAGCGATGCGACTCAGGCCGAGTGCAGTTGCACTTCTTCGATGGCATCGACGCGCACGGGCGCTTCGACACCGGTCAGTTCGCTGATCAGCACCCATTGCTGATCCAGCTCGCGGCTCACCGCGCCGAGGCGGGTGATCATCTTCGAGGCGGCAGAACGAACGCCACTGTCATCGCTACGCAGCAGATCGAAGGACAGAGCCGTCATGGCGGCGGTCATGTGGGTGATGCTGCGAGAGGTGAGGGTCAGCAGATCGGTCAGTTGTTGTTCTTTTGCGGTCATCTCGTGCTTCCTTGACTGGACGAGTCGATGCACAGCGTTGAAGGGAACTGCGTTGAACCATCGGATCCTTGATGGCTACCGGTGCGACGCCGTTCACAGTGGGGCGGCACGCGGCGAGCAAAATGATATCACCGTCACTCCAGGGGCTGGCAATATGCCGCATAGGGCGGAATGAAAATATTTTTCACGCCATTTGCGGTTCTCGCTCGGTCAGAGAATCCCTGGCGACTCGCCCCACCGAAACGGTGCACTCCGGATAAATGTTAGTCGACCCGTGCGCCGGAGCAGCCGCAACGTTTAAACTGCGCCTCGCCGGCCGACGGACGGGCTTTTGCCAGGCCCGAAGCCAGCAATGGCGCTGTAAGAAGTTGTCGCATGCCGGCAATGCCGGCCCATGAGCACCCCCCTACAATCTTTCGCATCGCAGCCTGTTCAGGCCTGCGTGTCTCGTCAGGAGAGTCCCGATGTCCGTTCAGCACGACCCGGTGCAACGCGCCGATTTCGACCAGGTGATGGTGCCCAGCTACGCCCCGGCTACGTTCGTGCCAGTTCGCGGCGCCGGTTCGCGCGTCTGGGACCAGAGTGGTCGCGAGCTGATCGACTTCTCCGGCGGCATCGCCGTCAACGCCCTGGGCCATGCCCACCCCGCGCTGGTCAAGGCGCTGACCGAGCAGGCAGGCAAGCTGTGGCACGTTTCCAACGTGTTTACCAACGAGCCGGCGCTGCGCCTGGCCAAGAAGCTGGTGGACGCCACCTTTGCCGACCGGGTGTTCCTCTGCAACTCCGGCGCCGAAGCCAACGAAGCTGCGTTCAAACTGGCACGCCGTGTGGCCCATGACCGCTTCGGGGCGGACAAGTACGAGATCATCGCGGCGACCAACAGCTTCCACGGCCGTACCCTGTTCACCGTCAGCGTCGGTGGCCAGCCGAAATATTCCGATGGCTTCGGGCCGAAGATCCAGGGCATCACCCATGTGCCGTACAACGACCTCGAAGCGCTCAAGGCGGCGATCAGCGACAAGACCTGCGCCGTCGTGATCGAGCCGATCCAGGGCGAGGGCGGCGTGCTGCCGGCGGATCTGGCCTACCTGCAAGGCGCTCGCGCGCTGTGCGATGAGCACAATGCACTGCTGGTGTTCGACGAAGTGCAGAGTGGCGTCGGCCGTTCCGGTCATCTGTATGCCTACCAGCACTACGGCGTAACGCCAGACGTGCTGTCCAGCGCCAAGAGCCTGGGCGGTGGTTTCCCCATCGCGGCGATGCTGACCACCGAGGCCCTGGCCAGCCATCTTGCGGTTGGCACCCATGGCACCACCTATGGCGGTAACCCGTTGGGTTGCGCGGTCGCCGAGGCGCTGCTCGACGTGGTCAACACGCCCGAGGTACTGGCGGGCGTCAAGGCCAAGCATGAGCGCTTCAAGACCCGCCTGCTGCAGATCGGCGAGCGCTATGGAGTGTTCTCCGGGGTGCGCGGCATGGGCCTGTTGATCGGCGCGGTGCTCTCCGATGCCTGGAAAGGCAAGGCGCGTGAATTTTTCGATGCGGCAGCCGGCGAGAATCTGATGATCCTGCAGGCCGGCCCGGACGTGGTGCGTTTTGCGCCCAGCCTGGTGATCGAGGATGCCGACATCGACGAGGGTCTGGATCGCTTCGAGCGTGCCGTGGCCAAGCTGGCCGGCGCCTGACCCTTACGGGCGGCTGCGCGCCGCCCGCTCAATTCGCTGTGTCGGCCCGTGCCGGCCAGCCTCACGGACGATGATTCTCGCTGCCAGGGCTGCAACGCCCCAGCCTTGCTGAAGGAGTGAACCATGCTGGTTATGCGCCCCGCGCGAATGACCGACCTCGCCGAAGTGCAGCGCCTGGCCGCGGACAGCCCGGTGGGCGTCACCTCGCTGCCCGACAACGCCGAGCGCCTGCGCGACAAGATCGCCGCGTCGGAAGCGTCGTTCGCCGCCGAAGTCAGCTTCAACGGCGAGGAGCGCTATTTCTTCGTGCTCGAAGACAGCGAAACCGGTCGCCTCTCCGGCTGCTCGGGCATCGTCGCCTCGGCGGGCTACTCCGAGCCGTTCTACAGCTTTCGCAACGAGACCTTCGTTCACAACTCCCGCGAGCTGAAGATCCACAACAAGATCCACGTTCTGTCGCTGTGCCACGACCTGACCGGCAACAGCCTGCTCACCAGCTTCTACGTGGAGCGCGGGCTGGTCGACAGCGTCTGGGCCGAGCTCAATTCCCGTGCGCGCCTGCTGTTCGCCGCCTGCCACCCGGAGCGCTTCGCCGACGCCATGGTGGTGGAGATCGTCGGCGAGAGCGACGACGCCGGCGAGTCGCCATTCTGGGATGCGGTCGGTCGGCATTTCTTCGGCATGAGCTACGGCGAGGCCGAGCGCCTGTGCGGGTTGCGCAGCCGCGCCTACCTGGCAGAGCTGATGCCCCATTACCCGATCTACGTGCCGCTGCTGCCCGATGCCGCTCAGGAGTCCATGGGCCTGGTGCACCCGCGTGCCCAGGTGTCGTTCGACATCCTGATGCGCGACGGCTTCGAAACCGACCACTACATCGACATCTTCGACGGCGGCCCGACCCTGCATGCGCGCACCTCCGGCATTCGTTCTATCGCCCAGAGCGCGCTGGTGCCGGTGGTGCTCGGCGAGGCGGATGAGGGTGGCCAGGCGTACCTGGTCAGCAACGAGCAACTGCAGGGATTTCGTGCGGTCGTCGCCCAACTGGATTGGGCGCCTGGACAGCCCGCGGTGCTCGCTCCGCAGACCGCGCAGATCCTCGGCGTTGCCGAAGGCGGCCAGGTAAGGCTGGTGGCGGTATGAGTTTTCCAACCATTAGCGCCACCCGTCTGGCTCGCGATTTTCCGGAGGCAGCATGATCGTTCGCTCCGTACGCGCCGGTGACCTGCCGGCACTGATCGACCTGGCACGCAGCACCGGCACCGGCCTGACCACCCTGCCGGCCAACGAAGCGCGCCTGGCCTACCGGGTCGGGCGCGCCGAGAAGACCTTCAGCGGCGAAGCCGAGCGCGGCGATTGCGACTACATGTTCGTGCTCGAGGACGATGACGGCCGCGTGCTCGGTATTTCCGCCATTGCCGGCGGCGTCGGCTTGCGCGAGTCCTGGTACAACTACCGGGTCGGCCTGACCGTCTGTGCGTCCCAGGAATTGGGCATCCACCGTCAGGTGCCGACGCTGTTCCTGGCCAACGACCTGACCGGCCATTCCGAGTTGTGCTCGCTGTTCCTGCATGCCGAGCATCGCACAGGCCTGAACGGGCGCCTGCTGTCCAAGGCGCGGTTGCTGTTCATCGCCGAGTTCCGCGAGCGTTTTGGCGAGAAGATCATTGCCGAGATGCGCGGCGTGTCCGACGAGCAGGGCCGTTCGCCGTTCTGGGAGTGCCTTGGCCGGCACTTCTTCCGCATGGAGTTCTCCCAGGCGGACTACCTCACCGGCGTCGGTAACAAGGCGTTCATCGCCGAGCTGATGCCGCGCTTTCCGCTTTACACCTGCTTCCTGTCCGAAGCCGCCCGCGAGGTGATCGGCCGGGTGCACCCGGATACCGAACCGGCGCTGGCGATGCTCAAGTCCGAGGGCTTCAGCTACCAGGGCTATGTCGATATCTTCGACGCCGGTCCGGCCATCGAGGCGGAGACCACGAAGATTCGTGCGATTCGCGACAGCCAGCTGCTGGTGCTGGCCATCGGCACGCCGGGTGACGATGCGCCAGTGTACTTGGTGCACAACCGCAAGCACGCCGATTGCCGCATCACTGCGGCCCGGGCGCGGATGGCCGCCGGGACGCTGGTCGTCGACCCGCTGACCGCCCGGCGCCTGCGCCTGAATGTCGGCGATCAGGTGCGCGCAGTGCCCCTGGCGATAAAGGCCTGAACCACCGTTTCTGATGTGACCGGGGCGGCGTGCTGCCCCGACCGGCAATGTCGCCATAGAGCGACAGCCGTGACAGGTAGCAGGTCAGCGCCCAGCGCTGGCCTGTGCAACCGTGAAGCCTGGAGTGATAGACCATGAGCACGCATTACATTGCAGGTCTCTGGCAGATAGGACAGGGCAGCACCCTGGAGTCCCTCAACCCGGTCAGCCAGCAGGTGCTCTGGGTGGGCCGTGAAGCTGACGCGACCCAGGTCGAGGCCGCTGTGCAGGCGGCCCGTGAAGCCTTCGCTGAATGGGCGGCGGCGCCATTGAGCGAACGCATTGCGCTGCTCGAGCGCTTCGCCGCCGTATTGAAAACCCGGCAGGACGAACTGGCCCGCACCATCGGTGAAGAAACCGGCAAGCCGCTGTGGGAAGCGACCACCGAAGTCGCCAGCATGATCGGCAAGGTGGCCATCTCCATCCAGAGCCATGCCGAGCGCACCGGCCAGCGCAGCGGCGCTCAGGGCAGCGTGCTGCGCCACAAGCCCCATGGCGTGGTCGCCGTGTTCGGCCCGTACAACTTTCCCGGTCATCTGCCCAACGGGCATATCGTGCCTGCCCTGTTGGCCGGCAATACCGTGGTGTTCAAACCCAGCGAGCAGACCCCGAAGGTCGCCGAGCTGACGCTCAACTGCTGGATCGAGGCCGGCCTGCCGGCTGGCGTGCTGAACCTGGTGCAGGGCGCGCGCGAAACCGGCGCGGCACTGGCGGCTCATCCGGGTATCGACGGCCTTTTCTTCACCGGCTCCAGTCGCACTGGCAACCAGTTGCACGCGCAGTTCGGCGGCCACCCGGAAACCGTCCTGGCCCTGGAAATGGGCGGCAACAATGCGCTGATCGTCGACCAGCCTGCCGATGTCGATGCGGCGGTGTATTGCATCGTCCAGTCCGCGTTCATTTCCGCCGGCCAGCGCTGTACCTGCGCCCGCCGCTTGCTGGTGCCTGAAGGCGATTGGGGTGACGCGTTGCTGGCGCGGCTGGTCAGCGTGGCCGCCAGCCTCAAGGTCGGTGCCTTCGATGCCGAGCCGGCGCCGTTCATGGGGGCGGTGATTTCCCTGGACGCCGCCCAGCACCTGCTCAAGGTGCAGGAGCGGCTGATCGACAAGGGCGCGCGGCCCCTGCTGGACATGAGCCAACCGCTCGACGGCGCGGCGCTGCTGACACCAGGCATCATTGATGTCACGGCCGTGCAGCCGCGCGCCGACGAAGAAGTGTTCGGGCCCTTGCTGCAAGTGATTCGCTATGCCGATTTCGACGATGCCATCGTCGAAGCCAATGCCACCCGTTTCGGGCTCGCCGCCGGGCTGCTGTCCGATTCCCGTGAGCGTTACCAGCAGTTCTGGCTGCGCAGCCGCGCCGGCATCGTCAACTGGAACAAGCCACTGACCGGCGCCTCCAGCAGCGCGCCGTTCGGCGGCATCGGCGCGTCGGGCAACCACCGCCCCAGCGCCTATTACGCGGCGGATTACTGCGCCTATCCGGTCGCCTCGCTGGAAAGCGAGCAACTGGCGTTGCCCGACAGCCTGGCGCCAGGAGTCAGCCTATGAGTCGACTCACCTCCTGCGAGCTGAACATCGACGGCCTGGTCGGCCCGACCCACAACTACGGCGGGTTGTCGTACGGCAACGTGGCCTCGCAGAACAACTGCCAGGTGGCGTCCAACCCGCGGGAAGCGGCGCGTCAGGGCCTGGCGAAGATGAAGGCGCTGATGGAAATGGGCTATGCCCAGGCAGTGCTCGCCCCTCAGGAACGCCCCGATGTGCACGCGCTGCGTGCCTGTGGCTTTACCGGCAGCGATGCCCAGGTGATCGAGAAGGCGGCGCGCGAGGCCATGCCGCTGCTGGTCGCCAGTTGCTCGGCCTCGAGCATGTGGACGGCCAATGCGGCGACCGTCAGCCCCAGCGCCGATACCGCCGACGGCCGCGTGCATTTCACCGCGGCCAACCTCAACTGCAAGTTTCACCGCTCCATCGAGCATCCCACCACCAGCCGCGTGCTGGCAGCGATGTTCGCCGACGATCGCCATTTTGCTCACCACGCTGCCTTGCCCGCAGTCAGCCAGTTCGGCGACGAGGGCGCGGCCAACCATACCCGCTTTTGCCGCGACTACGGCGAGCGGGGCGTGGAGTTCTTCGTGTTCGGCCGTAGTGCCTTCGACCTGCGCTTGCCGGCGCCGCAGCGCTACCCGGCGCGCCAGACCCTGGAGGCTTCTCAGGCCGTGGCCCGGCTGCACGGCCTCGCTGATGACGCCGTGGTATTTGCCCAGCAGAACCCGGCGGTGGTCGATCAGGGCGTGTTCCATAATGACGTGATCGCCGTGGGCAACGGCCAGGTGCTGTTCCATCACGAGGACGCCTTTCTCGACAGCGAGCGGGTGGTGGGCGAGCTTGGCGACAAGCTGGCGCGCCTCGGTGGGCAGTTGCAATCGGTGTGCGTGCCGCGCCATGTGCTGGGTGTCGAGGATGCGGTGCGCTCCTATCTGTTCAACAGTCAGCTGTTGAGCCGTGCCGACGGGCGTATGCTGTTGGTGGTGCCGGAGGAATGCCGCGGCAACCCGCGGGTCTGGGCGTATCTGCAGGCGCTGCTGGGCAGCGACGGGCCGATTGCCGAGGTTCGCGCCTTCGACCTCAAGCAGAGCATGCAGAACGGCGGCGGCCCCGCCTGCCTGCGTCTGCGTGTAGCCTTGCAGGCAGAGGAGCTGGCAGCGATGAACCCGGGCGTGATGCTGACGCCGGAACTGTATGAGCGGCTGCTGCAATGGGTCGACCGCCACTACCGTGATCGCCTGAGCGAGCATGACCTAGCCGACCCGCAGCTACTGGACGAATGCCGCACGGCGCTGGATGAGTTGACGCTAATCCTCGATCTTGGCGCCGTGTACCCCTTTCAACTCATTTGAGCGGCTCGATGGCGAGCCGCCAACCATGATGGAGTAACCATGAGCGACGCCCTGCAACTGATTCTCGAAGACGCCGACGGCACCCAGCTGGAAACCTCGTGCACCCGTTTTGCCGTAATGTGGCAGGGCAAGGAAGTGTGGATTCAGCAGGTCGGCAACGGCCAACTGATGATCGGCGTGGATGTCGCCGAAGGTGATAGCGAATACGCCAACCTGCTGCTGCGCCCGCTGGCCACCAACCTGGTCAGCCTGGAACTGGAAATGGAGCCGGCCGATGACGGCGCCGACGACGACCATGTCCATGGTCCGGACTGCAACCACTGAGGAACGCCCATGCTCGCCCTCGGCAAACTGCTCGAACTGACCCTGACCGGCCATGAGCCGGCCTCGAAGATCCAGTTGACGCCGCAGGGCACGCGCTTGCGCTGGCTGGCCGAGGGCGCCCTCGAAATCACCCCGGCCTGCGGGCGCGACAACGGCATGGACCTGTTGCTGTCCGCGGGCATCCACGGCAACGAGACCGCGCCGATCGAATTGCTCGACCGCTTGCTGCGGCGCATCGCGCGCAGCGAGTTGCAGCCGCGCGCCCGCGTGCTGCTGATGTTCGGCAACCCGGCAGCGATGCGCCGTGGCGAGCGTTTCGTCGAGCAGGACATCAACCGCCTGTTCAGCGGCCGTCATGAGCTGAGCAGTGGCGGCGAGGCGATGCGTGCCTGTGAACTGGAACATTTGGCGTCGTCATTCTTCATCGACTCCGGCCGCGAACGCCTGCATTACGACCTGCACACGGCGATCCGCGCCTCGCGTATCGAACAGTTCGCCCTTTACCCCTGGGCCGAGGGGCGTCGCCAGTCGCGCCGCGAGTGCGCGCGGCTGCAGGCCGCCGGTATCGATGCGGTGCTGCTGCAAAGCAAGCCCTCGACCACCTTCAGTGCCTACACTTACGCCGAGCTGGGCGCCGAAGCCTTCACCCTCGAGCTGGGCAAGGCCAGGCCGTTCGGCCACAACGAGCTGGTCAATCTGGATCGCCTCGAGCTGCGTCTGCAGGCGCTGATCGAAGGCAGCGAGCCGCCGATCGAAGAGCGCGCCGTCGAGCGCCTCAAGCTGTTCGCCTTCTCCCGCGAGCTGATCAAGCACAGCGATGCCTTCGTCCTGCACTTGCCTGCCGACGTGGAAAATTTCACCGAGCTGGAGCCCGGCTATCTACTTGCCGAAGACCTGGCCAGCAGCCGCTGGGTGGTGGAAGAGCAGGGCGCACGCATCATCTTTCCCAATCCCAAGGTCCACAACGGCCAGCGTACCGGCATTCTGATCGTGCCCGCCGACGCCTCATTACTGGATTAGCCATTGCCCGTATGCACAGGAGTGCCCATGCCCATCATCGATCTGCGTAGCGACACCGTGACTCAACCCACCGCCGGCATGCGCGAAGCGATGCTGGCCGCCGAACTGGGCGATGACGTGTACGGCGAAGACCCCACCGTCAACCGGCTGGAGCAGCGCCTGGCGCGGGATCTCGGCTTCGCCGCGGCGCTGTTCGTGCCCACCGGCACCATGAGCAATCTGCTTGGCCTGATGGCTCACTGCGAGCGGGGCGACGAATACATCGTCGGCCAGCAGGCGCACACCTACAAATACGAGGGCGGCGGCGCGGCGGTGCTGGGCTCGATCCAGCCCCAGCCGCTGGACATGGAACTCGACGGCTCCCTGGATCTGGCCCGGGTCGAGGCGGCGATCAAGCAGGACGACTTCCACTTCGCCCGCACCCGCCTGCTGGCCCTGGAAAACACCATGCAGGGCAAGGTGCTGCCCCTAGAGTACCTGGCGGCTGCCCGCGCCTTCACGCATGACAAGGGCTTGGCACTGCATCTCGATGGCGCACGGCTGTTCAATGCGGCGGTCCGCCAGGGCGTCGAGGCGCGGGAAATCACTCAGCATTTCGATTCGGTGTCGGTGTGCCTGTCCAAAGGGCTGGGCGCGCCGGTCGGCTCGGTACTGTGCGGCAGCGAGGCGCTGATCGCCAAGGCTCGTCGTCTGCGCAAGATGGTCGGCGGCGGAATGCGCCAGGCTGGTGTGCTGGCTGCAGCCGGGTTGTATGCGCTGGATCATCAGGTCGCGCGTCTGGTCGAGGATCACGCCAACGCCGATTCCCTGGCCGCCGGCCTGCGCGAGCTGGGCTATTCGGTCGAGCCGGTGCAGACCAACATGGTCTACGTGCAGGTCGGCGAGCGTGCCATGGCCCTGAAGGCCTTCTGTGCCGAGCGCGGCATTCGCCTGAGCGCCGCGCCACGCCTGCGCATGGTCACGCATCTGGATGTCGATGCCGGCGCCATGGCTCAGGTGATCGAAGCCTTCGCCGCCTTCCGCGCCTGAGTTGGCCTGCGTGCAGTGCCAGGCAGTGGCCTGGCACTGCACGCCCTGTGTTTTCCGGCCATCGCGCCGCCTGCAAATAATTCAGCCCTTGCCCTAGCCGCCGCGGACAAGCCCGATATAATGCGGGCTTTTGCCGGCTCTGCCGTGGCCGCCTGTTTTCCTGGAAATTGCCAATGAAAAGCGCAGAAATCCGTGAAGCTTTCCTGAGCTTCTTCGAAGAGAAGGGGCACACCCGTGTCGCTTCCAGCTCCCTGATTCCGAACAACGACCCCACGTTGCTGTTCACCAACGCCGGCATGAACCAGTTCAAGGACTGCTTCCTGGGCCTGGAAAAGCGCGCCTATACCCGCGCCGCCACCAGCCAGAAGTGCGTGCGCGCCGGTGGCAAGCACAACGACCTGGAAAACGTCGGTTATACCGCGCGTCACCACACCTTCTTCGAAATGCTCGGCAACTTCAGCTTTGGCGACTATTTCAAGCGTGATGCCATCCACTTCGCCTGGGAATTCCTGACCGGCGACAAGTGGCTGAAACTGCCCAAGGACAAGCTCTGGGTCACGGTGTACGCCACCGATGACGAGGCCTACGACATCTGGAACAAGGAAGTCGGGGTACCGGCCGAGCGGATGATCCGCATCGGCGACAACAAGGGCGCGCCGTACGCGTCCGACAACTTCTGGACCATGGGCGATACCGGCCCGTGTGGCCCGTGCACCGAAATCTTCTTCGACCATGGCGAGCACATCTGGGGCGGCCCACCCGGCAGCCCGGAAGAAGATGGCGACCGTTACATCGAGATCTGGAACAACGTGTTCATGCAGTTCAACCGGACCGCGGACGGCGTGCTGCACCCGCTGCCGGCGCCGAGCGTGGACACCGGCATGGGCCTGGAGCGCATCAGCGCCGTGCTGCAGCACGTCAACTCCAACTACGAGATCGACCTGTT
Source organism: Pseudomonas sp. AG1028 (assembly GCF_007993955.1). Lineage (NCBI taxonomy): Bacteria > Pseudomonadati > Pseudomonadota > Gammaproteobacteria > Pseudomonadales > Pseudomonadaceae > Pseudomonas > Pseudomonas sp. AG1028. Next base: position 191,342 of record NZ_VIVP01000002.1, read on the forward strand.
CCAGAGCCTGCTGGCTGCCAGTGCCCAGGCCATCGGCTGCGCCAACAACGGTGATGCCTCGCTGAAAGTGGTGGCGGATCACATCCGTTCCTGCAGCTTCCTGATCGCCGACGGCGTTACGCCATCCAACGAAGGCCGCGGCTACGTGCTGCGCCGCATCATTCGTCGCGCCTGTCGCCACGGCAACAAGCTGGGTGCCAAGGGCAGCTTCTTCCACAAGATCGTCGCGGCCCTGGCCAGCGAGATGGGCGAAGCCTTCCCCGAGCTGAAACAGCAGCAGGCGCACATCGAGCGCGTGCTGAAAACCGAAGAAGAGCAGTTCGCCAAGACCCTGGAGCAGGGCCTGAAGATTCTCGAGCAGGATCTGGCCGAGCTGCAGGGCTCGGTCATCCCCGGCGAAGTGATCTTCAAGCTGTATGACACCTACGGCTTCCCGATGGACCTGACCGGCGACATCGCCCGTGAGCGCGAGCTGACCCTCGACGAGGCCGGCTTCGAGCGTGAAATGGAAGCCCAGCGCGTGCGCGCCCGCTCCGCCAGCTCGTTCGGCATGGACTACAACAGCGTGGTCAAGGTCGACAAGGACACCCGCTTCCTCGGCTACAGCGCCACCGTCGCCAGTGGCGAGCTGCTGGTGCTGCTGCGCGATGGCCAGGCCGTCGATACCCTGAACGAAGGCGAGGAGGGCGTGGTGGTGCTCGACCAGACGCCGTTCTACGCCGAGTCCGGTGGCCAGATCGGTGACTGCGGCTTCCTCGAAGGCCCAGGCGTGCGCTTCGACGTGCGCGACACCACCAAGGTGGGCGGCGCGTGGCTGCACCATGGCGTGGTCAGCAAGGGCAGCCTGAGCGTCGGCGCCACCATCAACGCCGAGGTGAATGCCTCCGTGCGCACTGCCACCGGCCTCAATCACTCCGCTACGCACCTGCTGCACGCCGCGCTGCGCCAGGTACTGGGCGAGCACGTGCAGCAGAAAGGTTCGCTGGTCGACAGCCAGCGCCTGCGTTTCGACTTCAGCCACTTCGAGGCGATCAAGCCTGAGCAACTCAAAGAACTGGAAGAGATCGTCAACCGCGAAGTGCGTCGCAACACCCCGGTGCAGACCGAGGAAATGGACATCGAGAGCGCCAAGGCCAAGGGCGCCATGGCGCTGTTCGGCGAGAAGTACGGCGACAGCGTGCGCGTGCTGACCATGGGCGACGGCTTTTCGGTCGAGCTGTGCGGCGGCATTCATGCCAACCGTACCGGCGACATCGGCGTGTTCAAGATCGTCAGCGAAGGCGGTGTGGCGGCCGGCGTGCGCCGTATCGAAGCGGTCACCGGCGCAGCGGCGTTCGCCTATCTGAACGGTGCCGAGGAACAGCTGAAAGAGGCGGCGAGCCTGGTCAAGGGTAGCCGCGACAATCTGCTCGACAAGCTCGCGGCGGTGATCGACCGCAATCGCCAGCTGGAAAAGGAGCTGGAGCAGCTCAAGGCCAAGGCCGCCAGTGCGGCGGGCAGCGATCTGGCCGGCTCGGCCGTGGACGTCAAGGGCGTGAAGACGCTCAGCGCGCGCATCGATGGCCTGGACGGCAAAGGCCTGCTGGCGCTGGTCGATCAACTGAAGAACAAGCTCGGCAGTGCGGTGATCCTGCTCGGCGGCGTGCAGGACGACAAGGTCGTGCTGGTGGCTGGCGTGACCCAGGACCTGACCGCCAAGCTGAAGGCCGGCGACCTGATGAAACAGGCCGCTGCAGCCGTAGGCGGCAAGGGCGGTGGTCGTCCGGACATGGCGCAGGGTGGCGGGGTCGATGTGGCCGCGCTCGATGGCGCCCTGGCGCTGGTCGGCCCGTTCGTCGAGCAGGGCCTCTGAGGCTCGTAACTCAAGCGTGACCGCGTCGCCCGCCATGCCCGGCGAACGATGCGGTGGTGTGCGGTGGTGTTGTCTGTTTAATGGGCGCCCTTCACGGGCTGAGGCAGCTTTGAAATGGCTTTGATCGTACAGAAATTCGGCGGTACCTCCGTCGGCACCGTCGAGCGAATCGCACAGGTCGCCGAGAAGGTGAAGAAATTCCGCGAGAAGGGCGACGATATCGTCGTCGTGGTATCGGCGATGAGCGGCGAGACCAATCGCCTCATCGACCTGGCCAAGCAGATCAGCGATGACCAGCCGATCGCGCGCGAACTCGACGTCATGGTCTCCACCGGTGAGCAGGTGACCATCGCGCTGCTGGCCATGGCGCTGATCAAGCGTGGCGTGCCGGCGGTGTCCTACACCGGCAGCCAGGTGCGCATCCTGACCGACAGCGCGCATACCAAGGCACGTATTCTGAGCATCGACGACACCAATATTCGCGCCGACCTCAAGGCCGGTCGCGTGGTGGTGGTTGCCGGCTTCCAGGGCGTGGACGAGCAGGGCAACATCACCACCCTCGGTCGCGGCGGCTCCGACACCACCGGCGTGGCCCTTGCCGCTGCCCTGAAAGCCGATGAGTGCCAGATCTACACCGACGTCGATGGCGTTTACACCACCGACCCGCGCGTGGTGCCCAAGGCTCAGCGCCTGGAGAAGATCACCTTCGAAGAGATGCTGGAAATGGCCAGCCTCGGTTCGAAAGTGCTGCAAATCCGCTCGGTGGAATTCGCCGGCAAGTACAACGTCCCGCTGCGCGTTCTGCACAGCTTCCAGGAGGGTCCGGGCACCCTCATTACCCTTGATGAAGAGGAATCCATGGAACAGCCGATCATCTCCGGCATCGCCTTCAATCGCGACGAAGCCAAGCTGACCATCCGTGGCGTGCCTGACCTGCCGGGCGTTGCGTTCAAGATTCTCGGCCCGATCAGCTCCGCCAACATTGAAGTGGACATGATCGTGCAGAATGTCGCGCACGATAACACCACCGATTTCACCTTCACCGTGCACCGCAACGATTACCAGAACGCTCAGCAGGTGCTCGAAGCCACTGCACGCGAACTCGGTGCTCGCGAAGTGGTCGGAGACGTTAACATCGCCAAGGTGTCCATCGTCGGCGTGGGTATGCGTTCCCATGCCGGTGTGGCCAGCCGTATGTTCGAAGCGCTGGCCAAGGAGAACATCAACATCCAGATGATCTCCACGTCCGAGATCAAGGTCTCGGTGGTCATCGAAGAGAAATATCTGGAATTGGCGGTGCGCGCCCTGCACACTGCGTTCGAACTCGATGCCCCGGCCCGTCAGGGCGACTGAGGCATCCTGCAAAAGGCGCGGCTACCCGCGCCTTTTGTTGTTTTGGTTGGTGTTGGTGGAACTTTCCTTCCGTCCGTACTGGTCAATACTTGAGTGCTGGCCTGTTGCTTTCGCGTCCGGCCGGCGCTTTTCACGTTTGCAGACTTGTTGTCCGAAATTGAATCCGTAAGGAGAAAGGAATGCTGATTCTGACTCGCCGGGTCGGAGAGACCCTGATGGTGGGTGACGAAGTCACCGTCACCGTATTGGGTGTTAAAGGTAATCAGGTGCGGATTGGCGTCAACGCGCCGAAGGAAGTCGCCGTTCACCGCGAAGAGATTTACCAGCGCATCCAGAAAGAGAAGGGCGAAGAACCAAACCATTAATTTTTCTCAAAATTTTGGTTTGCAAACGGGGAAAACATGTTTATCATGCGCCCCGTGTTGCGGAGAGGTGGCCGAGTGGCCGAAGGCGCTCCCCTGCTAAGGGAGTACACCTCAAAAGGGTGTCGGGGGTTCGAATCCCCCCTTCTCCGCCATTATTTGGCAAGCCGGGTTCTACCGGGCTGGCAAACAACCAGAGGTGATCTGGTATAAAAACACCAACGGACTCATAGCTCAGCTGGATAGAGTACTCGGCTACGAACCGAGCGGTCGGAGGTTCGAATCCTCCTGAGTCCGCCATATTGAATGGCTTGCAGCAATGCAGGCCATTTTGTTTCAACCAGCGGTGATCTGGTCTAAAAAGCGCCACACGGACTCATAGCTCAGCTGGATAGAGTACTCGGCTACGAACCGAGCGGTCGGAGGTTCGAATCCTCCTGAGTCCGCCATTTTGAATGGCTTGCAGCAGTGCAGGGCATTTAGCGTCAACCAGCGGTGATCTGGTCTAAAAGCGCCACACGGACTCATAGCTCAGCTGGATAGAGTACTCGGCTACGAACCGAGCGGTCGGAGGTTCGAATCCTCCTGAGTCCGCCATACCAAAAGGGCCTGCAGCGATGCAGGCCCTTTTTCTTTGCCTGGCATTCTTGCCTCAGCGTTTGCCCGCCACGCAGTCGTTCTGATCGAAAATTACCGTACGCCGCTCGCTGTTTTGCTTGCTGGCGTAGTGGTAAGTGGTCTGGCCGTTGCGCTTGCTGATGCGTTCTGGCTTGCCCAGGGCGCTTTCCACATCGCTGCGCGTCATCCCGGCGCGCACCTGTTTTCTGATGATCGCTTCGCGCCGGGCGTTGCCGGTAACCGCATTTTCGCAACCGTCCTGCTGGCCGCCGACGATAGTCAGGGTGCTCTCGTTGCTGCGTGAGCTGGCGGTAGTGTTACTTGCTCTGGGCGACGCCAATGGAACGGCTGCGCCGCTTCCCGGTCTTGGATTGTGGGCGCGCTGCTCCTTTTGTTGCTGATTTTCAGTGCAGCCGTGTTTGGTGAAGGTGATATGGCCATTGGCGTCTTCGCAGCGAAACACGCTCGAGGCCAATGTTGGAATAGGGTAGAGCAAGATGGCGCAGACGGTTGCGCAGTGGGTCCAGTGCATGGTGGCGTCCTCCCTGACGTGTGCTAGGAAAGCTTAGTCTAGTGACCCCTCGCTGCCAGGTGTCCTGCGCTGGATTGGTGGCGTCGCATCTTCGGACTCGTGCGACTGCGCTCAAGAAAATGCTGCAAGCGCTTGTCTTGCCATGGCTTTGTCACGTACTCAAGCGATTGGCATGTTATTATTCGCTCCGTCAGCCCCGCCGGGGCTTGTGGATACCTTCCATGGACTTACCCAGTAGTAACTCAGAATTCCAAGTGTGCAATCACGTATTGACTGATTGACCCTCGCTGGCGCGCGCCGCCGCTGGGGGCGGAGTGTGCCATGACCGAAGTAGAAGCCAAGAAGCCGCAAGAAAGCCTGCAGGATCGACTCGCTCAGGTCGTCGAGCTGTTGCAGCGGCACAGGCTGGTCGAAGACCTGACCCATCGCCAGGAAGGCCCGCACCACGACCGCGTCGAAGGTCTGGTGCATCGACAGAACCTCACCGAACTGCAGCGCAAGCTCGACGACCTGCACCCGGCCGACGTCGCCTACATCCTCGAAGCCCTGCCGCTGGAAGACCGTCTCGCCGTCTGGCAGTTGGTCAAGGCCGACCGCGACGGTGACATCCTGCTTGAAGTTTCCGACGCCGTCCGGGAAACCCTGCTGGCTGACATGGAGGATCACGAGATCCTCGCGGCCGCCAAGGAAATGGACGCCGATGAGCTCGCCGACCTGGCCTCGGAGCTGCCGCGCGATGTCGTGCACGAGCTCATGGAAACCCTTGATGCCCAGCAGCGCGAGCGGGTGCGTTCTGCGCTCTCCTATGAGGAGGAGCAGGTCGGTGCGCTGATGGACTTTGAAATGGTGACCATCCGTGAGGATGTCAGTCTCGAAGTGGTGCTGCGCTACCTGCGTCGTCTCAAGGAGTTGCCGGGGCATACCGACAAGCTGTTCGTCGTCGATTATGACGGCGTCCTCAAAGGGGTGCTGTCGATCAAGCGCTTGCTGGTCAATGATCCGGACAAGCAGGTCGCTGAGGTCATGGCCAACGACCCGGTCAGCTTTCACCCTGATGAGGATGCCTACGATGCGGCCCAGGCCTTCGAGCGTTACAACCTCATTTCGGCGCCCGTGGTCGATAAGAACGGCAAGCTGATCGGCCGCCTTACCATCGATGAGATGGTTGACCTGATTCGAGAGGAGAGCGAAAGCGAAGTCCTCAACATGGCCGGTCTGCGCGAGGAGGAAGACATCTTCGCCTCGGTCTGGAAGTCGGTTCGCAACCGCTGGTCCTGGCTGGCCATCAACCTGATCACGGCGTTCATGGCCTCGCGCGTCATCGGCTTGTTCGAGGGTTCCATCGAGAAGCTGGTTGCCTTGGCGGCGCTGATGCCCATCGTTGCCGGTATCGGCGGCAACTCGGGCAACCAGACCATTACCATGATCGTGCGTGCCATGGCGCTCGACCAGGTCAGTACAGGCAATACCTCGCGGTTGATTCGCAAGGAGCTGGGCGTAGCGCTTATCAATGGTCTGGTATGGGGCGGGGTAATTGGTGCCGTCGCCTACGGGTTGTATGACAGCTGGTCGTTGGGTGTGGTGATGACCGCAGCGATGACGCTTAATCTGTTGCTGGCTGCGCTGATGGGCGTGTTGATTCCAATGACCCTGGTGCGTGTCGGGCGTGACCCGGCGATGGGTTCCAGCGTGATGATCACCGCAGTCACCGACAGTGGCGGTTTCTTCATTTTCCTTGGGCTAGCATCACTGTTCCTGCTTTAGTCGCCCAGCGTGCAGGTAATAAAAAACCGGCATTGAGCCGGTTTTTTATTGCCTGATGATCACTTGCGGGTGTCGAAAGCCGCTCGGTATCGCTTCCTGCGATTTTTTGCCCGTGCCGAATCAGTCGTCGTTACCGGCGGCCATTTCGGCATCGTGTGCGATCAGTGCAACGAGGGCGTTCTGCTGGCGGCGCGAGAGCTGGCGGAAGCGCTGCAGCAGTTCGCGTTCGTGCAGCGACAGCTCGGGGCTGTCGAGGCGCACGCCGAGCTCGTCGTCCAATACACCTTCCTGAAGCATGCTTTGCTCCAGGCGAGCGATGATTTCGGAGTTCATGCTGCGGTGGTGTTGGCGGGCCACGTCAGCGATGCGCTCGCGCATACCGTCGGGCAACCGAACGACGAACTTGTCAGCCGTACGGCTGGAGTAGATAGCCTGTTTCATAGGGCGCATACATCAACCAAATAAGTTCAGGGAAACGAAGCTGTAATGGCATAAAGCTACGGAAAGTCAGGTTCTGACCATCTTTCGCGTCTGCCGTTCAACAACGTCGGCATTTTGTCTGGTGATCGTACTTCTTGCCATCAGATATTTGACGCCAATTACGTGTCGTATTCTGTACCGAGTACCGGCTTTATGCCAGCACAAGTTGTCGGAATTGATTCCGATTGCGCGCAGCGTCGCATTTATTGTGGATGGCAGTGGGCCGCCTTTAACGATTTTCGTTAGTAATCGAGATAAAAAATGCGTTTTCTATGCACTTGCGCATGATTTAGCGTCGGCACGGTACCAATTGCTTATGATTGAGATCCTCTGCAGCCGTGCTCTGGCTGCGCATCGCATCAATCTCGGCGAGGTATGTGAATGAATGCTGGCAGGCTGATCTACCTGATGGGGCCTTCCGGTGCCGGTAAGGACAGCGTGCTGCAGCGCCTGCAGCAATGCCTTGAGGGGCGTCGCTGTCGCATAGCTCGGCGGGTCATCACTCGCTCAGCCGAGGCGATGGGCGAGGAGGCTATTTCCGTGTCGCATTGGGAGTTCGGCGAGCGTGAACGTGTTGGCGATTTCGCCATGGTCTGGCGCGCCAATGGCTTGGCTTACGGGATTCCTAGGGAAATCGAAGAATGGCTGGCCGATGGTTACCAGGTGATCGTAAACGGCTCGCGCGGTTATCTGGATGAGGCTCGCAGCAAGTACCCCTATCTGCTTGCCGTTCTGCTTCAGGTCGAGCCAGTCATCCTGAGAAAACGCCTTCTTGCTCGAGCGCGGGAGGATGTGGACCAGATCGAAGCGCGGCTGGCACGAAGTGCTGAGCTGAGCGGCAGCGCTTTCATGCAGGCCGATCAGCGCATCATTCGCATGGATAACTCCGGCAGTCTCGACGAGACGGTGGAGAGGCTGCTCCAGCTTATCGACAGCCACTAGCTGAGCAGCAAGCCAGAACGTTACTCGCGTTTTAGCGCAGAATCGGGTCGAACTTGACCCGCTTGCCGATCAGCAGGGCGACGGCCAGCGCGACGCTGCTCATCGCCAGGGTAATCTTGGCGGTCGACGTGAGCCATTGAGCCTGTTCGGGCAAGACCAACAGGCCAGCGGACAGAACCGCGATCAGCAGAAACAACACAGCTGGTTTGGACATCATGCTCTCCTCGCGCGGCAAGGTTGCCTTCAGAAAAAAGGATCGTGGGGGCCGTTGTGCTCGTCATTGGAGCTGCGCGGCGGAACTCGATCCGAGAGGCCGTCGATCATCCAGATGGCGGCACAGGTAACAATGGCCAGTAGTAGTACGAAACCAGGGAAGAATACGCTCCACATGGCCAGTACTCAGAAGGTAAAGCGCTGTTGGGCGCGAGGTTGCCAATCAGCGGTGGTCAGCGGTTTGGCGACGAATTGGCCAGGCTCGACTTTCGCAGCATGCTCGAACTGCACCGGGGTGGCACGCATCTGCTGAACCAGTTGCATGGCGGTTGCCTGTTGCTGGTTGTTCTGAAAGTTGGCGAATGCGGCTCCTGCAAGCAGGGTCAGGGCGATAGCGGTAGCCAGTGCGATGAGGCTGTTCATGGGCGGGGTTCTCGCATTCGGAATTCTATGCGAGGGAAAGAGCAGTTCCCGTGCCAGGATTTAATTCAAAAAAAATCCTTTAAAATCAATTAGTTAAAATTGATTTGGCGGTGCTTTCTCGTGCATGTTGCAAGGTGCACACATTGGCGTATTGCAAAATGCATGACCTTGAATTTGTTTTAGTCCAGGGGCAGTTCAGTGGTGCGCTTGACTTCACTCATGGCGATGCCCGAATGAGCCTCCTGCACATGGGGACGCTGCAGCAATTGGTCGCGTAGAAAACGCTCGTAACTGGCGATATCGCGGGCTACGACCTTGAGTAGATAGTCCGAACTGCCCGCCATGGTGTAGCACTCGATGACCTCGGGATAACCGGCGATCGCCCGTTCGAATTCGTCCAGATTGCTGCGGCCATGGGCGGATAATTTGATGCTGACGAACACCGTGATGGTGAAGCCGAGACGCTTGTGGCTGAGCAACGCCACCTTGCGCTCGATAAAGCCTTCCTCCTGCAGACGATTGATGCGACGCCAGCAGGGCGACTGAGACAGCTCCACCTTCTTGGCAATTTCAGCCGCGCTGAGGTCGGCGTTGCGTTGCATCAGGCGAAGAATCCGCCGGTCGATGGCACTCAGAGGCTCGTGCATGTTCGTTTCTCCTTTGTGATTATTTTCGAAACGTTCATGTGCAGTATTGGCGTTGGCGGCATGAATGGGAAAGAAAAAATCGCCGCACTCCGGTCTATGCTTAAGGCAGACATCCACACAGTGATCCTGGCGGATGTAGGCAGGTGATTAACCGTGTCACCTGATAGGTCGCTATAAAAACAACAGGAGCGCCGTCTTATGTCTCTGGCCGAAATCCGTCTGGACGACAAATACCGTCTCGCGACGGGCCATTTGTACCTTACCGGGACCCAGGCGCTGACCCGCCTGCCCATGCTGCAGAAGCAGCGTGATACCGCCGCCGGGCTCAATACCGCCTGCTTCATTTCCGGCTACCGCGGCTCGCCACTGGGTGGGCTGGACAAGAGTCTTTGGGAGGCCCGCGAGTTTCTGCAGCAGAACGCCATTCATTTCCAGCCTGGGGTCAACGAGGAACTCGGTGCCACGGCGGTGTGGGGCAGCCAGCAGACCAATCTGTTTCCCGGCGCGCGCTACGACGGCGTATTCGCCATGTGGTACGGCAAGGGCCCTGGTGTCGATCGCAGCGGCGACGTGTTCAAACACGGCAACTCCGCCGGTGTGTCGGCCCATGGCGGCGTGCTGGTGCTGGCCGGTGACGATCACGGCTGCAAGTCTTCTACCATCGCTCACCAGAGCGAACACGCCTTTATCGCTGCCTCGATGCCAGTGCTCAACCCGGCCAACGTTCAGGAAATCCTCGACTACGGCATCATCGGCTGGGAGCTGTCGCGGTACAGCGGTTGCTGGGTAGCGCTGAAGACCATTGCCGAAAACGTCGATTCCTCCGCGGTGGTGGATGTCGATCCGCAGCGCATCAAGGTCGTGATCCCCGATGATTTTGAGTTGCCCGAGGACGGCGTGCACATTCGCTGGCCGGATCCACCTCTGGCCCAGGAGAAGCGCCTCAACGTCTACAAGATTTATGCGGCCCGCGCTTTCGCCCATGCCAACGGCTTGAACAAGGTGATGCTCGATTCGCCCAATCCGCGCTTGGGGATCATCACCACCGGCAAATCCTATCTCGACGTACGCCAGGCACTGGATGACTTGGGCCTGGACGAATCACTCTGCGCACAGATCGGATTGCGTGTGTTGAAAATCGGCATGAGCTGGCCGCTAGAGCCGGTTTCCGTGCATGCATTTGCCGAGGGGCTGGACGAGATTCTGGTTGTCGAGGAGAAGCGCAGCATCATCGAAGATCAGCTGACTGGACAGCTCTACAACTGGCCGGTCGGAAAGCGCCCCCGGGTGGTTGGCGAGTTCGATGAGCAGGGCGAGTCGCTACTGCCTAATCTGGGTGAGTTGACCCCTGCAATGATTGCCCGGGTCATTGCGCGGCGTCTGGCGCCCATCTACACCAGTGAAGTGATCGAGGCGCGCCTGAAGTTTCTCGATGCCAAGGAAAAGGCTCTGGCAGCGCGCAGCTACAACACCGTGCGAACCCCGCATTTCTGCTCGGGCTGCCCGCATAACAGCTCGACTAAGGTGCCTGAAGGTAGCCGTGCTATGGGCGGCATTGGTTGTCATTACATGACCCAGTGGATGGACCGTAGTACCGAGACCTTCACCCAGATGGGCGGGGAAGGGGTGACTTGGATCGGCCAGGCCCCGTTCACCGATACGCCCCATGTGTTCCAGAACCTGGGCGATGGCACCTATTTCCATTCCGGCCATCTGGCACTGCGCGCTGCGGTGGCGGCGGGGGTGAGCATCACCTACAAGATTCTCTATAACGATGCGGTGGCCATGACCGGTGGGCAGCCGGTGGACGGTGAGCTGCGCGTTGACCAGTTGAGCCAGCAGGTATTCGCCGAGGGGGTCAAACGCATCGCGGTGGTGAGTGACGAGCCAGACAAGTACCCCAGCCGCTCGACCTTCGCGCCGATCACCAGCTTCCATCATCGCCGTGAGCTCGATGCAGTGCAGCGCGAGCTACGTGACTTCAAGGGCGTGTCGGTGATCATCTACGACCAGACCTGTGCGACCGAAAAACGTCGGCGTCGCAAGCGCGGCAAGCTGGTCGACCCGGCGCGGCGCGCGTTCATCAACTCCGCGGTGTGCGAAGGCTGTGGCGACTGCAGCGTGAAATCCAACTGCCTGTCGGTGCTGCCGCTGGAAACCGAACTGGGGCGCAAGCGGGAAATCGACCAGAACGCCTGCAACAAGGATTTCAGTTGCCTGGATGGCTTCTGCCCCAGTTTCGTGACCGTGCACGGTGGTCAGTTGCGCCAGCCCCAGGCAGTCGGAGCCGGTGCGCTGTTTGTGGCCTTGCCGGAGCCGCGGCAGCCTGCCCTGGACAGACCCTGGAACATCCTCCTGCCCGGCGTAGGCGGCAGTGGCGTGACCACCGTGGGCGCTCTGTTGGGTATGGCAGCTCATCTGGAGAGCAAGGGTTGTACGGTGCTCGACCAGGCGGGGCTGGCGCAGAAGTTCGGGCCGGTGAACACCCATGTGCGCATCTCGGCCCGTCAGGATGACATCTACGCCGTGCGGATTGCCGCGGGTGAAGCCGACCTGCTGATCGGCTGCGACTTGGTGGTGGCGGCTGGCGAAGACGCACTGGCCAAGCTCAACGAGAAGATCTCCCACGCAGTTATCAACGATCACGAAGCTGCCACGGCGGAATTTACCCGTAATCCCGACGCCCAGGTGCCGGGGCCGGCGATGCGCCAGGCGCTTATCGACGCGGTAGGGGTCGAGAAAACCTGGTTCGTCGATGCAACGAGCCTGGCGACCCGCCTGCTTGGTGACAGTATCGCCACCAACCTGTTTATGCTCGGCTACGCCTACCAGAAAGGCCTGGTGCCGATCAGCGCGCAGGCCATCGACAAGGCCATCGAGTTGAACAACGTGGCAGTCGAGTTCAACCAGCAGGCTTTCCTGTGGGGGCGGCGTGCCGCATACGATGCTGCCGCCATCGAGCGTCTGGTTCGCCCGCAGGGAGATGACAGCAAGCGCTGCAGCACGCTCGATGAAGTCATCGAAGACCGCGTCGCACGGCTGACTGCTTATCAGAATGTCCGCTATGCCGAGCGCTATCGTCAGTTGGTCGGCCGCGTCCGCGCACGTGACAGTGATCCGCAGCAGCGTCTGACCGAGGCGGTGGCGCGCTATTACTTCAAGTTTCTGGCCTACAAGGACGAGTACGAGGTAGCGCGCCTGTACAGCGATGCGGCGTTCAGCGAGGCACTGCATGCGCAGTTCCAGGGTGATTTTCGCCTGCAGTTTTACCTGGCGCCGTCCTGGCTGAGTCGCCCTGATCCAGTAACCGGAGAGCCACGCAAACGTAGCTTTGGGCCGTGGGTGCTTGGTGCCTTCAGGGTACTGGCAAAGTTGCGCGTACTGCGAGGTACCTGGCTGGATCCGTTCGGGCATAGCGAGGAGCGCAAGTTGGAGCACGCCTTGATCGGCGACTACGAGCGCAGCATTGACCAATTGCTCGAAGCACTCGATGCCGGCAACTACGACACCGCGCTGGCCATTGCCGAACTGCCTGAGCAAATCCGCGGTTACGGGCACGTCAAGGAAAAGGCAGTTGAGCGTGCGCGGGCCCAGGAGCGGCAGTTGCAGGAAAGGCTGAAGGCCGGCCAAGCGGTAGTCGTCAGGCTGTTTGAGCCGGCCGCCTGAGTTGCTGCGCTGACATGACAAATTCGCGTGCGCTGGGTAACATGCCGGCCGGCGCCCTTAAGGGCGCCGGATCAAACGGGTCTCCTTAGTTCAACGGATAGAATAAGCCCCTCCTAAGGGCTAGATGCTGGTTCGATTCCAGCAGGGGACGCCATGATCCGCACGCTTCGATCCTGACATCTATCGTGTCATCAGTTTGCGTTAGCCTGATAAAGAAAAATCGCCGAGAGCCGATATTCCGAGTCCGCATGTGACAACCTGTAAGGGTGGATCGTCAGGAATGGCAGGCAAAAAAAGACCCGGCAAAAGCCGGGTCAATAACCGTGATTAGCCTGATGAGGAGATAAACTGGAAGCGTCCGACCAGGATGCATTCAGATTATCCAACCAGCCTCGCGGCTGGTGATGTAGATAATAGTCATTCTCGGTTGTTAGTCAATAAAAATAGTTCTCATTTGCTCTCTCGTGCGAACATTGATTTTTTGCGTCTTGAAAATCAGCGACTTGCATGACGACAAAATCTCTTTCACGCATGTCATCTTCACTGCACTCGGGCTACCCTAGGTGCAACCTCCAGGCCGGGTAAGCGACATGACTGAAGATTCCCACGACACTTCTCCGCTGAGCGCCGCTGAAGCGCGCATTCTGGGCTGCCTGATCGAGAAGCAGGCCACGACCCCCGAGGCCTACCCGCTGACGCTTAACGCAGTGGTGCTCGCCTGCAATCAGAAAACCAGCCGTGACCCATTGATGAACCTGACTCAGGGGGCGGTAGGGCAGGGGCTGCGGAAACTGGAAGAGCGAGGCTTTGTGAAGCTGGTGATGGGCAGCCGTGCCGATCGCTGGGAGCATCGAATCGACAAGGCGCTCGAGTTGGTGGCCCCGCAGGTGACTTTGCTTGGACTATTGCTGCTGCGTGGGCCACAGACGACCGGCGAGCTGCTGGCGCGAAGCGGCCGCCAGTATGAGTTCGAAGACGCACAGCAGGCGCTGCACCATCTCGAGCGAATGATCGGGCGGCAGCTGGTGGCTCTGGTTGGTCGGCAGGCTGGGCAGCGCGAAGATCGTTATGCACAACTGCTGGGTGATCCGGAACAGTTGCAGGCGCAGCTGCAGCAGCGCGCACAGCGCCAGGAGTCGCCTGGTGACGGGGCATCGGATCGTCTGGAAGCGCTCGAAGCAAGGATCAGCGCACTGGAAGAGCGGCTGGCGATTCTGGAGAGCAGGGCCGTCGACTAGGCATTGCCAATTGCCCAAGCGAGGTCAGGAATCAGTGAACTGTGCCCGATGCGCACCATCCATATGGCACAGCATCAGCTTGGTTGCCTTGGGTGCAGGGCGACTCGTCTGGTCGCCCGTCGAACATAGGCCGGCTCAGTGAAGCTGGTACAAGGAGTTGTTGCAGTCCAATGCGCTTGATCTGGAAATCCTTCAGTTCTCTCTACATCGCCACTGTCCTGATGCTGTTGGGCTCCGGCCTGCTGAGTACCTATCTGGCCCTGCGCCTGGCCGAGTCCGGCGAGGGTGTCTGGGCTGGTGCGCTGATGGCCGCTAACTATTTCGGCCTGGTATTGGGCGGCAAGATCGGTCACCGGCTGATCGCCCGGGTAGGACATATCCGCGCCTATGTGGCCTGCGCGGGGGTGGTGACGGCGGCCGTGCTCGGCCATGGTTTGCTCGACTGGCTGCCAGCATGGCTCGTACTGCGTGTGCTGGTCGGCCTGGGCATGATGTGTCAGTACATGGTGATCGAGAGCTGGCTCAACGAGCAGGCGGAAACCAAGCAGCGTGGCTTGGTCTTTGCCGGCTACATGGCCGCGTCCTACCTGGGCCTGGTGCTCGGGCAGCTGGTGCTGGTGGTGCACCCGACGCTGGGCCTGGAACTGCTGATGCTGGTGGCCCTGTCGTTCGCCCTGTGTCTGGTACCGGTGGCGCTGACTCGTCGCCTGCATCCAGCGCCCCTGCGACCCGCGCCCCTGGAAATGCGCTTCTTCTTTCGCCGTGTACCTTTATCACTCACCACTATCGGCGTTGCGGGCCTGATGATCGGTTCCTTTTACGGCTTGGCGCCGCTGTATGCGGCAGAAATGGGGCTAGCCACCGAGCAGGTGGGTATCTTCATGGGCTGTTGCATTCTCGCCGGGCTGGTGGTGCAGGCGCCTTTGGGCTGGCTCTCTGATCGCTTCGACCGGGTCAAATTGATCCGCGGCATGTCGGCTGCACTGTTACTGGTGGCCTCCCCCCTGGCCGTTCTCTCCGAAGCGCCCCTGTTGTTGCTGATCTCGGTAGGCTTCATCGTCAGCATGTTGCAATTCAGCCTCTATCCACTGGCTGTGGCGTTCGCCAACGACCACGTCGAAACTGATCGACGAGTATCGCTGACCGCCATGCTGCTGGTCACTTTTGGGGTTGGCGCCTGTATCGGGCCACTGTTGGTCGGTGTGCTGATGCGCTTCTTCGGGGCCAACATGCTGTACGCGTTCTTCTGCCTGTGCGGCCTGTTCTTGGTCTGGCGCGTGCGCTCGAACATCGTCACACACCTGCACCAGGTCGACGATGCTCCGCTGCAGCACGTGGCCATGCCGGTGAACATGACCGCATCACCACTGGTGGCGGCGCTCGATCCGCGTGTTGATGAGCAGGTTGTGCAGGAGCAGATGCAGGAGCCTGTGGCGACCGAATTAGATGATGCCGCCCCTCCGGCTGAAGGCTCGGAGCCTTCTGCTACCGCGCCACAGGCATGATGTTTGACGGTCTTACAGAAACCCGTCGCTTTCGAAGCGACGGGCCTCGCGCTGCAGCTGGTAGACGAAACGCTCGATCAGGCGCTGTTGCAGGCCGCTGAGACTCTCGAAGTGCAGGCCCGCAAAGGTGATATCGAGCTTGTCGTCATAGCGGGCGTGACGCAGCTCGATGGCCGTTTCCAGTTTGCCGACCGGCAGCTGTGCACAGAAAACCTCGTAGATCTGCCCAGCCTGCAGCTGTTTGGTGGCATCACCGGCGAGGCGGATCTTGCACCCTGATGCAGAGATGTCCAGCATCAGGCCTTCGAGCGGCGCGCGCAGCCGCGTACCACTAAGCTGCACCTTGACCTGTTCCGATTGCTTGACTGCGGCGCGGAAGGCATTGCGGCGCTGGTGGTAATGCACCTCGGCAGGAATTGTGCCGAGATAGCAGCGCTCTCCATCACGTTCGCTTACGCGCATGCCCGTTGGGCAGTCCCAGGCGATGCGTACGCCGTCATGCAGCGATTCGACGCTGAAGGCTTCGCCATTTTGCAGGTAACGTTCGCCGTCACTGGGGATCATCTCGTCGAGAATCAGCAGGTTGCGGTCTCGGTCGATCTCGATGACAAAGCTCTGGAAACGCTGGTTGCGATCCTGAAACGTCAGGATCAAAGGGTCATGGTGCTGTTGCAGCAGACGTAGGTTGGCAACGATCTCCACAGGTGCCTTGAGCACCTTGGGGGGTTGCGGGCCACAGTCCTGAGCGAAGGGGTTGGACACGGTCCAGTGATCTCCGGGGCAAGGTACTGCTGCGTCGGTTAATGCGATGTTGCATCACCACGCATCTTGTCGTTATGTCAGGCCTGGCTGAGCGGGCGCTTGTTGCCGATTTTAGCGGTACCACCGCTGCTGTCATAGAGTGACGGTGTTTCGCTGCCGCGCAAAATACCGAGCATGCTGGCAGTGGAATTCTGGCTGCTACGAATAACTCGGCCGTTACGTAAATTGGCTTCCTGGCAGCGTTCGAGCAGCTCGCTCAACTGTTCGCTGGCCTGGATCAGTTCGTCACCTTTGTCCGAACGTTCGGCAAGCGCTTTCAAGCCTGCGCGATCAGGGCTCAGTTGCAGACTGATTAGGGCTTGTGTACGGCCTTTGCCGTGTTGGTCGAGGGTAGCAAGCAGGGGCTGTTTGCTCGCTAGAATGTCCTGCAACTTGCTCAGGTCATGCTCGCCAAGGGCTTCATATTCGGCGTCGATCAGCTCAAGCAGTCGCGCTGCGTGGCCGATATCCTCGTTGAACAGATCGAGCAGGGGCGTGATGTTCATGGTTCTGGCTCTCTGGGGGGGAACCGCTAGGCGCGCATCTGCTATGGAAGCGGACGGGCGTCAGTCGGTTTCCGGGCGTCCAACGCCCCAGTGCGAGCCGGAAGCTAGCGCTGGGATTCGAAATTGAGCAGCTTGCTGGCGACGCGCTGACTATCGACCTGATAGCTGCCGTCAGCAACGGCCTGTTTCAGCTTGGCTACTCGGTCACTGTCGACGGCCGGCTGGTCACGCAGCTTGTCGACGGTTTTCTGCAACTGTTGTGCTTCGCTACTCAGCTGTACGGACTCGCCGCTCTTGCCGCTGGCGGTGCTCTGCTGAGTTGTAGCGGTATTGCCGGCAGCCTTGTTGTCGATGGCTTCGTTCTTGCCGGCCTGAGTACCGCCGGCACGGCTGGTGCTGGCTGGCGTGGAGCTGTTGAGTCGGTTGAAGTCGATGACCATGGTGCAAAACCTCTAACGGTGTGTGGACGCTTGCCTAGTGTGTCGGCTGTGCCCGGAAAAACTTTAGGCAAAAAAATTGCGTCGCTTGCACAGTCTAAATCAGCCTCGTTCACCCGTCAGCCAGTCCATTGGCCGAGCCGGTTCTCACATCGATACTTCCACCTGCCCAGGGCCGGTAACCCTTGCGCGCACCACGCGTTGCGAGCTCTGGTTACGCACGCTGATCTGCTTGCCAACGGCGCCATCGGAAAGCGCTTCGCCGGGCATGCGTACGTTGATGCCACCGCTGCGTGCGCTGATCACTACCTGATCGCCGCGGCGGATGACTTCCGCCTGGCGGATGAATGTAGGCGACAGTACCTGGTCCGGCTGCAAAGCTCGAGTGGCCTTGCGACCGACTGCCTGCTCCAAGTCGATCATGTAGCCCTGGTTGAGCAGGCCGACATCGCGCTCGGCGAGCATCAGGTCGCCCTCGCCGAGCACACCCTCGCGCTTGATAGGTCGGGTCACGGTGACCACTTCGCGGTAGAGGCGCACCTGGCCGGGAACGAATACGGTCCAGGGGGAGGTGCCATCGCAGCGTACACGCATAGTCACCCGGCCGATGGGTTCTGCCGGCGTTTCCAGGTTGATCGTCAGCGGCTGATCGCATAAAGGCAGGCGCAGGCGGGGGTCGAGGCGATTGATCTGCACCTCATGGCGCGCCTGAATATTGCTGCGCTGCAAATAGTCTGCAACTGCCTGCTCAAGAAAGCGCTGGGTCTCGCCGATAAGCTGATCGGGCAGGGTGACGGAGGCAGTTGTCAGCGTGCTATAGCCGAGCGCCAGCAAAGCAGGTAAAACTGCCAGGCAGCGAAGGCTTTTGGCCATCGCGCGTCGGATAATTGTCATTCGTACATTCATGTCTGGTTCGTAGCAAGGCGCGTGCCGCCTGCTACGCTAACCAAATCTGATGTGTTACTGGAATCTTGGGAGCCCGTACATGGCCGGTGTGATGGATTCGGTCAACCAGCGAACTCAGCTGGTTGGGCAAAATCGTCTGGAACTGCTGTTGTTTCGTCTCGACGGCCCTCAGCTGTACGGGATCAACGTCTTCAAGGTGAAGGAGGTGTTGCAATGTCCGAAACTCACCATTATGCCCAAGTCGAGCCACGTGGTTCGCGGCGTGGCCAACATTCGCGGTGGCACGATTCCGATCTTGGATCTGTCTATCGCCACTGGCAAGCGCCCGCTCGCTGACCTCAATGGCAGCTTCGTGATCATCACTGAGTACAACACCAAGGTGCAGGGCTTCCTGGTCCGCTCGGTGGAGCGCATCGTCAATATGAACTGGGAAGAGATCCATCCGCCACCCAAGGGTACTGGGCGTGATCATTATCTGACAGCCGTTACCCGGCTGGATGAGAAACTGGTCGAGATCATTGATGTCGAGAAGATTCTTGCCGAGGTGGCGCCGACCTCCGAGGTTATTTCGGCTGGGGTGATCGATGTCGAAGTGCAGACCAAGGCTGTCAGCCAGCACGTGCTGATCGTCGATGATTCCTCGGTGGCCCGTAAGCAGGTGATGCGCTGCCTGCAGACGGTCGGCGTGGAGGTCACGGCGCTGAACGATGGCCGTCAGGCGCTCGATTACCTGCAGGCCATGGTCGCTGAGGGCAAGTCGCCCGAGCAGGAATTGCTGATGATCATTTCCGATATTGAGATGCCGGAAATGGATGGTTATACCCTGACGGCAGCGATTCGTGCTGATGCACGCATGCAGAAGCTGCACATTCTGCTGCATACTTCGCTGTCCGGCGTATTCAACCAGGCAATGGTGAAGAAAGTAGGGGCCAATGACTTCCTGGCAAAATTCCGTCCGGATGATCTGGCCTCACGAGTCGTGGATCGCATCAAGGCCGGCTGATCGTGGCAGCGTTAAAAAAGCTGGCAGATTTTGCCAGCTAACTCGCCTAGCGCTTCTCGGAGCGCTCGGCGCAATCAATGGAATAGATGGGCGAGGCCTCACGAGTGTCTTCAGGTAATTTGGATTTCGAGCAATTCCGGATCTTTCTGGAAAAGGCCTGTGGCATCGTGCTTGGCAGCAACAAGCAATACCTGGTTTCCAGTCGGCTGAATAAGTTGATGGAGACCAACGGCATCAAGACATTAGGTGAGCTGGTGCAGCGCATGCAAAGTCAGCCGCGCAGTGGTTTGCGCGAGCAGGTGGTCGATGCGATGACGACCAATGAAACACTGTGGTTTCGTGACACCTATCCCTTCGAGGTGCTGAAGAATCGCGTATTGCCTGAGTTGATCAAGGCTTATCCGGGGCAGCGCCTGCGTATCTGGTCAGCCGCCTGCTCCTCGGGGCAGGAGCCTTACTCGCTGTCGATGAGTATTGATGAGTTCGAGCGCAGCAATGTTGGCCAGCTCAAGGCCGGGATTCAGATCGTCGCGACCGATCTGTCGCCCACCATGCTGAACAACTGCAAGTCGGGCGAGTATGACAGCCTTGCCATGGGGCGCGGGCTTGCTCAGGAGCGGCTACAACGCTATTTCGATCCTAAAGGGCCGGGGCGCTGGGTGGTCAAACCGGCCATTAAGAGCCGTGTGGAGTTCCGCCCGCTGAACCTGCTCGACAGTTACGCCAGTCTTGGCAAGTTCGATATCGTGTTCTGCCGCAACGTGCTGATCTACTTCTCGGCGGAAGTGAAGAAGGACATCCTCACGCGCATCCACGCCATGCTCAAGCCAGGTGGATACTTGTTCCTTGGAGCCTCGGAGGCGCTTAACGGGTTGCCCGAGAAATACCAGATGGTTCAGTGCAGTCCTGGGATCATCTACAAAGCCAAGTGATCAAAGGTTTTTTAGAAAGAACGGGAGGCCATGGCCTCCCGTTTTGTTTTATGGCTGACAGCCTTCTGTCACCACCGCGTCAGAAAAGCGGCAATCCAGCGTTCAGATTGCCGTTCCTACTTTGCCTAGCGGCGGAAAAGCTTTGCCGCTCGTGCACCTCGAATGCCCTGCTTTTCAGTGATCTAACTGATTTATAAGTAAAAAAATAAATTGGCACGTGCTTTGCTGTTAACTCTGCAGACAAACAGGCTAGCCGTTACGGCAAAGGTCCCTGAGATGAGCATCAGTTTCGATAGTGCACTTGGTATTCACGAGAAGGCGCTGGGTTTTCGCGCGCAGCGTGCCGAAGTGCTGGCTAATAACATGGCCAACGCCGACACCCCCAACTACAAGGCGCGTGACCTGGATTTCGCGTCGGTGCTGGCTCAGCAAGCTGCAAAGAGCAGTGGTAGTGGCAACACGGGCTTGAGAACCACCAATAGCCGCCATATCGCAGCAGAAGGCGTGCCAATGGGCGACGCTTCGCTAGCATACCGTACGCCAACCGCGCCTTCGATCGATCAGAACACTGTGGATGCGCAGGTCGAGCAGGCCAATTACGCCGAGAACGCGGTGGCCTTCCAAACCAGTTTCACGCTGCTCAACAGCAAATTCAAAGGGCTCGTCAGCGCCCTGCGTGGTGAATAAAGGAGCCTGATATGTCCCTCACCAGTGTTTTCAATATCGCCGGAACCGGTATGAGTGCCCAGAGCACTCGCCTCAATACCATCTCCAGCAACATTGCCAACGCCGAGACCGTCTCCTCGAGCGTCGATCAGACCTATCGCGCGCGCCATCCGGTGTTCGCCACCGTGTTCCAGAATGCCCAGGGCGGCAATAA
The DNA here is from genome assembly GCF_007993955.1 of Pseudomonas sp. AG1028. Classification (NCBI taxonomy): domain Bacteria; kingdom Pseudomonadati; phylum Pseudomonadota; class Gammaproteobacteria; order Pseudomonadales; family Pseudomonadaceae; genus Pseudomonas; species Pseudomonas sp. AG1028. The sequence goes on from NZ_VIVP01000002.1 coordinate 212,402, forward strand.
CGGCTCGCTGTTTGCCGATCAGGACAACTCGGGCGCCGGCGTTCAGGTGCTGGGGATCGTCGAGGATCAGAGCAGTCTGATGCCGCGTTATGAGCCCAATCACCCGGCAGCGGACGAGAAGGGTTACGTCTATTACCCCAACGTCAACGTGGTCGAGGAAATGGCGGACATGATTTCCGCCAGTCGTGCCTTTCAGACCAACGTGGAAATGATGAATACCGCCAAGCAGATGATGCAGCGCGTATTGACCTTGGGCCAGTGAGCCAGGAGTGAGCGATGAGCACCGTTGATGGCGTCGGCTCCAGTTCCGTACTGGACAAGTATCAGGTCAAGCAGGACAGCACGCAGAACAAGGAGCTGGGCAAGGACCAGTTTCTCAACCTGCTGGTGGCGCAGCTTAACAATCAGAACCCGCTGGAGCCTCAGGGCAATGGCGAGTTCATCGCGCAGCTGGCGCAGTTCAGTACCGTGGAGGGGGTTGAAAAGCTCAACTCGAGCATGGAAACCATCCTCTCGGGCTACCAGTCCTCGCAGGCGCTGCAGGCTTCTTCATTGGTTGGGCGCAAGGTCATCGTGCCGGTCGATAAGGCGGTGGTCGATACCAGTGAAAGCTTCAAGGCCAGTGCCGTACTACCGACCAGCAGCAGCAACGTATACGTCAACGTTTACGACAGTGCCGGTGCGGTGGTCAGTCGTATCAATCTCGGCGAACAGCAGGCCGGCAACGTCAGTTTCATCTGGGATGGTAAGGATTCAAGCGGCAACGTCATGAAACCGGGAACTTACAAGTTCGAGGCTCAGGCCACTTACGGCAATGAGACCAAAGGGCTTTACACCTTGCTGCCGGCCAACGTCGACAGCGTCACCTTGGGCGGCAATGAGTTGATGCTCAACCTGGCGGGTATCGGCAATGTGCCGTTGTCGCAGGTGCAGGTCATTGGTCAGTAATTAACAGGCTTTAGCTGCCGAGCTTCGGCAAGGAGAATTTTCATGTCGTTCAATATCGGTCTTAGCGGCCTGCGTGCTGCAACCAGTGACCTCAACGTGACAGGTAACAACATCGCCAACGCCGGTACGGCTGGCTTCAAGCAGTCGCGTGCCGAGTTCGCTGACTTGTACGCTTCGTCGATGCTTAGCAGCGGCTCCAATCCGATTGGTAGTGGCGTGCTGCTCAGTGATGTGTCCCAGCTGTTCAGTCAGGGCAATATCAATTACACACAGAACTCGCTGGATCTGGCCATCAACGGCAGCGGCTTTTTCCGTACCAGCAATAATGGCGATATCAGTTACACCCGTGCCGGCTATTTTGGCACTGACCGTGAAGGTTTTATCGTCAACAACTTTGGGCACAACCTGCAGGGTTACAGTGTGGATGCCAATGGCAACCTGCAGAATGGCATCATCAGCAACCTGAAAGTGGAAACGGCCAGTCAGGCGCCGCGTTCGACCAGTACCATCACTCAGCCCTTCAACCTGAACTCCACTGAAGCTGTGCCGGTATTACGTCAGAGCGCCTACGATACGGCCTATCAGACTGCCTTTAATGGCGTGCTTTTGCCCGGTAACCCTAATCCGACTCCTGCTGAAATTGCGGCAGCTACTGCGGCGGCTACTCCTGCGGAGCTCGCAGCTGCGAATGCGGCAGGCGCAACGGCAGGCACAACTGCGGCGAATGCTTCGTTCAATCCGGCCGATCCGACCAGCTACAACCGTTCTACCTCGGTCAATATCTTTGATGCTCAGGGTAATGCGCACTCCTTTACTCAGTATTTTGTGAAGACTGGGGCGAATAACTGGGATGTGAAGATCTTGGTCGACGGGCGTAATCCGTTGGATCCGACCAGCACTCAGGCGCTATCGGCTGGGGTGACGTTCGATTCGTCCGGTAAAATGCAGACCATTGATCCGGCTAACTTGAGCGCTGGGCTGACGGTTGCTCCTGATGGTTCTATCAATATGAATGGCTGGGTGCCCGCTGCACCGACCAACGCTGAAGGTACGACCTGGGCGCCTAATGGGTCTGCCGCCAGTGCTGCGATCAAATTCGATTTCCGCGGCTCTACCCAGTTCAACAGTACCTTCTCGGTCGCCAAGGTGGTGCAGGATGGGTACAGCACGGGCGAACTGGCTGGCTTGCAGATAGATGAAACCGGTCAGCTCTTCGCGCGCTATACCAATGGCCAAACCAAGATTCAGGGGCAACTGGTTCTGGCTAACTTTGCCAACATGCAGGGTTTGACGCCGGTAGGTAAAACGGCCTGGGTACAGTCTTCTGAATCGGGCGAGCCGGTAATAGGAACGCCGAAAAGCGGTACTTTGGGCAGCCTGCAATCAGGCGCTCTGGAAGACTCCAACGTCGAACTGTCCGATCAGCTGGTCAACCTGATCGTGGCGCAGCGCAACTACCAGGCCAACGCCAAGACCATCGAAACCGAAAGTGCGATCACGCAGACCATCATCAATCTGCGTTAAGCGTCAGGGAGTCGTTGCCGGAAACGGCAACCACTCGCCGAGCGACAAATTACAGGCTCCTTCGGGAGCCTTTTTATTTTATTAATTCCTTTAAATTCAATTACTTATAAATTTTATTGAGTTGTGGCATGTGTATTGCTTTTGAGGTGTGGTCAGAGTCGCGGGCGCGTCGCCCACCTCGGAGGAAAACATGGACAAGATGCTGTACGTCTCCATGACTGGTGCCCACAACAACAGCTTGGCCCAGCGTGCCCACGCCAACAATCTGGCAAACATCTCCACAACTGGATTCCGTCGTGATTTCGAGCAGGCCCGTTCGATGCAGATTTTCGGTGAGAGTCAGCCATCGCGCGTATTCGCCATGAGCGAGAGGCCGGGAACCGACTTTACACCGGGTTCGTTGCAGGAGACCGGGCGAGATCTGGATGTGGCCATCGGCGGCAAGGGCTGGTTGGCCGTGCAGGCGCCTGACGGTAGCGAAGCCTATGTGCGTACGGCCAGCCTGAATGTCGATGCCCAGGGCATGCTGCGCACCGGCAATGGCATGCCGGTGATGGGCAATGCCGGGCCGATTGCCGTGCCGCCGGAGCAGAAGATCGAGATTGGCCAGGACGGGACCATCAGTATTCGTGCGCTCGGCGAGGCGCCGCGGGTACTCGCCGAGGTCGATCGGCTGCGACTCGTCAATCCGGATCTCAAGCAGATGCAGAAGGGCACTGACGGCATGATCCGCTTCACTGGCCCGCAGCCGCCGGTAGCTGATGCCACGGTGCAGATTACCTCGGGTTTTCTCGAGTCCAGCAACGTCAATGCGGTCGAGGAGATGACGTCGATCCTGGCGCTGTCCCGGCAGTTCGAGCTGTCCGTCAAGATGATGCGCACTGCAGAAGATAATGACACCGCCATGGCGCGCGTCTTGCAGATGAGCTGATAACCAATACGCGGTGCCATGAATCCGGCACCCGAGGAGAACACTATGCTTCCGTCACTGTGGGTCGCTAAGACCGGCCTGTCAGCTCAGGACATGAACCTGACGACCATTTCCAACAACCTGGCCAACGTGTCCACCACGGGCTTCAAGCGCGATCGCGCCGAGTTCGAAGATCTGCTGTATCAGATCCGCCGTCAGCCCGGTGGTCAGTCGAGCCAGGACAGCCAATTGCCCTCCGGTCTGCAGCTCGGTACCGGCGTGCGTATCAATGGCACCCAGAAAATCTTCACTGCCGGCAGCCTGCAAACCACCGAGCAGCCGATGGATATGGCCGTTAATGGTCGTGGCTTTTTCCAGGTGTTGATGCCCGATGGCACGGTGTCCTACACCCGTGATGGCAGCTTCCACCTCAATGCCAACGGTCAAGTGGTCACCTCCCAGGGGTTCGCCCTGGAACCGGCCATCGTGCTGCCGCCGGAAGTACGTACCTTCACTGTGGGGGAGGACGGTACCGCATCGGTCACCACTACCGGCAACCCGCAGCCGCAGATCGTCGGCAACATCCAGATCGCCGACTTCATCAACCCGGCGGGTCTGGAAGCCATCGGCAACAACCTGTTCATGGAAACCGCCTCCAGCGGTGCGCCGCAGGTTGGCACGCCCGGCCTCAACGGCCTGGGTACCACCCTGCAGAACACACTGGAGAACTCCAACGTCAGCGTGGTCGAGGAGATGGTCAACATGATTACCACTCAGCGCGCCTACGAGATGAACTCCAAGGTCATCTCCACCGCTGACCAGATGCTGGGCTTCATTTCTCAGAACCTTTAAGACCCCGAGGTAGGGCATAAGCCCTTCCCCTGATACGCCTGAACGCTGTGAGGTAGTGGTTATGAACCGCTTGGTGTGTGTGTTTTCGATTCTCGGCAGCGTAGTGCTGAGTGGCTGTGTGGCACCCGCTGCGCGGCCAAATGATCCCTACTACGCACCCGTTCTGCCGCGTACGCCGCTTCCGGCTGCGCAGAACAACGGCTCAATCTTCCAGTCCGGGTTCGAGAGCAACCTGTATGGCGATCGCAAGGCCTTTCGCGTGGGTGATGTGATTACCATCACCCTCAACGAGCGCACCCAGGCGAGCAAAAACGCCACCTCGAAGATCGCCAAGAACAGCAACGCCAATATCGGCCTCACTTCGCTGTTCGGCGGCGGTGTGTCGCTCAATAACCCAAATTCCAGCCTCAACCCCCTGCAGGCGGATGACCTCGGGCTGAGCGCTCAGTACGGCGCCCAGCGTAGTACGGATGGTTCTGGTCAGGCGGGGCAGAGCAACAGCCTGACCGGCTCGATCACCGTGACCGTGGCCGAGGTGCTGCCCAATGGCCTGCTGGTAGTGCGTGGCGAAAAGTGGATGACCCTCAACACCGGCGACGAGCTGGTGCGTATCGCCGGACTGGTTCGTTCCGATGATGTGGCCCGTGACAACTCGGTGGCGTCGACCCGCATAGCCGATGCACGTATCACCTATTCCGGCACCGGTGCCTTTGCCGATGCTAGCCAGCCGGGTTGGCTGGACCGCTTTTTCGCTAGCCCGCTGTTTCCGTTCTGAGGTCAATGATCATGCGTAAATGGATCATCACCGTTGCTGCGCTGCTCTTGGCCTCGACCGCTCAAGCCGAGCGGTTGAAGGACCTGGCCAGCATTCAGGGCGTACGCAGTAACCAGTTGATTGGCTACGGCCTGGTGGTCGGCCTCAATGGCAGCGGCGACCAGACCACCCAGACCCCGTTCACCGTGCAGACCTTCAACAACATGATGGCGCAGTTCGGCATCAAGGTGCCGGAGGGCGGCAACGTGCAGCTCAAGAACGTCGCGGCGGTGTCCATCCATGCCGATCTACCGCCTTTCGCCAAGCCAGGGCAGACCATCGATATCACCATTTCCTCGATCGGTAACGCCAAGAGCCTGCGTGGCGGCAGCCTGCTGATGACGCCGCTCAAGGGTATTGACGGCAACACTTACGCTATCGCCCAGGGCAACCTGGTGGTTGGCGGCTTCGATGCCAGCGGCGCCGATGGCTCGCGTATCACCGTCAACGTTCCGTCGGCCGGCCGTATCCCGGGTGGTGCCACCGTCGAGCGCCCGGTGCCGAGCGGCTTCGATCAAGGCAATACCCTGACGCTGAACCTCAATCGTCCGGATTTCACCACCGCCAAGAACATCGTCGACCACATCAACGAACTGCTCGGCCCAGGCGTTGCTCAGGCGCTGGATGGCGGCTCGGTTCGCGTCAGCGCGCCGCTCGACCCGAGCCAGCGCGTCGACTACCTGTCGATCCTGGAAAACATGGAAGTGGATGTCGGCCAGGCGGTGGCCAAGGTCATCATCAACTCGCGTACCGGCACTATCGTCATTGGGCAGAACGTGCGCGTGCAGCCTGCTGCAGTAACCCACGGCAGCCTGACGGTGACCATCACCGAAGATCCGATCGTCAGTCAGCCGGGCGCGCTGTCCGGTGGCGAAACCGCCGTGGTGCCGCGCTCGCGCGTTGGCGCCGACGAAGAAAAGAAACCGATGTTCAAGTTCGGCCCCGGCACCACCCTCGACGAGATCGTCCGGGCAGTGAACCAGGTGGGCGCTGCGCCTTCTGACCTCATGGCCATCCTGGAGGCGCTCAAGCAAGCCGGCGCTCTGCAGGCCGACCTGATCGTGATTTAAAGGACACGCGACATGGATACTCGACTCTCGGCCGCCGGCACCAGCACCGTAGACAGCGGTGCCTACACCGATCTCAATCGCCTCAACCAGTTCAAGGTCGGTGGTGACAATGAGGAGAACATTCGCAAGGTCGCGAAGGAGTTCGAGTCGCTGTTTCTCAATGAAATGCTCAAGACCATGCGTTCGGCCAACGAGGTGTTCGGTGAAGGTAACTTCATGAACAGCAACGAGGCCAAGACCTACCAGGACATGTACGACCAACAGCTGTCGGTGACCATGGCCGGCAACAAGAACGGCATCGGTCTGGCCGACGTGATGGCCCGGCAGATGTCGAAGATGAAGAACCCCAGCGAGCGACCTAATCCGTTCGCCCAGGTCGATGCCCCGGTGCCGGCTGCGCCGAGCAAGCCGCTGGCTCGTAACGAAGCGGTTGCTGACGCTGTGCCTGCGAAGGTCGAGAAGCTCGAGAAAGTCGCTGCCGCTGTGGACCCTGAGCGTAACGACATGACCCTGATCAATCAGCGTCGCCTGTCGCTGCCGGGCAAGCTCGCCCAGCGCGTTCAGGCCGGCATCGTGCCGGGCGCCGAAGCCGTCACTGCGACTACCGTAGCCAATACACCAGCCGGCGATGCTGTCGGCAAGCCTCTGGCAAAAGGCGACTGGCTGCCCGCCAAGGCCTACGCCGCGCCGGCCGAGCGCCGTTTGAGCATCAACGGCAGCGAAGAAATCGCCAGCCGTACCACGTTCAAATCGGCCAAGGAATTCATGGAAACCATGCTGCCGATGGCCGAGAAGGCCGCGGCCAAACTGGGTGTCGATCCGACCTACCTGGTCGCCCAGGCGGCGTTGGAAACCGGCTGGGGCAAGTCGATCATCAAACAAGGCGATGGCAGCAGCAGCTACAACCTGTTCGGCATCAAGACACACAACACCTGGGACGGCGATTCCGCCCGGGTGATGACCACCGAATACCAGAACGGCAAGCCAGTGAAGGAAGCCGCCTCGTTTCGCTCTTACGAATCCTTCGCCCATAGCTTCGAGGATTACGTGAGCTTCCTGCAAAGCAACGGACGCTACGAAAAGGCGCTGAGCTCCACCGCCAACCCCGAGCAGTTCGCCCGTGAGCTGCAGAAAGCCGGCTATGCCACCGATCCGCAGTACGCCCGCAAGGTCTCGCAGATCGCCCGCAAGCTGTCGACCTACCAGATGATTGCCGCCAACGGCGCGCCCTCGAACCGGGGATGATGAAGCATGGCTGACCTACTGAATATTGGCCTGTCGGGCCTGGCGGCAAACAAGACTTCGCTGTCGGTGACCGGGCATAACATCACCAATATCAATACCCCAGGGTTCTCGCGGCAGGACACCATCCAGGCAACGCGCACGCCGCAATTCAGCGGTGCCGGCTATATCGGCAGCGGCACCTCGCTGGTGGACATTCGTCGCAGTTACAGTGAGTTTCTCAGTACGCAACTGCGCAGTAGCACTTCGCTGAGTGCCGACGTGCAGGCTTATAAAAGCCAGATCGATCAGCTCGATTCTCTGTTGGCCGGTAGCACCACGGGTGTCACGCCATCGTTGCAAAAGTTCTTCTCAGCCATGCAGACGGCCGCCGAGGATCCGTCCAACCTGCCTGCCCGCCAGCTGGTGCTCTCCGAAGCGGAGGGGCTGAGTCGTCGGTTCAATACCGTCTACGACCGCCTGAATGAACAGAATAGCTTCGCCAATAAGCAGATGGGCGCCGTCACCGAACAGATCAACCGGCTCGCCGGTTCCATTGCCAGTCTCAACGAATCAATTTCTATCGCTCAAGCCAACGGCAGTCAGCCTAATGATCTGTTGGACGCGCGTGAAGAGACAGTGCGTCAACTGGCAACCTTTGTCGGCGTCAACGTTGTTGCGCAGAACGACGGCACGCAGAACGTCTTCATCGGTTCTGGCCAGCCGCTGGTGGTCGGGAGCAACGCCGCCCGCCTAGAGGTTGTACCAGGCACCAATGATCCGAATCGCTCCGAAATCCAGTTCATCGTCGGTGCTTCCCGGCAAACCATCACCACTCAAGTGACCGGTGGAGAGTTGGGCGGCATTCTGCGGTACCGCGAAGACGTGCTGGACAAGACCTTCAACTCTCTGGGTCGCCTCGCACTGTCGATCAGTGATCAGGTCAACAGCCAGTTGGGGCAGGGCTTGGATCTCAAGGGGCAGGTTGGTACCAAGTTGTTTGGTGATTTCAACGAGGAATCGTTGGCGCGCCTGCGCGTGTTACCTTCGTCGACCAACAGCAGTAATGCATCGCCAGTGCTGAACATCACCAATAGTTCGGTATTGACCACCAGTGATTATCGGTTGGAGTTCGACGGCACCAACTACTCGGCGCGCCGTTTGAGTGACAATCAGACGATGGCTGTGACCGAGAATCCGGCTGGCACCCTGAGTTTCCAAGACAGCGCAGGGCGTGATCAGGGTTTCCAGGTCGTTGTGGGAACACCGGCACCGGCGGCCGGTGATTATTTCGCGCTACAGCCTACACGTATTGGCGCTTCGACTATTTCAACCGTCCTTGACCAGGCTGATCAGCTGGCCTTCGCCGCGCCGATTCGCGCTGAGGCCAACCTGCAGAACCGCGGTAATGGTGCAATCAGTCAGCCGACACTGAAATCCACAGGCAGCAGTATCAACCCGGCCGCCTTGCAGGCGGCTTTTCCGCCGATCACGCTGACCTACGATTCGGCCGCCGGCAGCTTCACTGGCTTGCCAGCCGGGGCGTCTTTGACGCGCGTGGACAACAAGGGACAGCCGATCACCCCGGCACCGACCCCGCTGTTCGAGCCCGGCCAGCAAAACAACTATCAGTTGACTCTGGCAGATGGCACTAGCGTCAACATGAGTGTCAGCGGGCGCCCGGAAAATGGCGATCGTTTCGATATCGCCTTCAACCTCAACGGCGTATCCGACAACCGCAATGCTTTGGCCTTGGTGGGGTTGCAGAGCAAGCAGGTCGTCGGTGTCGACCCTAGCGTCACAGGCATCACGACCGGTTCGAGCTTCACCGATAGCTATGGCGACCTAGTCGAGCGGGTCGGTACCCTGACCGCCCAGGCCCGTCAGGACAGCGATGCGACCAGTGCTATTCTCAAGCAGGCGCAGGACAACCGTGATTCTCTTTCAGCGGTCAACCTCGATGAAGAGGCTGCCAACCTGATCAAGTTCGAGCAGTACTACAACGCCTCTGCTCAGGTGATTCAAGTTGCGCGCTCGTTGTTCGATACCCTGATCGGAGCCTTCAGGTAGTAGGCTGGGCCTTGGCTCATCATGGCTGCCGCTACAGGTTGCCAATAAAGATTTCCGGTTCGGCCGCGTGGCAAACGCCATGTGGTGAAAAATCCCAAAACGGGTGCGGCTCTGGTAAGTGTCAGTTACCGCTAGAGAAGATGAGGCAGCTATGCGTATTTCCACTATCCAGGCGTTCAACAATGGCGTTCAAGGCCTGCAGCGCAACTATGCCAGTACCATCCGTACCCAGGAACAGATCAGCACCGGCAATCGGATCCTCACGCCGGCCGATGACCCGGTTGCGTCGGTGCGTCTGCTGCAGCTTGAGCAGCAGCAGAATGTTTTGACCCAATATAAGGAAAATCTGAATGCGGCAGATAACAGCCTCGTTCAGGAAGAAAGCGTTTTGCAGTCGGTAAATACTGTACTTGACCGTGTGCAGGAACTTGCTGTTACTGCCGGTAATGGAGCATTGGCTCCCGAGCAGCGCAAAGCTATTGCTGCGGAATTACGTGAACGTGAAGACGAACTGCTCGGCCTCATGAATACCAAGAACGCCCGCGGCGAATACCTTTTCTCGGGATTTCAAGGTAAGGCCGAACCTTTCGTTCGTAATGCCGATGGCACATACAGCTATCAGGGTGACGAAGGGCAGCGCAAGCTGGAAATTGCCAGCTCACTCAGCGTGCCGATCAGTGACAACGGCAAGAAGGTATTTCAGGACGTTATCAATGCCGGTCGCCTGAATGCGGCTTTTGCGGCCCAGCCTGGGTCTACCCTGCGTGCCTCCACGCCGCTGGTTCAGGATGAAGTGGCATTCAATGGTACGCCCCGATTTCCGGATGCCGGCGTTGATATCGTCTTCGGCAACCCCGATGCCAACAGCTACGAAGTATTTGCAGCCGGAACCACCACGCCGGCACTTGCCACTGGTGCCATGGACGACGACCCTGACGCTAGCGACAAGCTAGTATTTCGTGGCGTGGTGATCAACTTCGATGGAGCACCCGCTGCAGGCGACACAGTAACCGTTACGTCAGATCCCAACAGACAGAAGCAAGGCGCCCTCGATACCATCGCCAGCCTGCGTAGATCGCTCGAGGAATCACCAGCTACGCCAGAGGGCAACCTTCAGGTCCGTGATGCCGTGGCGCAAGCGATGACCAACCTGTCGCGTGCCAGCGTTACGGTCGACGGCACGCGGGGCGAGATTGGTGCGCGTCGAAACATTATCGACAGTACTTTGACCAGTAACGAAGATACCGCCCTCGCTAACAAATCGGTCCAGGCGCAGCTACGTGAATTGGACTACCCCGAAGCGCTTTCTCGCCTATCGTTCCAAACACTCATTCTTGAGGCTGCGCAGCAGAGCTACGTGAAAATTAGTAGTCTGAATTTGTTTAATAAGCTGTAACTTTACTGGCTTTTCTAGCTACATGTCCGGTGCAAGGCATGAAGTATCTATCATTACCCATGCAACTGCCGGGCTCATGGCTGGGGTAATATCATCGCCAAAAAAGCGCAAGTATCGGTCTGTTCGTTGCCCCAGAGGGGCAAGATTGCTTTGCAATTGCATATTGAGCATGGGGAACCTTTTCTCGGTAATCATATGCCCATAGCAACTATTCGGCTCGTAGCTCACAATGGCGAATGCGAGCAGGGTGCCGATCAAGCTCTGATCCGGTATTGGGGTATAGAGCTTAGGCACGTGGGATGCGAATCAGCGAATTGGCGTAGCCGATTTTTGCCTCAATGTTGTATTGCTCAGACGAGCTCTTCTCTCATCAGGACCAATCGCACGTCAGCGGTTAGGCGAGGCTTGTCAGCTAATGAGCTTTTACTGCCGGCATTGACGCGAATTGACCTGTCCTTTCGAAAAGATCAATCAGCTTTTCGCTGGGGGACTGCCAGCTATGCGGCCCACTTCTTGCTGCATGTCTATCCATACAATAAAAATGCCGATTAATTGGCAATTTATCACTATTTGGGTATGAGGAATTCGTGATGAAGGCGGTCATTCTTGCCGGTGGGCTGGGCACGCGTATCAGCGAAGAGTCTCACCTGCGCCCCAAACCGATGATCGAAATCGGTGGCAAGCCCATTCTCTGGCACATCATGAAGATCTATTCCCACCATGGCATCCAGGACTTCGTCATCTGTCTGGGCTACAAGGGCTATGTGATCAAGGAGTACTTCGCCAACTATTTCCTGCACATGTCCGACGTGACCTTCGATCTGTCGAAGAACTCCATGGAAGTGCATCAGCGCTATGTGGAGCCCTGGCGGGTCACGTTAGTCAATACTGGCGAGGACACCCTGACCGGCGGGCGGCTGCGTAGGGTGCGTGAGCATCTGGGTGATGAGCCTTTTTGTTTTACCTACGGCGATGGTGTGGCCGATGTTGATATCCGCGCGCTGATCGACTTTCACAAGGCCCACGGTAAACCGGCAACTGTCACTGCCATCCAGCCGCCCGGTCGTTATGGCGCCCTGAACATGGAAGGCGACCGGGTCGGGGCCTTCCAGGAGAAGCCCGCAGGTGACGGTGCCTGGATCAATGGCGGATTCTTCGTGCTCAACCCTTCGGTCACCGACTACATCGACGGTGATCAGAGCAGCTGGGAGGGCGAACCGCTGACGCAACTTGCCGAGCAGAACCAGCTCATGGCGTTCCGCCATCGCGGCTTCTGGCAGGCCATGGATACGCTGCGTGACAAGAATCAGCTGAACGACCTGTGGTACAGCGGGGAGGCGCCATGGCGGGTGTGGAACTGAGTCCCGCCTTCTGGTGCGGCAAGCGTGTGCTGCTGACCGGACACACCGGTTTCAAAGGCAGCTGGCTTGCCTTGAAACTCAGTCGCTGGGGCGCGCAGGTGACCGGGTATGCACTGCCATCTGACGCTACACCTTGTCTCAGCCAGATTGTGGGGGTCGATCAGGTCATCGATGGCCGTCATGGCGACCTGCGTGACCTGGGTGCATTGCAAGCCGTGGTGAACGAGGTGAAGCCCGAAATCGTGCTGCATCTGGCGGCGCAAGCGCTGGTTCGGCGTGGCTACGATGACCCGCTGGGTACCTACGCAAGTAACGTGATGGGTACTCTGAATCTGCTCGAAGCGGTACGTCGGGTAGGCGGCGTCAGATCTTGCGTGGTCGTGACCACCGACAAGGTCTATGCCAATCAGGAGTGGGCCTGGCCCTACCGAGAGAACGAGGCGCTTGGCGGGCATGATCCATATAGCAGCAGCAAGGCCTGTTGTGAGCTGCTGGTACAGTCCTTTGCCGCGTCCTATTTTCCACCTGCCCGGCATGATCAACATGGCTTGGCTATGGCGACCGCCCGTGCCGGCAATGTGCTGGGGGGGGGCGATTTCGCACCTGATCGACTGGTGCCCGATATCCTAGGCGCGTGGGATGCGGGCCAGCCCGTGGTTTTGCGCTACCCTGAGGCAGTGCGTCCATGGCAGCACGTACTGGAGCCACTCACAGGCTACTTGCAACTGGCGCAGGGACTTTACCAGCATGGACCTCTTTATCAGGACGCCTGGAACTTCGGCCCCGCGGACGCAGAGTGCTGCAGTGTCGTCGACCTGGTCGCTGCTATGGCCAGCATCTGGCCAGACGCGCCAGGCTTCAGTCTGCAGTCCGCTCAGTTGCATGAAGCCGGCCTGCTGCGCCTGGACAGCAGCAAAGCCCGGCAACGGCTGAATTGGCAGCCGAGCTGGAACCTGCGCCAGTGTCTGGAACAAACCCTGGCCTGGCACCTGGCCTGGCGGCAAGGTGCCGACATGCAGGCCTTCTCTCTGCAACAGATCACCGATCATTGGGAGGCTGCGTGAGCGCGTTGCAATTGATCGACCTGCCGTTGCCCGGTTTGCGACTGCTGCGCCAGCGAGCCCATGAAGATGCGCGAGGCTGCTTTACCCGGCTGTTCTGCGAGGGATTTCTGGCGGATAACGGCGTGGCATTCTCTGTTCGCCAGATCAATCTTTCGCTGACTCGTGAGCGTGGCACCGTTCGCGGACTGCACTTCCAGTTCCCACCACATGCGGAAAGCAAGCTGATCAGTTGCCTGCGTGGCAGTGTCTGGGATGTCGTGGTGGATGTGCGCCGTGGCTCACCGACCTTCCTGCACTGGCATGCCGAGCGTCTTGAGGAAGGGTGCGCCAGTGCGCTGCTGATTCCACCGGGCTTCGCCCACGGATTTCAGGCGCTGACCGATGATGCTGAATTGCTCTATCTGCACAGTGCTGACTACACCCCCAATCACGAGGGGGGCATGTCGGCTCATGACGCCCGTCTGGCCATCCAGTGGCCGTTACCAGTTCGCAACCTGTCCGATCGCGACGCTGGACACGCGCCGCTCGATGAGCGCTTCGAAGGAGTCGAAGTATGAAATGCCGTGGTTGTGGCACGCCCTTAAACCTTTCTCTGGTCGACCTTGGTACGGCGCCGCCTTCCAATGCCTATCTCAGTGCTGAGCAGCTCGACCAGGCCGAGTCCTGGGTACCGCTGCGTGTACTGGTCTGTGAGACCTGCTGGCTGGTGCAGACCGAAGATTACCGGGCTGCGGATACCCTGTTTGATCCGACCTATGCCTATTTCAGCTCTTATTCGAGCAGTTGGCTCGAGCACACGCAGCGCTATGTCGAGGCAATGATCGAGCGGTTCGGGCTGGACGCCGATAGCCGAGTCATTGAGGTCGCTGCCAACGACGGTTACCTGTTGCAGTACGTCGCAGCCGCGGGTATTCCCTGTCTAGGGATTGAGCCGACTGCCAGTACCGCGGCTGCCGCACGAGCGCGAGGCTTGGACATCCGTGAGTGTTTCTTCGGCACAAGTGCAGCCGATCAGCTACGTGAGCAGGGATGGGCTGCTGACCTGATGGTGGCCAACAATGTCCTGGCTCATGTTCCCGACATCAACGATTTCCTGCAGGGATTTTCCCGCCTGCTCAAGGCGACTGGGGTGGTGACCTTCGAGTTCCCGCATCTGTTCAAGCTGATGGAAAACCATCAGTTCGACACGCTGTACCACGAGCATTATTCCTACCTTTCGCTGTCGGCTGTGCAGGTGCTCTGCCAGCGCAACGGTTTGGCCATCTTCGATGTGGAAGAGCTGTCCACACATGGTGGTTCGTTGCGTGTTTTCGCGCAGCTTGAGTCGGCCGTGCGTCCGGCCAGCGAGGAGGCCGCCCGGTTGTTGTCGCATGAGCGAGACGTGGGGGTGACCCGCTCGGATTACTATGCCAGCCTCGCTCCGGCGGCACATCGCATAAAACACGACCTGCTGGACTTCCTCGTACAGTGCCGCAAGAGCGGTAAGCGGGTAGCTGCCTATGGAGCAGCAGCGAAGGGCAACACGTTGCTCAATTACGCGGGCGTGCGTGAGGATCTGCTGTCCTGGGTGGCGGACATCAGCCCGCACAAGCAAGGTAAGTTCCTGCCGGGTAGCCGAATCCCCGTGGTGTCTCCTTCACGTATTTATGAAGAGCAGCCCGATTTTCTTCTGGTTCTGCCATGGAACCTGCTGGACGAAGTTACCCGGCAGCAGGCCGGCATTGCGGCCTGGGGCGGTCGGTTCGTCGTCGCGATACCGGAGCTGCGCATCCTATGAAGCGAATCCACTACACCAAACCCAGCGTCGGTGAGCTTGAACTCGATTACGTCACCGATGCGGTACGCAATGGCTGGGGCGGACGGTGTTACGACTACATCTATCGTCTGCAGCGCGATTTTGCCGGTTACCTGGGCGTTGCCCATGCGGTCGCCACGTCCAGTTGCACGGGGGCATTGCACTTGGGGCTGCGTGCATTGGATATCGGCCCAGGCGATGAGGTGATTCTGGCCGACACCAACTGGATCGCTTCTGCCGCGCCGATTTTCTATGTCGGTGCGACCCCCGTGGTCGTCGATGTGCTCGCCGATAGCTGGTGCCTGGATCCCAACGCCGTGCGTGCTGCTATCACGCCTCGAACGCGTGCCATCATTGCCGTGCATCTCTACGGCAACCTGGCGGCGCTGGAGGAGCTGCGCGTCACTGCCGATGCCCACGGGCTGGCGTTGATCGAAGATGCCGCCGAAGCATTGGGATCTGTTTACAAGGGACGCATGGCTGGCAGTCTCTCGACGTTTTCGGTGTTTTCCTTCCATGGCACCAAGGTCGTGACCACTGGCGAGGGTGGCATGCTCGCCAGTAACGATGCCGAGCTTATCCGCCGTGTGGAACAACTGAACAACCATGGGCGAGCTGCGGGCGATATGCGCCAGTTCTGGCCCTCGGAGCTGGGCCACAAGTACAAGATGTCCAACCTGCAGGCGGCATTGGGGTGCGCTCAGCTGGAGCGCATCGAGGAGCTGGTAGAGCGTAAGCGCGAGATTTTCGCGCGTTACCAAGAACTGATCCGCGAGCTGCCAGGTGCCCGCATGAATCCGCAACCCGAGGGTTGTCGCAACAGTTACTGGATGCCAACCCTGGTGCTGCCGCCAGACTGTCAGGTGAGCATGCCGGCGCTGCTCGAGTGCATGCGTCAGGCGGGTATCGATGCACGAATCTTCTTCCAACCACTCAGCGATACGCCGGTCTTCGCCGGGTTGGCCAATCGACCGACACCGATTGCCCACGACCTAGCCGGCCGTGCGTTAAACCTGCCCAGCTATCACGAGTTGAGCGTGGAGGATCAGCAGCATGTCATCGCCACGGTCGTAGCTGCCGTACGCGGTAAGACGGAGAGCGCCTGATGAGTCCGCCCTTGCTCAGCGAAAGTCAGCTTCGCGCCTTCGAGCGTGATGGTGTGCTGGTGATTCCGGGGTTTTACGATCTCGAGAAGGATATTGTCCCGATCCAGCGCAGTATCTACGACATCATCGGCCTGGTGCTGGACAAGTACCACGTGGCCGTCGAACGTGCCCCTTTTTCTGCTGAAACGTTCGACAGTGGCTACCAGGCCCTGATCGCGACCAATCGCGCCTATGGCGGCGAGGTCTATGACGCGGTCAAGCAGATCCCGGCGTTCGTTCGTCTGGTTGCGCATCCTGGACACGATCTGTTGCTCCGCGAACTGCGTGGCACCGAGTCGATCCCCGGGGTTGCCGCGGGTGGCTATGGCATTCGTATCGACAATCCGGGCGAGGATCGCTTTCGCGCGCACTGGCACCAGGAGTACCCGGCCCAGCTACGCAGCCTCGATGGACTGGTTTATTGGAGTCCGCTGCTCGCGGTGAGTGAGGAAATGGGGCCGGTGCGTTTCTGTCTGGGGTCGCATCACCTCGGCCCCATCCCTGTGACCAGTCAAAACGAAGGTGGGCGCAGCGCGGCTTACGCGCTGGTGCTGCACCAGGAGGCGGAACGCATCGGTCCCTTCGTCCAGATCGCCCCACTGACCAGGCCAGGAGATCTGGTCGTGGTGGATTTCCTTGTGCTGCATGCCTCTGGCTACAACCGCGCGCAACGCTCGCGCTGGTCGATGCAACTGCGTTATTTCAATTTCAGCGAACCCACCGGGCGGGCGCACGGCTGGAAGGGCTCCTATGCTGCGGGCGTGGATTTTCGCACGGTCCATCCCGAGCTTTTCATCGTGCAGGAGGCCGAATGACACTGACCCGTTGCCAGGTATGTGAGGGAAGCGATCTGCACCTGCTTTACGAAATGCAGTCCGGGTTGGCACTGACATCCCTCGGCGGAACCTATCCTTCATCGACGCGGGTTTGGGCGTGCCGCAATTGCTCGCACTTGCAGACCGATGAGATGGCTCAGGTCGAGCAGTACTACGCCGAGCAGTACAACATCCTTTCCAACAGCGAGGATGAGGATCAGGTCTATGAGGTGAAAGACGGCAAGCCGCTTTACCGCACCGAACATCAACTGCACGTACTCCTGAACATGCTGCCGCTGCCCCAGGCTGCGCGCGTGCTGGATTATGGCTGTGCCAAGAGTTCGACCATGCAGGCCTTGCTCAAGGCGCGTGGTGACTTGCAGATACACCTTTTTGACGTAAGCGAAAACTACCGCCGTTTCTGGGCGCGCTTTTTGCCCGAATCGCGTTGCGCTACCTTCGAACCGAATGCGCAGTGGCTCGACAGCTTCGATCTGGTGACGTCTTTCTTCGCATTGGAGCATATCGTCCGGCCACTCGAAGCCCTGCAGGCAATCTACCGCCTGGTGCGGCCGGGCGGGCATTTCTACTGCATCGTGCCGAACGTCGAGACCAACATCGCCGATTTCATCGTCGTGGATCACGTCAATCATTTCACTGAGCTATCGCTGACTCATGTCCTGCAGCGAGCAGGCTTCGAGGTGGATCTGATTGACAGTTCCAGCCACCGTGGGGCATTCGTCGTTTTGGCTCGGCGCCCGCTCACTGACGTGACTGAACGCAGGCCTGACGCGCAACGGGTGGCGCAACACGTGCAAGCGCTGCAGCGCATCGCCGAGTTCTGGCAAGGGGCTGCTGATCGCGTGCAGGCTTTCGTTGCAGAACAGCCTGAAGATCGCCCGTTGGCGGTCTATGGTGCCGGTTTCTATGGCTCGTTCATCACCGCCTGCCTCGGCAGTGCAGACAGGGTCGCGTGCTTCGTCGACCAGAATCCCTTCCTTCAGGGGCGAAGCTTTTTCGGCAAACTCGTGGTGGCTCCAATAGACCTTCCACTGGAGATCGATACCTTGCTGGTGGGGCTCAATCCCGCACATGCCGAGCGGATCATCGCCGAGGTTACGGCCTTCCAGTCACGCGCGCTGCGCTGTTTCTTCCTCTGAGGTGCCCATGCTTGAAGGACAAGGTATCGAGTTGCGCGCCTGGCGAGAGGCTGATCTGAATACGCTGTGCGAGCTGCGTAACGATCTGGCGTTGCAGGATCTGCTGCTGGCTCAGGCCCGACCCAGCTCGCTGGAGCGTGTACGGCGCTGGCTCATCGACAAGAGTGATCAGGAGCAGGCGCTTTTCTTCGTGATCGCCGAGCGGGATACCGGGCAGTGCCTGGGCTATGTTCAACTGGTGAACATGCGCGTACTGCATGGCACGGCCGAGCTGGGTATCTGTCTCGCGCCAGCAGCAAGAGGTAGAGGTGTCGGCCGCGCAGCGCTGCAGCTGCTGGAGGGTTATGCGCAGCGTGTGTTCGCACTGCGCAAGATCATCCTGCAGGTGTTGGCGGAGCAGGGTGCAGCCGAGTTCTATCGCCGCGTGGGCTACCGGGAGGTCGGACGCCTGCAGGCGCATGTCTTCCAGAACGGTAATTACCGGGACGTGCTCCTGATGGAAAGGTTGCTCGAACCATGAGGGTGGTGATTTCCCAGGCCATGTTCTTCCCCTGGCCAGGGTTCCTTGAGCAGGTGTGTCTGGCGGACGTGTTTGTTCACTACAACGACGTGCAATTTTCTAAGGGTAGTTTCACTAACCGTGTGCAGGTCAAGACCGCTACTGGTGTACGTTGGCTGACGGCTCCGCTGTCCGGGCTGGAGTTGGGGCAGCGCATCGAGGACGTGCGCCTAGATACGCGTAACGACTGGCGTGCCCGGCACCAGGAACTTATGCGTCGGGCCTACGCCGATGCCCCGTGTCGTGACGATATGCTTGCGCTGCTGGCCGATGTCTACGATACCCCCTGCGATACCATTGCCAGTCTAAGCGACCGATCGCTGCGGGCACTGTGCGATTATTTCAGCATCGGGCAGAAGACCCGCTTCATACACGTCGGTGAGCTGGGTGTCGGTGGTTCCGGTAGCCAGCGTGTCCTGAATATTGTCCAGGCCTTAGGCGGCGATACCTACGTCACAGGCCTGGGTGCCCGCAATTACCTGGATCATCGTGCGTTTGAGCGTGCGGGGATCGAGGTTCGCTACATGAATTACAGCAAGACTCCCTATGCGCAGTTGCATGGTGCCTTCACCCCCTTTGTGTCCAGCCTTGATCTGCTCGCCAACTGTGGGCGAGAGGGCCGCGGGCTGATTCAATCCAGTACAGTATCTTGGCGGGAGTTCCTGAAAGATGAATGAGCTAGAGCGTTTTGCGGCCGAGGTAGAGGCCAATATCGAAGGCTTGCACAACGATCATGATGTGCAGGCGCTTTCGCGTATCTGGCTGCGTGAGATCACCCGGCACAAGTACGCCTATAACTTCCGCTGGATGGGGCGACCGATCATCCAGTTTCCGCAGGACATGATGGCGATGCAGGAATTGATCTGGCAGATCAAACCGGATCTGATCATCGAGACCGGTATTGCCCATGGTGGCTCGGCGCTCTATTACGCCTCCCTGCTGGAGCTGGTCGGCGGCGACGGTTATGTCCTGGGAATCGACATCGACATCCGCGAGCACAACCGTGCGGAGATCGAAAGTCACCCGATGAGCAAGCGCCTGAAGATGCTCCAGGGGTCGTCCATTGACCCGGAAACGGTTCGCCAGGTTATCGAACATGCGCATGGTAAAGAGCGGGTGTTGGTCATTCTTGATTCCAACCATACTCATGCTCACGTGCTCGATGAGCTGCGCGCCTACTCCCCACTTGTGACCCCGGGAAGTTATTTGGTGGTATATGACACGCTGATCGAGGACATGCCCGAGGACCTGCAGACGTCAGATCGCCCCTGGGGAGTTGGTAATAACCCGAAAACGGCTGTCAGAGAGTTTCTCCAGGGCAATGATCGATTCGAGGTCGATCAACGCTTGGTCAACAAACTGCTCATCACAGTGGCGCCAGATGGATATCTGCGCTGTTTAGGTTGAGACGGTTGGCAAGATAACGCCATCAAGCATTCCGCCAGCAGGCCGACAGTGCTTTGCTGCGTACATCACCATTGTGGTCGCGGGGAAGCCCATGCCAAAGCTGGAACATAAAATCGTCGTCACGATACCGGTCTACAACGAGGGACCTTACATCCTCCAGACCCTTGAGTCCGTGGCTGCGCAAACCTATTCGGACTTTCAGGTTCTGATCGCCGATAACGCGTCCACGGATGAGACGGAGCGGGTTTGTCGTGATTTCTGTGCACGCGATGCGCGCTTTCACTACGCCCGTCATGAGAGCAACCTTGGGGCTACCGCGAACTTCAAGTACTGCTTTGACAACACCGAGTCTGAGCTCTTCATGTGGCTGGGTGGCCACGACATGCTGCATCCCGAGTTTCTGCAGGAAGCCTGTTCTCGGATGGAGGCCGATTCCGGCCTGAGTCTGGTCTACAGCCAGACCCAGTGGATTAACGAGCACAATCAGGTGCTTGGGCACACCAATGGCGGCAACTATGTGTTTCAGGAGCCGCTGACGCCTCCCGTGCGGTTCATCAAGATGCTCAATGCATTGGATCGTTGCGAGGCCATCAACCAGATCATCCGACGCAAGTTTGTCGACTTGCCGTTTCGCCCTATCGTCAGTGCGGACCTGGTTTTCCTCTGCCACCTTGCGGCGCATGGCCCTTTCGCTCGTATAGAACGGCCGTTGTACATTCGACGGGAGATCAGTAAGCGCACGTCGACCATGATGGAGCGCATCACCGGCAAGCGTATCGCACCTCAATACGAGGAATTGGCGGCTTTCTTTACCGAAAGTATCTGTTCTCATCGCGATATCGCTCCGGCAGCCAAGCCGCAGCTGATCAGCGATACCTTGACCTGGCTGAATAATCGTTTCTCCATCTTCACACCCGCGAAGGTCGAGCCGATCACAGCCGTTCAGACGGATACGCCCGCGCCGTTCTTCAGCGTGATCATGCCGGTCTACAACCGTGAGCGTTACGTGCGCGAAGCGATCGATTCGGTGCTGACGCAGGATGACGGCGATTTCGAGCTGATCGTGGTCGATGACGGTTCTACCGACCGTTCCGTCGAGGTCATCCGTACTATTCATGATCCGAGGATCCGCCTGCTGCATAACAAACACGGTGGTGGTGCATCGGCACGCAACCGTGGTCTTGCCGAGGCACGCGGGCAGTTCGTGGTGTGGATCGACAGTGACGACCGGCAAGCCAAGAGAGCCTTGAGCGAAATACGCCGCGGCATTATGGCGAACCCTGATTGCGACGTGTTCTATGGCGATCTGGAAATTTTCGATGACCTGCGCGGTCAGAGGCAGGCGCTGCGGACCAATTACCCCGATTACCAGGGGCAATCGTTGCTGCCGTTGTTGATCCAAGGTAATTGCCTGCCGAATCCTGGCACAGCTGTACGACGGTCTTTGTATGAGACCTATGGTGGTTACGACCTCGCTTTCACGCGCTGCCATGACTATCAGATATGGACTCGCCTAGCCGACACTGCAGGCTTCAAGAAGGTCGATGCGATTGTTTGTCACTGGCGACAGCACGATGAAAGCCTGTCCAGTGCCAAGACCAAGGCGTTCGAGGGCAAGGTCATCCTAGATGCCTTTGCCCGTTATCCGGTGAACCGGTTGTTCCCGGATCTAGATGCCGGATCGAGCGGCCAGGCACAAGCCTGCTGGCGAGTGTCGCAGACCTTACAGGCGCTGGGCGAACATGCGGCGGCGCTGCATGTTGCCTACCAAGCGAGTGCATTGGGGGAGGGTATTGCTCACAACCTTTCCGAGCTGGAGCGGTTGGCGGGACGCGCATACGAGCCGCTGTTCTCTATCATCCTCACCACCTACAACCGCCCCGATCTGCTCAAGGACGCCTTGTCCAGTGTTGGCAGCCAGACCCTGCGCGATTTTGAAGTAATTCTGATCAACGACAACGGTGAGCCGGTCGAGCATCTGCTGGCGGATTACGCCTTTCCCATCACCTATGTCCGTCAGGGCCGTAACCAGGGCCTGTCAGCGGCACGTAATGCCGGTCTCACTCTGGCGCGTGGGCGCTATGTGGTTTATCTCGACGACGACGACATCTATTTGCCCAATCACCTGGCGGTGCTGGCCAAGACCCTCGAACAGCATCCGGACAGTGTCGTCTATACCGGCGTGGAATACGTCAACGAAAAGGTGGAAAGCGGACAGCGCATCGAGCTGGGCCGTAGTCAACCATTCAAACATGAGGCATTTGACCGCGATCTTCTGTTCGTGCAGAACTACATCCCGGTCAATACCTGGGCGCATCCGCGCACCATGCTGGCCGCCGTGGGGAACTTCGATACCGGGCTTAGCGCATTCGAGGACTGGGACATGCTGTTGCGCCTGGCAGCACGTTATCAGTTCGTGCATGTTCCTCTAGTCAGTGCAGAGGTACATCTACGCGACGCGCCGAACACGGGCAGCGATCATATGCTTGGTCGTGAGCAGAAGAACTTTGGCCCCCTGTACCAAGAGATGTATCGGCGCCATGGCATTGGCGATAACAGTGCCGTCTGCGCCGAACGATCGGTAGTTTTGCAGCGTTTCGGCATCACGGTTGAGGAGGGGCGTTCTGCGCCGAGCATGGGAGCTTGGCTGGATAGACGCAGCCTCACCCCACCACAGAGAGAGCACGTTGCTGAGCGCCTTCAGGGTGCCACGGCCCCGCAGCTGGCGGTCGTGATACTCGATCTTCAGGGTGACCAGGCGGGGCTGACACTGACCCTTGGTTCCCTGGCACGCGCGCACCAGAACTATGAAAAGCTCTCTGCCTTCGTGCTCACAGCGCTGACGGATGTCGCGCAGAGCGCAATGTCTTGCCAGGCGATAACATTGGCGAACGATGATTATATCGCTCCGCTAAATGCGCTTCTGCGTGACGCCACCTTTGATTGGTGCTTGCTTGTGCAGGCAGGGGACGAGCTAACCCCGTCGGGTCTGATGATGGCGGGGCTGGAGCTGCTGACCGCGCCGGATTGCCGTGCGATCTACTGCGATGAGATGTTCCGCCAGGACGGGCAGTTGGCCGCGGCTTTGCGCCCGGCCTTCAATCTCGACTATCTGCTGAGTTTCCCGGCGGGAATGACCAGACACTGGCTGTTCCGCCGAGACGTGGTAGTGGCTACCGGCGGTTTCGACCCTGCCTTCGAGCAAGCGGCAGAGTTCGAGCTTATTCTCAGGTTGATCAATGAAGGCGGTCTCGATGGCCTCGGTCACGTGGCTGAACCCTTGGTGATCACGGAGGCTCCTGCACTTGCCGACAACGCTGCCGAGCAACGGGCGATTACTCAGCATCTGCAGCAGCGCGGGTATCAGAATGCCTTGGTCAGCTCCAGCAAGCCCGGTCGCTACCAGATCGACTATGGGCATGGACAAACTCCGCTGGTTTCCTTTCTGATTGTTCCCGGGGAGCGCCTTGAGTATCTGCAGCGTTGTGTGGAAAGCATTCTCGAAAATACCCGATACGCAAATTACGAGTTGCTGCTGATTCAGAGCTCTCTGCAGGCTGATGAGGTCGGTGCCTGGCTCAGTGCGCTGGCCTCGCTTGGCGAGGCGCGTATTCGGGTACTGCCTGCTGGGCAGGAGGTGCTGGCGCCTCAGGCGCTGCTCAATCAGGCCGCTGAGCAGGCGCATGGGGATTACCTGCTGTTGCTGTCGGCCGATACGGCTGCGATCAGCGAGGACTGGTTGGACGAGCTGGTCAATCACGCACAACGTCCGGAGGTGGCCTGCGTCGGCGCCAAGCTGCTGTCAGCAGACGGGAAAATCGCTCGGGCCAGCCTGATCCTTGGGCTTGAGGGTCCGGTGGGGCGGCCCTATGTCGGTGAGCCCCTGGATGCGCCTGGTTATATGCAGCGCCTGCAGGTGGTGCAGAACAGCAGCGCCGTTGGGCATGAGTGCCTGCTGGTTGCCAAGGCCGTGTTTCTGCAGTTGGGTGGGCTGAGCGAGGAGGGCATGCCGTGGCGCTATGCAGGTGTCGACCTCTGCCTGAAGGCGCGCCAGGCAGGTTATCTGACCGTGTGGACACCGTTCTCCCAAGTGATGTTTGACCCGGTAGATATCACCCGGGGCACTACCGCCGAGCATGACGCTCTGTATGCAAAATGGCTGCCGGTGCTGGCACGCGATCCCGCCTACAACCCGAACTTCTCACTCTCGCAGCCGGGGGGCTTCAAGCTGGCCGACACGGCGTTGTCATGGCGCCCCCTGTCGTCATGGAAGCCGGTACCCACTGTGCTGGCCCATCCGTCTGACAACTACGGCTCTGGGCACTATCGAGTGATTCAGCCATTTAGCGCCTTGCAACAGGCCGGGTTGATCGATGGCGGGCTATCCCCGGGGCTCATGCATGTGACGGATCTGGAGCGCTACGACCCGGATGTGATCATTTTGCAGAAGCAGATCGGCGATGATCGCTTCGATGCGATGCGTCGTATGCAGGCTTTTTCGCGTGCGTTCAAGGTCTACGAACTCGATGACTACCTGCCTAATCTGCCGGTAAAAAGCGTCCACCGTGCGCAGATGCCCAAGGACATCCTGAAGTCTATGCGTCGCGGCTTGGGGTACGTGGACCGTTTTGTCGTGTCGACGCAGGCCCTGGCCGATGCTTGCAGCGGCTTGCACGATGATATCCGGGTGATCGAGAACTGTTTGCCGCCTGCCTGGTGGAAAGGGCTCGCCGCCAAACGAAACCGTTCGCAGAAACCCAGGGTTGGCTGGGCAGGGGGCATTGGGCACACCGGCGATCTGGAAATGATTGCTGATGTCGTGCTGGCCCTGGCCGATGAAGTCGACTGGGTGTTCATGGGCATGTGCCCCGACAAGCTGCGGCCTGCTGTCAAGGAGGTTCACGAGGGTGTCGATATCAGTGTCTATCCGCGGGCATTGGCAGCGTTGAACCTAGACCTGGCGGTGGCGCCACTGGAGGAAAACCTGTTCAACGAGTGCAAGAGCAATCTGCGCCTGCTGGAGTACGGAGCCTGTGGGTTTGCCGTGGTGTGCAGTGACGTGCGCAGTTACCAGGGAGATCTGCCGGTGACGCGGGTGAAGAACCGTTATCGGGACTGGATAGATGCAATAAGAATGCATGTAGCCGATCTGGACGCGACGGCTCGCGCCGGTGAAGCATTGCACCAGCAGGTGATGCGCGACTGGATGCTCGAGGGTGACAACCTGGTGGCCTGGCAGCGCGCCTGGCTGCCCGACTGAGACGAGGCTTTGGCGCGGTTTTACTGACGGGCTCAAGGATTCGCGGCAGGTGCCGATAAGCTGTTCAGGAAGAGGTTGAAGAATCATGGCTCCTGGGTTGTCAAGGGAGTCGCAAAAAAATTCAACTTCGCTCCTAAAGCTTCGCAGAGTCAGGTCGATAAAGAGTATGAAAGCGAACTCAATGTTGCCTGAGCATTGCAGGCCAGAGTCGCAAGCCCAGGCAAACAGTTAGTGTCCGATGGAGGACAAACATCATGGCTTTGACCGTAAACACCAACATTGCGTCGTTGAACACTCAGCGTAACCTGAACACCTCGTCCAACGCGCTCAATACCTCCCTGCAGCGTCTGTCGACCGGTTCGCGCATCAACAGTGCCAAGGACGATGCGGCTGGCCTGCAAATCGCCAACCGTCTGACCAGCCAGGTCAACGGCCTGAACGTTGCGGTGAAGAACTCCAACGACGGCATCTCCATGGCGCAGACCGCTGAAGGTGCCCTGCAGCAGTCGACCACCATCCTGCAGCGTATGCGTGACCTGTCTCTGCAGTCGGCCAACGGCTCGAACAGCGAAGGCGAGCGTAAGGCACTGAACTCGGAAGTGACCGAGCTCAAGAAGGAACTTAACCGTATCTCCAACACCACCACCTTCGGTGGCAAGAAACTGCTCGATGGTAACTTCGGTACCACCACCTTCCAGGTCGGTAGCGCCGCCAACGAAACCATCAGCGTGAAGATCGACGAAATGAGCACTTCGTCTCTGAAAGGCAAGTACTACGAAGGCTCTGTGGCTGCAGCTACCGGCACCGCCAGCGCTTCGGGCTCGGTCACCGTTTCCGGCACTGTTAACGGTACTGCTTTCTCGGTCAACGTATCGGTTGCCAGTGGCGCCACGGCGAAAGAGTTCAGTCAGTCCGTTGCCACCGCCATCAACGATGCCAACATCGGTGTAGGTGCGTTCGTCGACGATACAGGTAAAACTACCCTGATTTCTGGTCAGAATACTGCCGGCACTGCGAACGCGTTGTCTGCGCTGAGCGTCAGCGGTACTGTGGCAGGCATCACCAACGGTGCATACACCGCTGCAGCGGCTGTAACCGAAACGGAGATGACCAACATCGACGTCAGCACCGTGCAAGGTGCCCAGGAGTCGGTCATCGTTATCGACCAGGCGATCTCGTCGATCGACAAGCAACGTGCCGACCTCGGTGCTGTGCAGAACCGCTTCGAGAACACCATTGGTAACCTGCAGAACATCGCAGAGAACGTTTCGGCAGCACGTGGTCGGATTCAGGATACGGACTTCGCAGCGGAAACTGCGAACCTGACCAAGAACCAGATCCTGCAACAGGCCGGTACTGCGATTCTGTCCCAGGCCAACCAGCTGCCACAGGCAGTACTCAGCCTCCTGCGGTAAGCCAATTGGCTAGGCTGTTCTAAACTCCGGGGGGAAGTGCATAGCGCTTCTCCCCGTTTTGCCTTGCGAGGTAAAAGAAATGGATATCGCAGTAAACAGTTTGTCGCCGGTTCTGACCAAGCCTAATGGTTCGCCTGTGTCAGGTGTCTACGCGGCAGCGGGTGCCTCTTCTGAGGCCGTAAATGACAAGCTTGCTCAACGCCAGGGCAAGGTGTCGACGGAAGATTCTGAGCAGACTCACGAGCAGGTGGACAGCGCGATCACGTCCATCCAGAGTTTCGTCCAGAACATCCAGCGCGACCTGAACTTCAGTGTCGATGATTCAAGTGGCAGGGTTGTGGTCAAAGTGACTGATCGCGCCTCCGGCGATGTGATTCGTCAGTTGCCTTCCGAAGAGGCCTTGCGCTTGGCGGAAAGTCTAGAGGAGGCGCGAAGTCTGCTATTCAAGGCCGAAGCCTGAGATGGCGCGATTTTTGAATTAGGGAGCAGGACTGCATAAGTTTGCAAATAAACGTCAATATCGTGACGGAGTATAAAATATGGCTATTGGTGGAGTTCAGACGGGCATCAACTCAGGGTTGCCGATCGGTGATCTGGTCAAGGCAATGGTCGATGCTGAAAGGGCGCCCAAGGAAGCGCAATTGGCGCGCTTGTCTAGCTCGACTACCGTCAAACTAACTGGTCTGGGCAAACTGAATACTGCGCTTGGCGAGTTTCAGACCGCGCTGAAGGATCTCAATAGCCCGGCTCTGTTCGAGAAGCGCACGGCCACGTCCTCCAACACCAGTGCGCTAACAGCCACCGCCGGAAAAACAGCATCTGCTGGCAGCTACCAGGTTGAGGTGAAGAGCCTCGCTTCGTCCAGCAAGGTCGCAACTAAGGCGCTCGACGGTACTTTCACGAGTGGCGGCAGTGACGAGGTATTGAGCGTCAAAATTGGTGAGAGTGGCACCGCTGTCGATGTGAGGATCACTGCAGGTTCTGACCTGGCCAGCATTCGTGACCAGCTCAATACCGCGCTCAAGGATAAGGGCGTAAGCGTCAGCACCATCAATGATCCTGCCACTGGCAAGTCTAGACTGGTATTCAGCGGCAACGAGACGGGGAACGGCAAGGACGTCATCGTTTCCGGCAGTGGTGACCTTGCTGCTCTGAGCGTCGATGGTCGTACCGCGCTCGCAGCGACGGATGCTTCCGCTTCCGGTTATATCGTTCAGGCCGCTAACGCCAAGTTCTCCATTGATGGTCTGGCGCTCAGCAGTCCAACCAATTCGGTCAAGGGAGCCATCGCCGATGTCGATTTTGATTTGCTTGCCACAACCGAGGATGGCAAACCTCTGACCCTCAAGGTTGGTGAGGATAACGCTGGTGTCAAAGCGGGTATCAAGAAATTCGTCGATGCTTATAACAAGCTGATCAATACCACCAACGATCTGACCCGGGTTACCAAAGTCGGCGAGGACGGCACTCCGCTGGTGGGAGGGTTGGTGGGTGATTCGACGGTGCGCAATCTGGTCGGCGGTGTTCGTAATGAATTGGTGAACCCCGTTGGAGGCGATGGTGTAAGGGTGCTGGCCGATCTCGGCATCACTACGCAGAAAGACGGCACCCTGAAAATTGAAGACACCAAACTCGACGCAGCGCTAAAAGACAACTTCGATGCAGTCGGTTCGTTTTTCCTGGGCGATACCGGTTTGATGAAGCGTCTGGACGGGCAGGTGGCAGCATACAGCCAGACGGGCGGGATTCTTTCTCAGCGTATGTCTGCGCTGCAGTCTACCGATGCCGACATAAAAAAACAGACCGAGGCTCTGAAGCTGCGTGTCGAAAGTATGCAAAAACGCCTGCTTGCCCAGTTTAATGCAATGGACTCTCTGGTCGGTCAGTTGAATGGGACCAGCAGTCAGCTGCAAAATACTCTTTCCAAATTACCCGGCGTAGTAAAAACATAGCCAATGGACAGCCCCTCGATATCTACAAAAGCGTCAAGACCAGTCAGGTGGTTACACCTTATCAAGCGGTTAATCTCCTTCTGGACGGCGCCATCGAGCGAATCTCCCTGGCAATCTTGGGGCAGCAACAGGGCAATCCCGGTTTACGTGGTGAAGCGGTAAGCGGCACGATTTCCATCATCGCAGTGTTGCAGTCGAGCCTAGATAAGGAGCTCGGCGGTGAGCTGGCGCAGAACCTCGACAACCTCTACGACTACATCAACCGGCGTTTGGTTGGCGTAGCGCTCGACAAGACGCCTCGTCAATTGGAGGAGGTGCAGCAGCTTCTGACGCAGATCCGTGATGCCTGGAAAGCTATTGGCCCTGAGGTTGAGTCTGGTAGCGAATGAACGGCGTTTCTCTCGTCTGTATGGCTGTTACGCTTCTCCATAGCGCAGTCAATTATTAATCTTCGTTAAAGCTCAGGCCGCTTGTGCCGATATATGAAGTATTCCCGCTTTACACTGGAGTACATCAGCATGAACGCCATGGCCGCTATGCGTCAGTATCAAAACGTCAACACTCAGGCGCAGGCTGTAGATGCCAGCCCGCACCGTCTGATTCAGATGCTGATGGAGGGTGGTCTGACTCGTCTGGCCCAGGCACGTGGTGCCATGGAGCGTGGGCAGTTCGCGATGAAGGGTGAGCTGATCGGCAAGGCCATTGGCATCATTGGTGGTCTGCGGGCTGGTTTGAACCTCGAAGAAGGTGGCGAGCTGGCTGTGAATCTGGATAACCTTTACGACTACATGAGCCGCCGCTTGCTGGAGGCTAACCTGAAGAACAGCGTCGAGCCGCTCGATGAAGTCGCCGATTTGCTTCGCAACGTCAAATCCGGCTGGGATGCAATTGCCTAGTGATTGGCGGGCTGGAAAGGAGTTTTCAATGAATACATCTGTTCAGCGTCTGCAGAATACGGGCACGGCTATGCGTCAGGCATTGTCCACCCAGGATTGGGCGGCTATCGGTGAGCTGGATCTGCAGTGCCGCCAGGCTGTGGAAGATGCCATGGTCGATGCCGCCGAGGATGATGGTGCGCTGCGGGCGCGAATGGAAGAGCTGCTGGACCTCTATAAGGATCTGGTAACTGCGTGTCAGGCCGAGCGCCAGCGCTTGGCCAACGAGCTCGTTCAGTTCAATCAGTCGCAGCAGGGTGCGAAAGTTTATCAGCTGTTTGGCTGAGTCATTCGATAGCCGATATTGTTCTCTGTAGCGTCGCCCTCTATCTCTACGCCTTTTAAGCCAAGTTGCCGAACGCCCTTTGGGGCCTCATTGCAAGTTCCTTTAAATAATCACGCCATAAAATTGACTAAGCGCCAATAATTTACTTTACTGCTGGCTATATGCCGGCGCTCTGGCTGCTGGTGGCTTTTTATCTTTGGGCCGAACAACTATGTGGCGTGAAACCAAGCTTCTGCTAATCGACGACAACCTCGAACGTCGTCGTGACCTGTCGGTGATTCTCAATTTTCTCGGTGAAGACCACCTTGCTTGCGGCAGCAGCGAATGGCGTGACGTTGTGGAGCAAATCGACTCCAGCAGAAGCATTCTTGGCGTCCTGCTCGGTGAGGTGCAGCTTAAGGGGGGGGCGCTTGATCTGCTCAAGCAATTCGCCGCCTGGGACGAGTTCTTGCCGGTGCTGATGCTTCATGAGCATGCCACTACTGACTGGCCAGAGGAGTTTCGCCGCCGGGTATTGGCGACTCTGGAAATGCCGCCCAGCTATAACAAACTCCTCGATTCCCTCCATCGTGCCCAGGTCTATCGCGAGATGTATGACCAGGCGCGGGAGCGCGGTCGGCAGCGCGAACCTAATTTGTTTCGTAGCCTGGTAGGCACCAGTCGTGCCATTCAGCATGTTAGGCAGATGATGCAGCAGGTGGCCGACACCGAGGCCAGCGTGCTGATTCTCGGGGAGTCGGGCACCGGCAAGGAAGTCGTCGCGCGCAATCTGCATTACCACTCCAAGCGCCGCGAAGCGCCGTTCGTACCGGTCAACTGCGGCGCCATTCCCGCCGAGCTGCTGGAAAGCGAACTGTTCGGGCATGAGAAGGGCGCGTTCACGGGCGCCATCACCAGCCGCGCTGGGCGTTTCGAGCTGGCCAATGGCGGAACGCTGTTTCTGGACGAGATCGGCGACATGCCGCTGCCGATGCAGGTCAAGTTGCTTCGAGTTCTGCAGGAGCGCACCTTCGAGCGCGTGGGCAGCAACAAGACCCAGAACGCCGACGTGCGCATCATCGCGGCCACCCACAAGAACCTCGAGAGCATGATTGAGAGCGGCAGCTTCCGTGAGGATTTGTACTACCGCCTCAACGTGTTCCCTATCGAAATGGCGCCGCTGCGTGAGCGCATTGAAGACATTCCGCTGCTGATGAACGAGCTGATCTCGCGCATGGAGCACGAGAAGCGTGGCTCCATCCGCTTCAACTCCGCCGCCATCATGTCGCTCTGCCGTCATGACTGGGCGGGCAACGTGCGTGAGCTGGCCAACCTGGTCGAGCGCATGGCGATCATGCATCCCTACGGCGTGATCGGTGTGGGTGAGCTGCCAAAGAAATTCCGCCACGTCGATGATGAGGACGAGCAACTGGCGGCCAGCCTGCGTGATGAGCTGGACGAGCGTGCGGTGCTGACTTCTTCTGCGCCATCCGTGCTGTCGGCGGCGATGCTGCCTGCCGAAGGTCTGGACCTCAAGGATTACCTTGGCAACCTCGAGCAGGGGCTTATCCAGCAGGCGCTCGATGATGCCGGCGGTGTCGTGGCCCGCGCTGCTGAGCGGCTGCGCATCCGCCGCACCACGCTGGTCGAGAAGATGCGCAAGTACGGCATGAGCCGTCGCGAAGACGAGATGGGCGACGACTGAATCGTCTGGCCTAAATCTCTTAAGGTGGGCCATAGCCCACCTGTCCCCCCCCCCCCCCCGAGCCTTAACGCTCTTGCAGTCAGTCAATTGACGACTTGCTACTCATTAAAATCCTATGTGATTGAAAATAAATGGTTTTATTTTAAGGCATGAGTATTGCTATCTCTCTGGCAAATGACCGCCTTCTGACGGCCCGCCATGTAAGAGAGTGCAATG
Organism: Pseudomonas sp. AG1028; assembly: GCF_007993955.1. Lineage (NCBI taxonomy): Bacteria > Pseudomonadati > Pseudomonadota > Gammaproteobacteria > Pseudomonadales > Pseudomonadaceae > Pseudomonas > Pseudomonas sp. AG1028. Next base: position 244,261 of record NZ_VIVP01000002.1, read on the forward strand.
AAACCAAGCCCGCAGCGTCATGTTTCCCTGGATACCTCATCGCCGATAGGCGCGGAGCGTGGGGATTTGGAGCAGTCGCTGGCCTTGTTCGAGCAGATGTCGAGCCGGCTGGGTAGCTCCTACAGTCTCCTGGAAAATCGCGTCAATGAACTGACTGGACAGCTGGCCCAAGTCAGCGAGCAGCGCGTGCAGGAGCTGAACGAAAAGGAGCGGTTGGCCCACCGCCTGCAAAGCCTGTTGGATCTGCTGCCCGGTGGCGTCGTCGTCATCGATGGCCATGGCGTGGTGCGTGAAGCCAATCCTGTGGCGCGGGACATGCTTGGGGAAGCGCTTCTGGGATGTCTTTGGCGTGACGTGATCGCGCAGCGCTTCGCACCGCGGCGCGACGACGGTCATGAAATTTCTTTGGCCGATGGCCGGCGACTGTCGATATCCACGCGCTCGCTGCAAGGCGAACCCGGCCAGCTGGTGTTGCTGACCGACCTGACGGAAACCCGTCGCCTGCAGGATCAGCTGTCGCGACACGAGCGCCTGAGTGCCATGGGGCGCATGGTCGCGTCACTGGCTCACCAGGTGCGTACGCCGCTATCGGCGGCGTTGCTGTATGCCAGTCACCTGACTGAACAGGTACTGCCGGCCGAGCAGCAACAGCGCTTCGCCGGGCGCCTCAAAGAGCGGCTGCACGAACTCGAGCATCAGGTACGCGACATGCTGGTGTTCGCCCGCGGCGAGCTACCACTGCCGAATCGACTCGGTCCTGCTCAGCTGTTCGAGGCGCTCAGGCAGTCCGGTGAGTCGGTGCTGCAAGGTATCGACGTTCGCTGGCAATGCGATGTTCGGGGCGGCGAGCTGCTCTGTAATCGCGACACGTTGGTTGGTGCGCTGCTGAACCTGGTCGAGAACGCGATCCAGGCGACAGGGCAGGGTGTGCGCCTCAAGGTGCATGCCTACAGGCGCGAATCCACCTTGCGTCTGTGCATCAGCGATGACGGCCCCGGTATCGATGCCCTCACACTGGCGCGCCTGGGCGAGCCGTTCTTCACCACCAAGACTACCGGCACCGGCCTCGGGCTGGCCGTGGTCAAGGCGGTCGCTCGCGCTCACCAGGGCGAGTTGCACCTGCGTTCACGGCCGGGTCGCGGTACCTGTGCCTTGTTGATTCTGCCGCTGATTACCCCAGCGCACCCCACGATTCAGGAGTGACCCATGGCTGCCAAAGTCCTGCTGGTTGAAGACGATCGCGCATTGCGCGAAGCCCTGGCCGACACCCTCGAGCTCGGTGGCCATGATTACCGGGCCGTCGACTGCGCCGAAGCGGCGCTGATCGCCATCGCCCAGGAACCGTTCGGGCTGGTGATCAGTGACGTGAACATGCCGGGCATGGATGGTCATCAACTACTAGGCGCAATCCGCGAACGCCAGCCGCAGTTGCCGGTGCTGCTGATGACGGCTTTCGGTGCCGTCGAGCGTGCCGTCGACGCCATACGCCGTGGTGCAGTCGACTATCTGGTCAAGCCCTTCGAACCCAAGACCCTGTTGTCGCTGGTGGCGCGCCATGCGCTCGGGCGGGCCAGCGAACTGGATCAGGACGGTCCGGTAGCTTGCGAGCCGGCCAGCCTGCAGCTGCTTGAGTTGGCGGCGCGGGTGGCCCGTAGCGACTCCACCGTGCTGATCACCGGCGAGTCGGGGACCGGCAAGGAGGTTCTGGCGCGTTATCTTCATCAGCAGTCTCCGCGTGCCAAGGAGCCTTTCATCGCCATCAACTGCGCGGCAATTCCGGACAACATGCTGGAAGCCACCCTGTTCGGTCACGAAAAGGGCGCATTCACGGGCGCCGTTGCCAGCGCGCCGGGCAAGTTCGAGCTGGCCGAGGGCGGAACCATCCTGCTCGATGAAATCTCCGAGATGCCGCTGGCCTTGCAGGCCAAGCTGTTGCGTGTGTTGCAGGAGCGTGAGGTCGAGCGAGTCGGCGCCCGTAAGCCGATCAGCCTGGATATCCGCGTGCTGGCGACCAGCAACCGTGACTTGGCGGCAGAGGTAGCGGCAGGCCGCTTCCGGGAGGATCTGTTCTATCGCCTTTCGGTGTTCCCGCTGGCCTGGCGACCGTTACGTGAGCGCCCGGCGGATATCCTACCCCTGGCCGAGCGTCTGCTGGCCAAGTACGTGAAGAAGATGAACCTGGCGCCGTTACGGCTCTCGGTCCAGGCGGTCGCCTGCTTGACGGGGCATGCTTGGCCGGGCAACGTTCGTGAGCTGGACAATGCCATTCAGCGCGCGGTCATCCTTCAACAAAACGGCGTCATCGAGCCCCATGATCTGTGCCTGAACGCGCCTATCGGGTTCGCACAGGCAGTTCCTGCGCCGCAATTGGCGGTGGTACAGAGCGCACCGCTGCCGGTCATGCCGGACGCAAGCGTGACGGATGGCGCCTTGGGCGAGGATCTACGGCGCAGGGAATATCAGGTGATCATCGATATCCTACGTGCCGAGCGTGGGCGTCGCAAAGAGGCCGCCGAGCGACTGGGCATCAGCCCGCGTACTTTGCGCTACAAGCTGGCGCAGATGCGTGATGCCGGGATGGATGTCGAGGCTTATCTGTACGCCAGCTAAACCTGGGGTAGCCCGGGTTGAGCGAAGCGATACCCGGTAAGTTTTATAGGCCTTGTGATCGCGCGGTGGGTTACGCACCGCTCCGAGTAAGTAGCGTTCGCCAGGCTTCTGGCCAGCGGCGCTAACCCACCCTACGAACCGCACACTTTCCGACAGCCAATAAAAAACCCGGCCTAATGACCGGGTTTCTTGAATTTGGCTCCGCGACCTGGACTCGACAGCGCAGCTGAACGCGCTTCAGCGCGGCCCCGTAGGAGGGAGCGAAGCGAATAACCTGGGACGCAGTCCCTGGTGAGAGTCCGGCAGGCAATAAAAAACCCGGCATAAAGGCCGGGTTTCTCGAATTTGGCTCCGCGACCTGGACTCGAACCAGGGACCCAATGATTAACAGTCATTTGCTCTACCGACTGAGCTATCGCGGAACAACGACGCGTATCCTACTGATTACGAAGGGGAAGTCAAGCATCTGCCGACTTCCCCTCGCAACTTACAGAATGGCGGCGATGGCCTTGGTTACGACCGGCAGGTTGCGCGTGTTCAGGGCGGCCACGCAGATGCGGCCGGTGCCCACGGCGTAGATGCCGAATTCGCTGCGCAGGCGCTCGACCTGTTCGGTGGTCAGGCCCGAGTAGGAGAACATCCCGCGCTGTTCGGCGACGAAGCCGAAGTCGCGCTTGGCGTTCAGTGCTGCCAGCTGCTCGACCATGGCCAGGCGCATGGTGCGGATACGATCGCGCATCTCGCCCAGCTCGGTTTCCCACATCACGCGCAGTTCTGGGTTGTTGAGCACGGCTGCAACCACGCTGGCGCCATGGGTCGGCGGGTTGGAGTAGTTGGTGCGGATCACGCGCTTGACCTGGGACAGCACGCGGCTGCCTTCTTCCTGGTCTCCGACCACGATGGTCAGGGCGCCGACGCGCTCGCCGTACAGCGAGAACGACTTGGAGAACGAGCTGGAGACGAAGAAGGTCAGGCCAGATTGGGCGAACAAACGTACCGCCGCGGCGTCTTCTTCAATACCGTCGCCAAAACCCTGGTAGGCGATGTCGAGGAAGGGCACATGCTCGCGTTCGCGCACGATTTCCAGCACCGCCTGCCAGTCTTCTGGAGTCAGGTCGACGCCGGTCGGGTTGTGGCAGCAGGCGTGCAACACGACGATGGAGCGCGCCGGCAGGTTCTTCAGGTCTTCGAGCAGGCCGCCACGGTTCACGCCGTTGCTGAAGGCGTCGTAGTAGCGGTAGTTGCGCACCGGGAAACCGGCGGCTTCGAACAGTGCGCGATGGTTCTCCCAGCTCGGGTCGCTGATCGCCACGGTGGCGTCGGGCAGCAGGCGCTTGAGGAAATCCGCGCCGGTCTTCAGCGCGCCAGTGCCGCCGATGGCCTGGGTGGTGATCACGCGGCCTTGCTGGATCAGCGGCGAGTCGTTGCCCAGCAGCAGCTTCTGCACGGCCTGATCGTAAGCGGCGATGCCTTCGATCGGCAGGTAGCCACGTGGCGCGCGAGCGGCGGTCAAGGCCGCTTCGGCTTCGACCACGGCGCGCAGCAGCGGGATGCGACCTTCTTCGTTGGTGTAGACACCCACGCCAAGGTTGACCTTGTCAGGGCGTTTATCGGCGTTGAATGCTTCGTTGAGGCCCAGGATGGGATCGCGCGGAGCCATTTCGACGGCGGAGAACAGACTCATGGGGGCGGCAGCTCTGTGGTGGGGTGAGTATCGAGCAACCCGGCAACTGGATTAGGGGTTGCGCAAGCGGGCCGTTAGTATAGCGGCCCATATTCGGTGTCGCGACAGCGTACATCAGGTATGACGCACGTGTTGTCGTGGCGTCACAGCCTTTGCAGAGGTAATTATGTCCGAGTTTCAACTGGTCACCCGTTTCGAGCCCGCTGGCGACCAGCCCGAGGCGATTCGGCAGATGGTCGAAGGCCTCGAAGCCGGGCTTTCGCACCAGACGCTGCTCGGTGTGACGGGCTCCGGCAAGACCTTCAGTGTGGCCAACGTCATCGCCCAGGTGCAGCGCCCGACGCTGGTGCTGGCGCCGAACAAGACCCTGGCGGCGCAGTTGTATGGCGAGTTCAAGTCGTTCTTCCCGAACAACGCGGTGGAGTACTTCGTTTCCTATTACGACTATTACCAGCCCGAAGCCTACGTGCCGTCGTCGGACACCTTCATCGAGAAGGACGCCTCGATCAACGATCACATCGAGCAGATGCGCCTGTCGGCGACCAAGGCGCTGATCGAGCGCAAGGACGTCATCGTGGTCTGCACGGTGTCGTCGATCTACGGCCTGGGCAGCCCCGAGGAGTACCTGAAAATGGTGCTGCACCTCGACCGTGGCGACAAGATGGACCAGCGCGCGCTGCTGCGCCGCCTGGCCGAGCTGCAGTACACCCGCAACGACATGGATTTCGCCCGGGCGACCTTCCGGGTGCGTGGGGATGTGATCGACATCTTCCCGGCTGAATCGGATCTGGAAGCGATCCGCATCGAGCTGTTCGATGATGAAGTCGAGAACATCAGCGCCTTCGATCCGCTGACCGGTGAGGTGCTGCAACGCCTGCCGCGCTTCACCTTCTACCCCAAGAGCCACTACGTGACGCCCCGCGACACGCTGCTCGAGGCGATGGAGAAGATCAAGGTCGAGCTCAAGGACCGCCTGGACTACCTGCGCGGCGCCAACAAACTGGTCGAAGCCCAGCGACTGGAGCAGCGCACCCGCTTCGACCTGGAGATGATTCTCGAGCTGGGCTACTGCAACGGCATCGAAAACTACTCGCGCTATCTGTCCGGGCGCGACCCCGGTGCGCCGCCACCCACGCTGTACGATTACCTGCCGGCCGAGGCGCTGCTGGTGATCGACGAATCCCACGTCAGCGTGCCCCAGGTCGGCGCCATGTACAAAGGCGACCGTTCGCGCAAGGAAACCCTGGTCGAGTACGGCTTCCGCCTGCCCTCGGCGCTGGACAACCGACCGATGCGCTTCGAGGAATGGGAAGCCGCGTGCCCGCAGACCATCTTCGTTTCCGCCACACCGGGGCCTTACGAAGCCGACCACGCCGGGCGGGTGATCGAGCAGGTGGTGCGACCCACCGGCCTGGTCGACCCGGAAGTGGAAGTGCGCCCGGCGCGTACCCAGGTCGATGATCTGCTCTCGGAGATCAACAAGCGCGTCGCCCTGGAGCAGCGGGTGCTGGTCACCACGCTGACCAAGCGCATGGCCGAGGACCTTACCGACTACCTGGCCGACCACGGCGTCAAGGTGCGTTACCTGCACTCGGATATCGACACTGTTGAACGGGTGGAAATCATCCGTGACCTGCGCATCGGCACCTTCGACGTGCTGATCGGCATCAACCTGCTGCGCGAGGGCCTGGATATGCCCGAAGTCGCCCTGGTGGCGATTCTCGACGCCGACAAGGAAGGCTTCCTGCGTAGCGAGCGCTCTTTGATCCAGACCATCGGGCGCGCAGCCCGTAACCTCAATGGTCGGGCGATTCTCTACGCCGACAACATGACCGGCTCCATGGAGCGCGCCATCGGCGAGACCGAGCGGCGCCGGCAGAAGCAGCTGGCCTTCAACGAGGCTCACGGCATCGTGCCCAAGGGCGTGGTCAAGGACATCAAGGACATTCTCGAAGGCGCCGTGGTACCGGGTGCACGTAGCAAGAAGCGCAAGGGCATGGCCAAGGCAGCCGAAGAGAACGCCCGTTACGAAGCGGAGCTGCGCTCGCCGGCGGAGATCACCAAGCGCATTCGTCAGCTTGAGGACAAGATGTTCGAGCTGGCCCGCGATCTGGAATTCGAGGCGGCGGCGCAGACCCGCGACGAAATCCAGAAGTTGCGTGACCGGCTGCTCGCGGTATGAGTACGGCGGCTCAGCCCAAGGTCTACCTGGCCGGTTTCGACGTGTTCAGGGCCGATGCCATCGAGCGCGGTGAGTACCTCAAGCGCCTGTGCCTCGAGCACGGGCTCGAAGGGCTTTATCCGTTCGATAACGAGGTGGCCGAGGGCCTGGCACCGGCCGATTTGGCGGCTCAGATCTGCCGGCTCAACCTGGCGATGATCCGTGATGCCGATGCCGTGCTGGCCAACCTCAACCCGTTTCGCGGGTTCGAGCCGGATTCCGGCACGGCCTTCGAGGTCGGTGCGGCGGTGGCGCTGGGCAAGCCGGTGTGGGCCTACTTCGAGCCCCAGGGCAGCATGCGCCAGTGGCTGCCCGGTGACGAAAACGGTCGTGACGCCGACGGCTACTTCATCGAGGATTTCGGCCTGCCGCGCAACCTGATGCTGGCTTGCTCCTGGGCTGGCTGCAGCGCCAGTGTGGAGGAGGGCGTTACGGCGCTATCTCACTACCTCAGTGGCGCTTCGCGCGCCTGACGCGTTCTTCGCAGCCCTGCACCGCGGTCCGCTGGAGCCAGCCGGGGCTGGCCTGTTAATATTCGTTCCCTTCGCTTTCTCGCGTCATCCATGGCGCCTGCGCCTGTCGCTCATGCGGTCTGGGTGCGGGGCTAGCCCATGCCATTTTCAGTCTTACTTGCTCGGGACTTTCCATGACCACCGTTCGCACTCGTATCGCTCCGTCGCCCACTGGCGATCCTCACGTCGGCACCGCCTACATCGCCCTGTTCAACCTGTGCTTCGCCAGGCAACACGGCGGTGAGTTCATCCTGCGCATCGAGGATACCGACCAGGTCCGTTCGACTCGCGAGTCCGAGCAGCAGATCTACGATGCCCTGCGCTGGCTGGGCATCGAGTGGAACGAAGGCCCGGACGTCGGCGGCCCTTATGGCCCGTACCGGCAGAGCGAACGTGGCGAGATCTACCGCAAGTACGCGCTGGAGCTGGTCGAGAAGGGCCACGCCTTCTACTGCTTCTGCACCCCGGAAGAACTCGACCAGATGCGTGCCGAGCAGATGGCTCGTGGCGAGACGCCGCGCTACGACGGCCGCGGCCTGCTGCTCTCCGACGAGGACGTGCAGCGCCGCCTGGCAGCGGGCGAGCCCCACGTGATCCGCATGAAGGTGCCGAGCGAGGGCGTCTGCGTGGTGCCGGACATGCTGCGCGGTGATGTGGAGATTCCATGGGATCGCATGGACATGCAGGTGCTGATGAAGACCGATGGCCTGCCGACCTACTTCCTGGCCAACGTGGTCGACGACCACCTGATGAAGATCACCCACGTGCTGCGTGGTGAAGAATGGCTGCCCTCGGCGCCCAAGCTGATCCTGCTGTACGAGTACTTCGGTTGGGAAAAGCCGCAGCTGTGCTACATGCCGCTGCTGCGTAACCCGGACAAGAGCAAGCTGTCCAAGCGCAAGAACCCGACCTCGATCACCTTCTACGAGCGCATGGGCTTCCTGCCCCAGGCGATGCTCAACTACCTAGGCCGCATGGGCTGGTCGATGCCGGACGAGCGCGAGAAATTCACCCTCGAGGAGATGATCGCCAATTTCGACGTACAGCGCGTTTCCCTCGGCGGGCCGATCTTCGATCTGGAGAAGTTGTCCTGGCTCAACGGCCAGTGGATGCGTGACCTGAGCGTCGAGGAGTTCGCCGCTGGCGTGCAGAAGTGGGCCTTCAACAGCGACTACCTGATGAAGATCGCCCCCCACGTGCAGGGCAGGGTGGAAACCTTCAGCCAGATCGCGCCACTGGCCAGCTTTTTCTTCGCAGGCGGCGTGCAGCCGGACAAGGCGCTGTTCGCCCACAAGAAGCTGTCGGACGATCAGGTGCGCCAGCTCATGCAGCTGATCCTCTGGAAGCTCGAAGCGCTGCGCCAGTGGGAGAAGGAACGCATCACAGGCTGCATCCAGGCGGTAGTCGAACACCTAGAGCTGAAACTGCGTGACGCCATGCCGCTGATGTTCGCTGCCGTCACCGGTCAGGCCAGTTCGGTATCGGTGCTCGATGCCATGGAAATTCTCGGCCCGGACCTCACCCGTTTCCGCCTGCGCCAGGCCATCGAGCTGCTCGGTGGTGTGTCGAAGAAGGAGAACAAGGAGTGGGAAAAACTGCTGGCCAGCATCGGCTGATCACCAGTGGTTTGTCGGCCGCTGGTCGCCGTGGGCGGCCGGCAGTCCGCGGTTTGCGGTAAGTGTTTGTTATGTCAGCGAAAAAAAATGCACCAGTGGCTAAAATTTTGTTGACAGGGTGCAGGGGCGCACTTAACATGCGCCCCGTCCTCGAGATGGGGCTATAGCTCAGCTGGGAGAGCGCTTGCATGGCATGCAAGAGGTCGACGGTTCGATCCCGTCTAGCTCCACCAATCTCGGATGCCACAACCGGTTCTAAGGAGCGGGTTGAGTTGTAAAGAAGGGCATTTGCGTCCCCTTCGTCTAGTGGCCTAGGACACCGCCCTTTCACGGCGGTAACAGGGGTTCGAGTCCCCTAGGGGACGCCACTATTTCCAGCTGCAGTGCTCAGGCATTGCAGCCAGACCGCAAGGTTCTGGGGCTATAGCTCAGCTGGGAGAGCGCTTGCATGGCATGCAAGAGGTCGACGGTTCGATCCCGTCTAGCTCCACCAATCCACGACAAGGCCAGCCGAGTGCTGGCCTTGTTCTTCGAAGGTTTCGTCCCCTTCGTCTAGTGGCCTAGGACACCGCCCTTTCACGGCGGTAACAGGGGTTCGAGTCCCCTAGGGGACGCCATTTTTGCCCGCTCTGCGGGATTTTTAAGGGTCACTTCTTACGAAGTGGCCCTTTTGTTTTTGCACGTTCGAAAAGCGCCGGCCGCTCGGAAAGTTTGCCGATGCAGTCCTTGCGTTGCGCAAGGCTTAGCCCCTAAGGTCAGGCTCGTTCCGTTGCCAAGGGAGGCTGCCGCATGAAACTGACTCACACCTCTTCGCCGCTTGAAGCGCTTATGCCGGAGCGTCTGTCGTGACCTGGGACCGCCCCGATCCGTTCACCATCGAACTGGTGGTCGGCAGTGAAGACATCGACGGCCTCGGCCACGCCAACAACGCGGTCTACGTGACCTGGCTGGAGCGCTGCGCCTGGCGTCATTCGCAGTCGCTGGGGCTGGATCTGGTCGAGTATCGGCGCCTGGATCGTGCCATGGCGGTGGTGCGCCACGAGATCGATTACCTGAGCAGCGCCTACGAAGGTCAGGAGCTGGTCATGGGCACCTGGATCGTTGAATCCGACCAGCGCCTGAAGATGGATCGCTGCTTCCAGCTGGTGCGCCCGCAGGATGGCGCCACCTTGCTACGTGCGCGCACCACCTTCGTGTGCATCGAACTCTCCAGCGGCCGGCCCAAGCGCATGCCGGTCGAGTTCGTCGAGGGCTACGGCAGGGCGCTGCTGCCGTCCTGATCCTCAGGGCTGTGGTGCCAGAAACAGCTTCTGCTCCTCATAGACCGCCTGGTAACGCCTGACCTCGCCGGGCTGCAGGAGGGTCGACTGGCTGCTGGCCAGGTCGATCTGGGCGCAGAAGCCTTCGCGCGAAGGCGTCACCACCAGGGTTCGTTCGCCGCTGGGCACATCCAGCGTGACGCTTTCGCCCGCCGGTAACGTGACGACCACCTGCCCGTCGACGCGCAGCTGCAAGTCGCAGGCATTGGGGGCGCTACGGTCGCGACTGATGATCAGCTTGGCCCCAGCAGCAGGGTCGACGGGCACGCCTTCGGAAATCGGCGTAACGGCCAGGGCGCTGGTGGTAGCCAGCAGCAGGGCGAGCGGGGCGCCGCGCAACAAGAGTGTGCTCATGGTGATTCCAGTTCGGAAGTCGGTACTGCAATGGACTGCCGCTGGTGGCGGGTGTTCAGCTGCCGCGCCGCTGGGCTGATGCGCGCCTCGCGGCTACACTACGCGCCGTTTTCCGGCCGACGCCGGGTTTACCCGTTATTCGAGAGTATCGCCATGCAGATCGCCCTGGCGCCCATGGAGGGGCTGGTCGATGAAATCCTCCGCGACGTGCTGACCCAGGTTGGCGGCATCGACTGGTGCGTGACCGAGTTCATCCGCGTCACTGATCGCGTGCTGCCTAGGTCGACCTACCGCAAACTGGCGCCGGAGCTGTTCAATGGCGCCCGCACGGCTGCCGGTACGCCGCTGCGCGTGCAATTGCTTGGCTCCGATCCCAAGTGCCTGGGTGACAACGCCGCCTACGCCTGTGTGCTCGGCGCGCCGGTGATCGACCTCAATTTCGGCTGCCCGGCCAAGACGGTGAACAAGTCCCGTGGTGGGGCGGTGCTGCTCAAGGAGCCGGAGCTGCTGCACGCCATCGTGCGCGAGGTGCGCCGCAGCGTGCCGGCGGCCATTCCCGTCACCGCCAAGATGCGCCTGGGCTTCGATCACAAGGATTCGGCTCTCGATTGCGCCCGGGCGCTGGTCGAAGGGGGCGCCTCGCAGATCGTCGTGCACGCGCGCACCAAGGTCGAGGGCTACAAGCCCCCAGCCCACTGGGAATGGGTGGCGCGGGTGCAGGAGGTGGTCAGCGTACCGGTGTATGCCAACGGTGATATCTGGTCCGTCGAGGACTGGCAGCGCTGCCGCGAGGTGAGCGGCGCCGAGCACTTCATGCTGGGCCGTGGCGTGGTGGCGCGGCCCGATCTGGCCCGGCAGATCGCCGCGGCGAAGGCCGGCCAGGATGCCGGCGTGATGAGCTGGGCTGAGTTACAGCCGCTGTTGGCCGAGTTCTGGCTGCAGGCCCGCCGCAAGATCTCGCCGCGCTACGCCCCCGGGCGGCTCAAACAGTGGCTGGCGATGCTCACGCGCAGCTACCCCGAGGCGGTCGAGCTGTTCGCCCTGGTGCGGCGGGAAACCAATTGCGAGGTCATCGACGCACTGCTGGGCGTGAGCATCGCGCCGGCAGAGGTGAGCACCCTGCAAACGCTCGAGGCTGACGAGGAGGCGCTCAGCGCCCTCCGCTGACGTCGAGCAGCGAGCCGGTGATATAGCTGGCCTGTTCGCTGGCCAACCACAGAATCGCTTCTGCCACTTCCTCAGCCTGCCCGCCGCGGCCCAGCGGAATGCTGGCGGCGACGCGCGCCACCCGCTGCGGCTCGCCGCCACTGGCGTGGATCTCGGTGTCGATCACGCCGGGTCGCACGGCATTCACGCGAATGCCATCGGCGGCGAGTTCCCTGGCCAGCCCTACCGTCATGCTGTCGACCGCGCCCTTGGCTGCGGCATAGTCGATGTACTCTTCGGGCGCGCCGAGGCGGGCGGCAATCGATGACACGTTGACGATCACGCCGCCACGCCCGCCCTGGCGGGTGGACATCCGCGCAATCGCCTCACGGCTGCACAGGAAGCTGCCGTACACGTTGGTGGCGAACACCCGTTGCCAGCGCTCAAGGCTCATGCGCTCCAGGCGCGTCTGCTGCTCGAGCATCCCGGCGTTGTTGACCAGCACGTCCAGGCGCCCCAGGCGGGCGTCGACCTCGGTGAACAGCCGGCGAACCTGGGCTTCGTCCGCCACATCGGCCTGTACCGCCAGCGCCTCGCCGCCCGTGGTCGTGATCGCTTCGACGAGCGCGTCGGCGGCCTCGCGGTTGCGCTGGTAGTTGATGACCACGCGGTAACCCTGGCCAGCCGCCAGCCTTGCGGTGGCCGCACCGATGCCGCGGCTGGCACCGGTGATCAGCATCACCTTGCTCATCGAAAAATCTCCTTTTTCGGTCCCTTGAAATTTTTTCGGCCATCCACATTTTTATCACCGTGGGATGCCGAAGTCGGGTCCCGCACCTTATCACTCGCTGACCAATTCAGGAGATCAACCATGAGCACTGCATTTTCCATGACCCCGCTGTTCCGTCAGTCCATTGGCTTCGACCGTTTCAACGACCTGTTCGAATCGGCGATGCGCAACGAGACCAGCAGCAGCTACCCGCCCTACAACGTCGAGAAGCATGCCGACGACCAGTACCGGATCGTCATCGCTGCCGCCGGGTTCCAGGATGAAGATCTGGATCTACAGGTCGAGCGTGGCGTGTTGACCGTGACCGGCGGCAAGCGCGCAGGCAATGGCAGTGGTGAAAATGTCACCTACCTGTATCAGGGCATCGCTCAGCGTTCGTTCAAGCTGTCGTTCCGCCTGGCCGATCACATCGAGGTCAAGAGCGCCAATCTGGTGAACGGCCTGCTCAATATCGAGTTGGAGCGCCATGTGCCGGAAGAGGCCAAGGCCAAGCGCATCCCGATCGGGGCCGCACGTCCGGCGCTGGAGAACTGATCGCCGTTGCCGGCACACCGGAAAAGGCGCCCTCGTGGCGCCTTTTCCGTTTCAGTGCGGCAGGTGTTGGGCGCCGTGGCTGAGCAGGGCGCGGAAGGCCGTCAGCGGCTGCGGACGGCTGAACAGGTAGCCCTGGTAGCAGTTGCAGCCCTGGCTTTGCAGAAAGTCCAGCTGGCTCTGCTGTTCCACGCCTTCGGCGATGACCTCCAGGCCCAGGCTGAGGCCCAACGCCACCACAGCGCGGATGATTTCCGCGTCGCTGGGGTTGCTGGTGGCGTCGCGTACGAACGACTGGTCGATCTTCAGCACGTTCACCGGCAAGCGCTTGAGGTAGGTGAGCGACGAGTAGCCGGTGCCGAAATCGTCCATGGCGAAACTGACGCCCAGTTTGCGCAGACGATTCATCTTGGCGATGGTGTCGTCGATGTCCTCGATGACGATGCCTTCGGTGATTTCCAGCTTGAGCATGCCCTGGGGCAGTTTGTTCTGGCGCAGGCAATGCTCGACGCGCTCGACGAAGTCGCTCTGGCGGAACTGCCGGGTGCTGATGTTCACGCACAGGCTGAAACGCTCGTCGATAAGGCCATCCTGCAGCAGTCGAGCACAGGCATGGCACGCTTCGACCATCACCCAGGCGCCGACTTCCAGAATCAGCCCACTTTCCTCCAGTACATGGATGAACAACGCCGGCGACTGTTGGCCGAGTGTTGGGTGGGCCCAGCGCAGCAGCGCTTCGGCGCCGATGATCTGGTCGGTACGGGCATCCACCTGGGCCTGAAAATACAGCTCGAATTCACCGCGGCTCAGGGCCGTGCGCAGTTCGTTTTCCAGGCGCAGGCGCTCGCTGGCAGCGTGCTGCATGGAGCTGTGGAACAGCTGGATGACGTTGCGCCCCGAGTCCTTGGCGCGGTACAGGGCGATGTCGGCGCGCTTGAGCAGATCGGCCGGGGTCTGGCCGTGATCGGGAATCAGGGCGATGCCGATGCTTGGCGTGACCTGCAGGCGATGGCCCTCGAGCAGCATGGGCTCGCTGAGCAGGATGCGCAGCTTTTCCGCCGCCTGCCCGGCGTGGGCGATGACCTGTTCGCGGGTGCCCTCCAGGCCGGTCAGCAGTACCACGAATTCATCGCCACCCAGGCGCGCCACGGTGTCTTCTTCGCGCACGCTGACTTCCAGGCGGGCGGTGATCAGCTTGAGTACGGCATCGCCGAACGGATGGCCGAGTGAATCATTGATGTGCTTGAAATGGTCGAGGTCGAGAAACAGCAGGGCGCCGCGCAGATTGTGGCGCTGCAACAGGGCAATCTGCTGGGTCAGGCGGTCCATTAGCAGGGCGCGGTTGGGCAGGCTGGTCAGCGGGTCGTGGTAAGCCAGATGCTGGATCTGTTCCTGGGCGGCCTTTAGCTCGCTGATGTCACGGGCGGTGACCAGCAGGCATTCGGTGCCATCCAGCTCGATGGGCTCGAAGGACACTTCCACTTCCAACGGGTTGCCGTGGCGATCACGGGCATTCATTTCCATGCGTCGGATATGGCCTTCGTCGTTCAGGGCATCGAGCAGGCGCTGGCGCTCCGCCGGATTCGACCAGATGCCGATCTCGGTCGTGGTATGTCCAATCACTTCCTCGGCGCTGTAGCCGGTCAGGCGGGTGAAGCCGTCGTTGATCTCGATGTAGCGGCCGGTTTCGCGGGTGGTGATGGTGATGGCATCGGGACTTGAGTGAAAGGCCTTGTAGAACTTCTCCTGGCTGGCCTTGAGCGCCGATTCGGCGCGCTGCTGCTCGGTGATGTCGCGAAACTTGCTGAGTACGCAAGGTTGGCCGGCCAGTTCGAGGCGTCGGCACGAGACGATGCAGTTCATCAGCCTGCCATTTGGGTCGAGCAGGTCGATGCGTTCGTCCTCAAGATCGGTGCCGGTGAGGATTTTGCCGCGCAGCGGCGAGTCCGCCGGCAGCCCCTGCCAGGGGGCGATCTTGAAAATATTGCGCCCGGCGGCTTCTGCCGGCCGCCAGCCGAATGCCTGGGTGAACGCCGGGTTGACCTCCAGAATCCTACCCTCCGGCAGTGTGGTAACGCAGATCGGGTCGGGGCTGGCCTGGAAGACCGTGGCGAATTTGCGCTCAGAGGCTTGCAGGCGTTGTTCTCGCAGGGTGCGTTCGCTGGTGTCGATCATCACGCCGGTCATGCGCAGCGGCTGGCCATGTGCGTCGCGGTACAGCCTTGCCTTGCTTTCCAGATAATGGGTCTGGCCGTTGCCGTGTACCGTACGGTAGGTGACCTGGGAGTCCTGGCCGTTATCGGGCAGCAGGTCGCGATAGGCTTGGCGCAGGCCGTCAAGATCCTGCTCTGGAACATGGGCGAAGAAATCCGGAAAGGGACCTTGGAAGGTTGCATCCGGCAGGCCGTGCAGCATGGCTGCGCGGGGCGAGGCGAACATGGTATTGCTGGGGATGTGCCAGTCCCAGGTGCCCAGTTCGGCCGACTCGAGCGCCAGGCGCAGACGTTCCTGGCTATCGGCTAGTGCCTGCTCCTGTGCCCGTTGGCGGGTGATATCGCGCACCACGCCGAACATTCGGTTCTGCCGGCCCTCGCCGACCTGCAGGCTGCCGGTGATCTCGATCCAGTGCAGGCTGCCATCCGGCCAGCGGATACGGTGGCGGATGGGTGCGGCGGTAGGTGAGCCGTCGATCACTGCCTGAAACAGACGCAGCACCTCGTCGCGCTCTTCTTCGGGAATCAGTTCGATGTAGTTGACCGGATCACTGAGGGGGCGGGTCGGATCCAGGCCGAAGACCTTCTGGGCGCCACGTGACCAGCTAACCTCGCCGGTATCGAGGTTCCAGAACCAGGCGCCGAGGCCAGCACCATTGAGAGCGGCCAGCAAATGTTGGCTGTCACGCCAGGTTTTTTCGAACTCGGCTGGATCGAGCACCGGTACGTGGGGCAGTGGTGGGCGTTTGTCGTTTGAGTTGCCCATGACCCTTTCCTCTACGGAGCCTGGCAATGGTGGCGGCCGGGCTATCGGCAAGTTCGCCGCAGGCATACCGGCAGATGGCCGGTATGGGTGTCACGTTAGCTGCTGCCCAGGCGCTAAGGCAAGACTGTCGCGATGGCTGTCGAGCAGTTGCATGAAGGCCCGGGCGGCATTCGACAGGGTGCGTTCGGTGTGCACGATATAGCCAAGCTGGCGCGACAGCTGGATGTCCGGCAAAGGCAGACGGAAAACCTGATCATCAAGCATGGTGCGTGGCAGCACGCTCCAGGCCAGACCAATGGACACCATCATCTTGATGGTTTCCAGGTAGTTGGTGCTCATGGCGATGTTTGGTATCAGGTCCTCGGCTTCAAACAAGCGCTGCACGATATGGTGGGTAAAGGTGTTACCGCCGGGAAATACCGCCGGGTGTAGGGCCACATCGGCTAGCGTCACGCCCGTGCCCTGGGCCAGCGGGTGTTCGGGGGCGGTGACGAAATCAAGCGGGTCGTCCCACACCGGCACCGCACGCACCGGGTCGCGGGTGTCCGGAGCCAGGGTGATCACCGCCAGTTCGGCGCGGCCATGGAACACCTCGTCATAGGCCACTTCCGAATCGAGAAACTGGATGTCCAGTGCGACCTGCGGATGTGCGCGGGTAAAGGCGCGCAACAGCGGCGGCAGGCGGTGCAGGCCTATATGGTGACTGGTGGCCAGCGTCAGTCGCCCGGTGATCTCGCCGTTGAGGTTGGTCAACGCCCGGCGCGTGTCCTCCAGCACGTTGAGAATCTGGTAGGCGCGCGGCAGCAGGGCACGGCCCGCTTCGGTCAAGCTCACCTCGCGGCCCAGGCGGTCGAACAGGCGCACACGCAGTTGCTGCTCGAGGCTGGCGATGCGTTTGCTCACCGCCGGCTGGGTCAGGTGCAGGCGTATGGCGGCCTCGGAGAAGCTGCCGAGTTCGGCGATGGCAATAAAGGCATTGAGCGTGGCGAGATCCATGGGCGTTTCCGGCTGCGATCGGGACGGTAGAAGGCGATCCTATAGTAATTCCACTCAGGAATCATCTGGATGAAAAATATGAATTTGAGTTATTCTCCAGCCACGCATAGCATTCTCCCCATAAGCCAAAGGGCTATTGCCCAGGCATAGAAAGGACACCTCTACTAAAGGCAAGCGATGAAGGCGCTGCAGTTTTTAGACGTGCCCGAAAGACCGATGAGGACCAGGCTGATGGCAGGCAAGACGCTCTACGACAAGTTGTGGGAAATGCACGAAGTGAAGCGACGCGACGACGGTTCGTCGCTGATCTACATCGACCGCCACATTCTTCACGAAGTGACGTCGCCCCAGGCCTTCGAAGGCCTGCGCCTGGCGAGCCGCAAGCCGTGGCGCATCGATGCCAACATCGCAACGCCCGACCACAACGTGCCGACCACCCGCGCCGAGCGCCTCGGTGGCCTCGACGCCATCGCCGATGAAGTCTCGCGTATTCAGGTCAAGACCCTGGACGAGAACTGCGACGACTTCGGCATCCTCGAATTCAAGATGAACGACGTGCGCCAGGGCATCGTCCACGTGGTCGGTCCGGAGCAGGGCGCCACCTTACCGGGCATGACCGTGGTCTGCGGCGATTCGCACACGTCCACCCATGGCGCTTTCGGCGCGCTGGCCCACGGCATCGGCACCTCGGAAGTCGAGCACGTGCTCGCCACCCAGTGCTTGGTCGCCAAGAAGATGAAGAACATGCAGGTGCGCGTCGAAGGCAAATTGCCGTTCGGCGTGACCGCGAAGGACATCGTTCTGGCCGTGATCGGCAAGATCGGTACTGCCGGTGGCAACGGCCACGCCCTGGAGTTTGCCGGCAGCGCGATCCGCGACCTGTCGCTGGAAGGGCGCATGACCATCTGCAACATGTCCATCGAGGCTGGTGCCCGCGTTGGTCTGGTGGCGGTGGACGAGAAGACCATCGCCTACGTCAAGGATCGCCCGTTCGCGCCCAAGGGCGAGCACTGGGAGCAGGCCGTGGCGGTGTGGCGTGATCTGGTGTCCGATGCCGATGCGCAATTTGACACCGTGGTCGAGCTGCGTGCCGAAGACATCAAGCCACAGGTCAGCTGGGGTACCTCGCCCGAGATGGTCTTGGCCGTCGACCAGAACGTGCCGGACCCTGCCTGTGAAAGCGACCCGGTGAAGAAGGATTCGATCACCCGCGCCCTGAAGTACATGGGCCTGGCTGCCAACCAGCCGATCACCGACATTCAGCTCGATCGCGTGTTCATCGGCTCGTGCACCAACTCGCGTATCGAAGACCTGCGTGCGGCCGCCGAGGTGGCCAAGGGCCGCAAGGTCGCCGCCACCGTCAAGCAGGCGCTGGTGGTGCCGGGCTCCGGCCTGGTCAAGGCCCAGGCGGAGAGCGAAGGGCTGGACAAGATCTTCATCGAAGCCGGTTTCGAATGGCGTGAGCCGGGCTGCTCCATGTGCCTGGCGATGAACCCGGACAAACTCGGCAGTGGCGAGCATTGCGCCTCGACCTCCAACCGTAACTTCGAAGGCCGTCAGGGCGCCGGTGGTCGTACCCACCTGGTCAGCCCGGCCATGGCCGCCGCTGCCGCGGTGACCGGCCGCTTCATCGATGTGCGCGAATTGATCCAGGCCTGAGGAGAAAGATGATGAAAGCCTTTACCCAACACACCGGCTTGGTTTGCCCGCTCGACCGCGCCAACGTCGACACCGACCAGATCATTCCCAAGCAGTTCTTGAAGTCGATCAAACGCACCGGCTTCGGTCCCAACCTGTTCGACGAGTGGCGCTATCTGGATGTCGGTCAGCCGAATCAGGACAACTCCAACCGCCCGATCAACAAGGATTTCGTCCTCAACTTCCCGCGCTATCAGGGCGCCAGCGTGCTGCTGGCCCGCGAGAACTTCGGCTGCGGTTCGAGCCGTGAGCACGCGCCCTGGGCACTGGACGAGTACGGTTTCCGTACGGTGATCGCGCCGAGCTTCGCCGACATCTTCTTCAACAACAGCTTCAAGAACGGCCTGCTGCCGATCATTCTCAAGGTTGAAGAAGTCGATGCGCTGTTCGAACAGGCCGAGGCCACCGAGGGCTATCAGCTGACCGTCGACCTCGAAGCGCAGACCGTGACCCGTCCCGATGGCGTGCAGTACAGCTTCGAAGTCGATGCCTTCCGCAAGCACTGCCTGCTCAATGGCCTGGATGACATCGGCCTGACCCTGCAGGACGCCGAAGCGATCCGCGCCTTCGAAGTCGGTTATCAGCAGCGTCAGCCCTGGTTGTTCGGCGCCGTCAAGTAAGCCGACCCAAGCCAACAGGGCATCTCCAAAAACGTAGGCGAGGCCGTCAGCGCAAGGCAAAAACAGGCGAAAAAGCGCAGTTTACGAGTTGTAAATGAGCATTTTGAGCCTGTTTTTAACGCAGCGATGACAACGCAGGTAGTTTTTAGAGGTGCCCTAATGGTGGCGCGGAAAAAACAGGTTACGTGTTATCAGCGGATGGGCCCGTCGTGCCTTGACCCCGCCGAAGCAGGCGCCGAATATGGCGCCCCTCTCGGCAGGGTGATGGCCGCGGGCCTGTTCGGGTTTCCACAGGTCGCACACGGCAAGGCCGGCGATCCGAACGACATGAAGGAAAAGGTATGAGCAAGCAGATTCTGGTTCTCCCCGGTGACGGCATCGGCCCTGAAATCATGGCCGAAGCGGTCAAGGTGCTGCGCCTGGCCAACGACAAGTTCGCCCTCGACGTCGAGCTGTCGTTCGATGAGCTGGGCGGCGCTGCCGTCGACAAGTACGGCGTGCCGCTGGCCGACGAGACCCTGGAGCGCGCCCGCGCCGCTGATGCCGTGCTGCTTGGCGCCGTTGGCGGCCCGAAATGGGACAAGATCGACCCGGCCATCCGCCCCGAGCGTGGCCTGCTGAAGATCCGCTCGCAACTGGGCCTGTTCGCCAATCTGCGCCCGGCCATCCTTTACCCACAACTGGCCGACGCCTCGTCGCTCAAGCCGGAAGTGGTAGCGGGCCTAGATATCCTTATTGTTCGTGAGCTGACCGGCGGCATCTATTTCGGCCAGCCGCGCGAGAGCAAGGTGCTCGATAATGGCGAGCGCATGGCTTATGACACGCTGCCCTACAGCGAGAGCGAGATCCGTCGCATCGCCAAGGTCGGCTTCGACATGGCCCGCGTACGTGGCAGCAAACTGTGCTCGGTGGACAAGGCCAACGTGCTGGCTTCCAGCCAGCTGTGGCGAGTGGTGGTCGAGGAGGTCGCCAAGGACTACCCGGACGTCGAGCTGAGCCACATGTACGTCGATAACGCCGCCATGCAACTGGTGCGTGCGCCTAAGCAGTTCGACGTGATGGTCACCGACAACATGTTCGGCGACATCCTCTCCGACGAAGCCTCGATGCTTACCGGCTCCATCGGCATGCTGCCGTCGGCGTCGCTGGATGCCAACAACAAGGGCATGTACGAGCCGTGCCATGGCTCGGCGCCGGATATCGCCGGGCAGGGCATCGCCAACCCGCTGGCGACCATCCTGTCGGTGTCGATGATGCTGCGTTACAGCTTCAACCAGACCCAGGCCGCCGACGCCATCGAGTTGGCGGTCAGTCATGTGCTCGACCAGGGCTTGCGCACCGGCGACATCCACTCGGCGGGTACGACCAAGGTCGGCACGGCGGCAATGGGTGATGCGGTAGTCGAAGCGCTGCGTAGTCTGTAATCTTCCAGGCCCCCGGAAGCAGTCCGGCGGCTTGTTCACATAGGTGTAGTGGTTATGAAACGTGTAGGTCTTATCGGTTGGCGGGGCATGGTTGGTTCCGTGCTCATGCAGCGCATGCTGGAAGAACAGGATTTCGAACTGATCGAGCCGGTGTTCTTTACCACTTCCAACGTCGGCGGCCAGGGGCCGGCCATTGGCAAGGAAACCGAGGCGCTCAAGGATGCCTACAGCATCGACGAGCTCAAGGGCCTGGACGTGATCCTGACCTGCCAGGGCGGCGACTACACCAATGAAGTGTTCCCCAAGCTGCGCGAAGCCGGCTGGAAGGGCTACTGGATCGATGCGGCGTCCTCGCTGCGCATGGCCGACGATGCGGTGATCGTGCTTGATCCGGTCAACCGCCGCGTTATCGACCACGCGCTGGACGCTGGCACCAAGAATTACATCGGCGGTAACTGCACGGTCAGCCTGATGCTGATGGCCCTTGGCGGTCTGTACGAAGCCGGCTTGGTCGACTGGATGAGCGCCATGACCTACCAGGCGGCCTCCGGTGCTGGTGCGCAGAACATGCGCGAGCTGATCAAGCAGATGGGCACCATCAATGCCACCGTGGCCGATGAACTGGCCGACCCGGCCAGCGCCATCCTCGACATCGACCGCAAGGTCGCCGAGGCCATGCGCGGTGATGCCTTCCCGGTCGACAACTTCGGCGTGCCGCTGGCCGGCAGCCTGATCCCCTACATCGACAAGGAACTGCCGAACGGCCAGAGTCGTGAAGAGTGGAAGGCCCAGGCGGAGACCAACAAGATTCTCGGTCGCTTCAAGAATCCGATTCCGGTCGACGGCATCTGCGTGCGCATCGGCGCCATGCGTTGCCACAGCCAGGCACTGACCATCAAGCTCAACAAGGACGTGCCGCTGTCGGACATCGAAGGCCTGATCAGCCAGCACAACCCCTGGGTCAAGTTGGTGCCGAACCACCGCGAAGCCAGCATCCGCGAGCTCGGCCCGACGGCCGTCACCGGCACCCTGAGCGTACCGGTCGGTCGTCTGCGTAAGCTCAACATGGGTTCGCAGTACCTGGGTGCCTTCACCGTGGGCGACCAGCTGCTGTGGGGCGCTGCCGAGCCGCTGCGCCGTATGCTGCGCATTCTGCTGGAACGCTGATCGACAACCGGCGCGCTGCCAGGCGCGCCAAGAGGGGCGGGTAGAGGGTGATCGCTTGCGATTGCCGTCGCCCGCCCCTCTGCTTTTCGGTAGAGTGCCGGGTCTGTTTCAGCTACCCAGCGTCAGGCTTCCTTTATGTCTTCTACCTTTGCTATCGCCATCGTCGGTGCCACCGGCAGCGTCGGCGAATCCCTGCTGCAACTTCTCGAAGAACGCGACTTTCCCGTTACCGACCTGCACCTGCTGGCCAGCAACGAGTCGGCCGGGCGCAGCCTGGCCTTCAAGGGCCGCAACCTGCGCGTGCGCGCTGTGGAAGGGTTCGATTTCCGTACCGTTCAGCTGGTGTTCTTCGCCGCCGACCCAGCAGTGACTCGCGTCCATGCCGAGGCGGTGCGTAAGGCCGGCTGCTCGCTGATCGACGTCTCCGGCGCGCTGCCCGCCGATATGGCGCCACGGGTGGTGCCGGAAGTGAACGGCGAGGCGATCAGTGGCCAGGCGCCGTTCGCACTTACCAGCCCGGCCTCGGTAGCCGTGGCCGTCGGCCTGGTGCTTGGCGCGCTGCGTGATGTGCTGCAGGTGCAGAAGGTGGTGATCAATGCCGGGCTGGCGGTGTCCAGTCGCGGTCGCGAAGGGGTTGCCGAGCTGGCGCGGCAAACCGCCGAACTGCTCAATGGCCGGGCGCTCGAGCCGCGGTTGTTCGACCGGCAAATGGCTTTCAACGTGCTCGCCCAGGTCGATGAGGCCGATGCCGACGGGCACGGCTCGCTGGAGCGACGCATCCACGAAGACGTCAGGGCGCTGCTCGGCGAAGGCCTGCAAAGCGTGGCCGTCAACTGCCATCAGGTGCCGGTATTTTTCGGCGATAGTTTGAGTGTCACCGTGCAGGCGTCTACACCTGTAGAACTCGACAAGGTATTGGCGGCTCTGGAAGCGGCGGTCGGCATCGAGCTGGTTGAGGCGGGTGACTACCCGACGGTGATCGGCGACGCTGTCGGCCAGGACGAGGTGTACGTGGGCCGCGTGCGCCGCGGGATTGACGATCCCTGTCAGCTCACTTTGTGGATTGCGTCTGATAATGTGCGAAAAGGTGCGGCTTTGAACGCCGTGCAGCTGGGCGAGTTATTGATAAAACACTATCTGTAAAAGATACTTATCCGGAAATCTGCATATTTATTCGAGCTTGGCAATCACTGAGCGCGCTGATCGTTGGCTGGGGGGCCTGAAAGGGGGCAGCCACCGATCATCTATCCTCTCGTTGTGCGAGAGCCGTCAACACAAAGGAAAAGGCTATGGTTCGGGTTCGTAAACTGGTACTGGCTATCGCTGCGGCGACGGCGCTGTCTTCCGGTATGGCGCATGCGCTGGGGGTCGGCGAGCTGACACTCCAGTCGTCTCTGAACCAGCCTCTGGTGGCGGAAATCGAACTGCTCGATGTGCGCGATCTGTCCGCCGCGGAAATGCGTCCGTCGCTGGCTTCGCCCGAGGAGTTCAACAAGGCTGGCGTCGATCGCCAGTATTTCCTCACCGACCTCAAGTTCACGCCCATCGTCAAACCCAACGGCAAGAGCGTGATTCGCGTCACCTCGACCAAGCCGGTGCGCGAGCCCTACCTGAACTTCCTCGTCGAAGTACTGTGGCCCAATGGCCGTCTGCTGCGCGAGTACACCCTGCTGCTCGATCCGCCCCTGTATTCCCCGCAAGCCGCTGCTGCCCCGCAACTGCCAGTAGCTGCGCCTGCTCCTGCACCACGTCCGGTGCCGAGCGCCGCACCGCGTGCCTCCGCACCTTCTGCCGCTGCGCCTACGCCGCGTGCCGCCGCTGGTGGTGATTACCGTACCAATGCCAACGACACACTGTGGGAAGTGGCCCAGCGTACCGGCGGCAGTGGCAGCGTCCATCAGAAGATGCTGGCCATTCAGGACCTCAACCCGGATGCCTTCATCGGCGGCAACATCAACCGCATGAAGAGCGGTCAGGTTCTGCGTCTGCCCGATGACCAGCAGATCGCTCGTCGCAGCCAATCCGAAGCGCTGGCCCAGGTAGCCGAGCAGAACAGTTCCTGGCGTCAGGGCCGCAGTGCGCCGGCTGCCGCCGGTGCCCGGCAGATCGATGCTACCCGCCGCAGCACCGCTGGTGCTGCGCCGTCGGAAGTTTCCAACGAAGACAAGCTCAAGCTGGTCGCCGCCGAAGCCGGCAAGGCCACCGCAGGCAGTGAGAGCGGCAAGGCCAACAATGCCGCGCTGGCCAATCAGCTGGCCGTGACTCAGGAAAGCCTGGATTCGACGCGTCGCGAGAACGACGAGCTGAAAGATCGCATGAGCGATCTGCAAAGCCAGCTCGACAAGCTGCAACGCCTGATTCAGCTCAAGGACAACCAGCTCGCCAAGCTGCAGGCCGATGTGTCGGCACCGGCTGGCCAGGCTCCTGGCAATGCCGCCGCTGGCGCTCCGGCAACTCCAGCCACTGCACCTGCTGAGACGCCATCGGCTGCTGCTCCAGCAGCTCAGGCGCCTGCTGGTAATGAAACCGTGCCCGAATCCGCGCCGGTGGATCCGGCAGCCGCTCAGCCGATTAGCGAACCAACAGCTGATGCGCCGGCAACCGAGACTGCGGCTGTGCCGGCTCCAGAAGCCGCGCCCGCCGAGCCGGCTGCGCCGGCCGCCGAAGTGCCTGCCCAGGCACCGGTTGCCGCCACGCCCGAGCCGGTCGAGGAGGACAGCGCCCTCGACAACCTGCTGGCCAACCCGATGATGCTCGGCCTGATCGGCGGCAGCCTGCTACTGGCCCTGCTGCTGGTGCTGCTGATCATTTCGCGTCGCAATGCCCGCAAGGCCGAAGAGGAAGAGTCCAGCCTGTCGACTTATGAAGAAGACACCCACGCCTTCGACAGCGACCTGGAACTGCCCGCCGACAGCCTGAACGACTTGCCGGACGACCAGATTGCCCTGAGCCAGCCAGCGAGCGAAGAGCGCGTCACCGCCCAGACTGGCGACGCCCTGGGTGAAGCGGACATCTACATCGCCTACGGTCGTTTCAATCAGGCTGCCGAGCTGCTGCACAACGCCATCAACGACGAGCCGCATCGCACCGACCTGCGCCTGAAGCTGATGGAGGTCTACGCCGAGCTGGGCGACCGTGAAGGCTTCGCCCGCCAGGAGAACGAGCTGCGCGAAATCGGCGGCGCCAACGCCCAGGTCGAGCAGTTGAAGAGCCGCTATCCGACCATGGTCGTGCTTGGTGGCAGCGCTGCCCTGGCCAGCGCCGCTGCGGCAGACGATCTGGATTCCTTCAGCCTGGACGACCTGGCGCTGGACGAGCCGGAGCAGCCGGTCGCGCCGCTGCCGCCTGCGGCAGACGACGCCTTCGATCTCGACCTGGATGCCCTGGAAGCCGAGTTCTCTGCCGAGCCTCCGGCAAAAACTCAAAATGACGCGCCGCGTTTCGACGAAATCGACACCATGAGCCTGGATTCCGATCTCGATCTGCCGCCCGCAGCGCCGGTCGCAAGCAAGGACGAGCCGCTGGACTTCGACCTGGATCTGGGCAATGAGCCGGTCAATCGTCAGGAGCCTGGTGGCGAGCTGGCCGACTTCAGTCTCGATCTCGACACGCCCGCTACCCCGGCTGCCACGAAGGAAGATGACTTCCTGCTGAGCCTGGATGACGACGCCGACAAGCCGGCAAATGATTTCTCGGATCTGTCCGCTGCCCTGGACAGCGATAAGGGGGATGACTTTGGCCTGCCTGCCGACTTCGATCTGTCGCTCAATGACGAGCCGGCCGAGCCGAGCACTGGCGCCAGCTTCGCCGCTCAACTCGACGACGTGACCGCCGAACTGGACCAGCTGGCCGAAAGCCTCGAGCAGCAAGGTCAGCAGGCGCCGCAGGACATGCAGGCCGATCATGTGCCGCTCGATGACGATGAGGACTTCGACTTCCTCGCCGGCACCGACGAGACCGCCACCAAGCTGGATCTGGCGCGGGCCTACATCGATATGGGCGATAGCGAGGGTGCCCGTGACATCCTCGATGAAGTGATCGCCGAAGGTAACGAAACTCAGCAGCAGGAAGCGCGCGAGCTGATCGGCAAACTGGTTTGACGAGCAGTTGAGTGGAGAAAACGGCAGTCCTTGGGCTGCCGTTTTTACATCTGCGGCTCACAACTAAATGGGCTGCCGGCATGGCAGCCTCTTGGCGTGGCGGTATAATTGCCGGCATTGCAGCTCTGATTTGGTCTATCAATTGATTAACGAACAAAAGACGGCAGCCGAAATGGCTGCCGTCGGCATTTACAAGATCGCCCTGGGTGTCGAATACCGCGGTACCCGCTATCGCGGTTTTCAGCGGCAGCGCGACGGGGTTCCGTCGATCCAGGCCTCGCTCGAACAAGCCCTGTCCAAGGTTGCTGGTGGCGCTCCGGTCACGCTCAGCTGTGCCGGGCGTACCGATGCGCTGGTGCATGCCAGTGGCCAAGTGGTGCATTTCGACACCCGCGTCGAGCGCTCCATGCATGCTTGGGTGATGGGCGCCAACATGAATCTGCCGGGTGACATCAGCGTCACCTGGGCCAAAGCCATGCCGAGTCATTTCGATGCGCGCTTTTGCGCCATGGCGCGGCGTTACCGCTACGTGATCTACAACGACCAGATCCGCCCGGCGCATATGGCCGAGGAGGTGACTTGGAATCATCGGCCGTTGGATGTTGAGCGCATGCGCGAGGCGGCCCAGGTATTCCTGGGTACCCACGATTTCAGCGCCTTCCGCGCCCGCCAGTGCCAGGCCAAGTCGCCGATCAAGACGGTCCATCATCTCGAGTTGCTGCAGCATGGTCGTTTCATCATCCTCGATATCCGCGCCAATGCCTTTCTGCACCACATGGTGCGTAATATCGCCGGCGTGCTGATGACCATCGGCGCCGGTGAGCGGCCGGTGGAGTGGGCCGGTCAGGTGCTGGAGGCTGGTGTGCGGCGCACTGGGGGGGTGACTGCTCACCCGTATGGGCTGTATCTGGTGCAGGTGGACTATCCGGAAGAATTCGACTTGCCGGCCCGCTACCTGGGCCCGCACTTTCTCTCCGGGCTCGAGGACGTGGCGGCGCGCTGAGCGGGGCAGGGAGCAGCAATTAATGGCGCGCCCTGGCCGGTCATTTGTTACCATCCGGCCTTTCGCGGAGGTATTCGTCTTTTGTCAGTGGTTCGCAGCAAGATCTGTGGGATTACTCGCCTCGAGGATGCGCTGGCTGCCGTAGCGGCCGGCGCCGATGCCATCGGGCTTGTGTTTTATGCGCCCAGCCCGCGCGCGGTGACGATTGCCCAGGCCCAGGCCATCGTCGCCGGGCTGCCGCCGTTCGTGACCACTGTCGGCCTGTTCGTCGACATGCCGCCGCGCGAAATCGAAGGGGTGCTAGCTGCCGTCCCCCTGGATCTTCTGCAATTTCACGGCGACGAAAGTCCAGCCGACTGCGAAGCGCTGCGTCGGCCGTATATCAAGGCGTTGCGTGTACGCGCGGGGGATGATGTCGCCGCGCAGGTTGACGCCTACCCGGGCGCACGCGCCGTATTGCTCGATACCTTCGTCGATGGTGTGCCTGGCGGCACGGGGCAGGCGTTCGACTGGTCGCTGGTGCCGGCGCAACTGAGCAAACCGGTGATACTGGCTGGCGGTCTTACGCCCGGCAACGTCGCGGCAGCCATCGCTCAGGTGCGTCCTTACGCGGTGGATGTCAGCGGCGGCGTGGAGGTCAGCAAGGGCATCAAGGATGCCCACAAGGTCAAAGACTTCGTGCGCGCGGTGCGCGGCGTTGGAGAGTCGATGTGACGGCGCCGCAGGGTGAGCCGTCCATACTTCTATCGCCGCGAACAGCGCGTACTTTTTTCGTGGTCGAAGCAGGTGGCGGGCATCAGCCGGCCCCAGCAGCGACCGCTTTGTGAATTCGCTTGTCATGTGCAGCAAGCATGTTGAAGCCTACAGCGTTGGAGAATTGAGAGCATGAGCAACTGGCTGGTAGACAAACTGATCCCCTCGATCATGCGTTCCGAGGTCAAGAAGAGTTCGGTACCTGAAGGCCTGTGGCACAAGTGCCCATCCTGCGAAGCGGTGCTGTACAAGCCGGAGCTGGAAAAGACCCTGGACGTCTGCCCCAAATGCAACCACCACATGCGCATCGATGCCCGCGCCCGCCTGAACATCTTCCTGGATGCCGATGGCCGTGAGGAGATCGGTGCCGATCTTGAGCCTTCTGACCGCCTGAAATTCCGCGACAGCAAGAAGTACAAGGATCGCCTGGTCGCTGCCCAGAAGCAGACCGGTGAGAAGGATGCCCTGATTTCCATGAGCGGCAGCCTGGAAGGGATGCCGGTCGTGGCCTGTGCTTTCGAGTTCTCGTTCATGGGCGGCTCGATGGGCGCCATCGTCGGTGAGCGTTTCGTGCAGGCTGCCAACGTGGCCCTGGAGAACCGCTGCCCGCTGATCTGCTTCGCCGCCTCCGGTGGTGCGCGCATGCAGGAAGCGCTGATCTCGCTGATGCAGATGGCCAAGACTTCCGCCGTGCTGGCGCGCCTGCGTGAAGAGGGGGTTCCGTTCATCTCCGTGCTGACCGATCCGGTCTACGGCGGTGTATCCGCCAGCTTGGCGATGCTGGGTGACGTGATTGTCGCCGAGCCCAAGGCGCTGATCGGCTTCGCCGGCCCGCGCGTGATCGAGCAGACCGTTCGCGAGAAACTGCCCGAAGGCTTCCAGCGCAGCGAGTTCCTTCTCGACCACGGTGCCATCGACATGATCATTCACCGTGCCGAGCTGCGTCCGCGCCTGGCCCGTCTGCTGGCGCAGTTCACTCACCAGCCAACACCTGCTGCACTGCCGGTCAGCGCATGACCCAGCGCTCCCTGGCCGAGTGGCTGGCGTACCTGGAGCGTCTGCATCCGAGCGCCATCGACATGGGCCTGGAGCGCTCCCGTGAAGTGGCGGCGCGTCTTGGCCTGTCTCGGCCGGCGCCGCGTGTCATCACCGTTACCGGCACCAATGGCAAGGGCTCGACCTGCGCCTTCATCGCCTCTTTGCTGCGTGCCCAGGGCCTGAAGGTCGGGGTGTACAGTTCGCCGCACCTGCTGCGTTACAACGAGCGGGTGCAGATCGATGGCGAGCAGGCCAGCGATGCCGGCCTCTGCGAAGCCTTCACCGCCGTCGAGGCGGCCCGCGGCGAAACCTCACTGACCTATTTCGAGATGGGCACCCTGGCGGCGTTCTGGCTGTTCGAGCGCGCCGGCCTGGATGTCGCGGTGCTCGAAGTCGGCCTGGGCGGGCGCCTGGATGCGGTGAATCTGGTCGATGCCGACCTCCCACTGATCACCAGCATTGGTGTCGATCATGCCGACTGGCTGGGCGATACCCGTGAATCAGTGGCCTTCGAGAAGGCTGGCATCATGCGCGCGGGCAAGCCGGCGCTGTGTGGTGATTTCGACCCGCCGCTGCCGCTGCTCGAACGGGTCGCCGAACTGGATTGCCCGTTCTTCCTGCGTTGCCGGGATTTCGACCTGAGCGTCAGTGAGTCAGGCTGGAATTGGTATGGGCTGACCGCCACCGGCGAGGTGCTGCGTCTCGAGGGCCTGCCGCTGCTCGATCTGCCCATGGAAAATGCCGCACTGGCGTTGCAGGCCTACGCCTTGCTGGACCTGCCATGGGATGCCCAGCGCATCGCCGGTGCCCTGCAGGCCACGCGGGTGACCGGTCGCCTGGATCGTCGTCACTTGAACTGGCGCGGCAAGTCCCTCACTCTGTTGCTCGACGTGGGACACAATCCCCATGCCGCGCAGTTTCTTGCCGGTCGTTTGCAGGCGCGCGGTATAGCGGGGCAGCGCCTGGCGGTGTTCGGTCTGTTGGCCGACAAGGAGCTGCCCGGTGTGGTGGCACCGCTGCTGGCGGACATCGCCCATTGGGCGGTGGCGACGCTGCCCAGCGAACGCTCGCGTCCCGCTGCCGAGCTGCACGCGCACCTGGCTGCTTGTGGTGCTCAGGTCGAGGCGTACGGTGATGTCGCCAGTGCCTTGGAGGCGCAGTGCGCGCGGGCTGCAGACGGTGATGAAATTCTGCTCTTTGGGTCTTTTTTCTGCGTGGCCGAAGCCCTGATGTGGCTGGAGCGCTACGCCCAGGAGGTTGTGCAGGATGGCAATGCTCGATAGTGGAACCAAGCAACGTATCGTCGGCGCGCTGGTGCTCGTGGCCCTGGCCGTGATCTTCCTGCCGATGCTGCTTTCCCGTCCCGACGAGCTGCGGCACGTGGTGGTCGATGCGCCGAGCATTCCCGCCAAGCCGGTCACCCCTGAAATCGAGATGCAGCCGGTGATCGTGCCCGACCCGCAGGAACTACCGCAGGAACCGGTACCGGTCGACAGCTCGCCCACCGATCAGGCGCAGCCGCCGGTCGAGCAGCCCATCAGCGAACTGCCGGCCAGCGAGCCTGCAGTGCCAACGCCGCCTCCGGTCGCGCAGCCTGCGCCAAGCAAGCCGGCCGAAGTGGCGCCGCCACCGCAGAAAGCTCCGGCCGAGCGTCTGGACGTCAACAGTCTGCCGGTCAGCTGGTCGGTGCAGCTGGCCAGTCTGTCGAGTCGCCCGGGCGCGGAAAATCTGCAGAAGACCCTGCGTGCCCAAGGCTACAATGCCTATATCCGCACTGCCGATGGCATGAACCGGGTATTCGTCGGGCCGCTGGTCGAGCGAGTCGAGGCCGACCGCCTGCGTGACCAACTCAACCGCCAGCACAAGCTCAATGGCTTCGTGGTGCGCTTCCAGCCGGAAAGCAACTGACGCTTAGCATGTTATCCGCGCTTAACCGATGGGCAGGGCTCTGCTAAAATGCAGCGCCTCTTCCATCGGTAGCCTGCATCGTGGCATTTACCTGGGTCGATTGGGCGATCATCGCCATCATCGCCGTTTCGAGTCTGATCAGTCTGAGCAGAGGCTTCGTCAAGGAAGCCCTGTCGCTCGTCACCTGGATCATCGCTGGCGTGGTCGCCTGGATGTTCGGCGGCGCGCTGGCACAGCATCTCGACGCCTATATCGAAACCCCGTCCGCCCGTGTCATCGCTGCCTGCGTGATCTTGTTCGTATTGACGCTGCTGGTCGGCGCGCTGATCAACTACCTGATTGGCGAGTTGATCCGCGTGACCGGTCTGTCGGGTACGGATCGTTTCCTGGGCATGGTGTTCGGTGCCGCCCGCGGCGCCTTGCTGGTCGTGGTGGCGGTCGGGCTGCTCAGCCTGGGGCCAGTGCAACAGGATGCCTGGTGGCAGCAGTCGGCCTTGCTGCCGCATTTTCTGCTGGTTGCAGACTGGTCGAAGAACCTCATATTGGGTGTGTCCAGCGAGTGGCTGGCCAGCGGTATACGCGAGCCAGTCGAGCTGCCGTTCAAAGAGGTGCTGCAGGGGGCTTCTCCTGTCGGCACCGGTAAATAGTCGTTTCACTGAGTAGGGGTTGCGTCACATGTGTGGCATTGTCGGTATCGTCGGTAAATCGAACGTCAATCAGGCGCTGTATGACGGCCTCACCGTCCTCCAGCACCGCGGCCAGGATGCTGCCGGTATCGTCACCAGCCATGAAGGCCGCCTGTTCCTGCGCAAGGACAACGGCCTGGTGCGTGACGTGTTCCAGCAGCGCCACATGCAGCGCCTGGTCGGCCACATGGGCATCGGCCACGTGCGCTACCCGACCGCAGGCAGCTCCAGCTCGGCCGAAGCCCAGCCGTTCTACGTCAACTCGCCGTACGGCATCACCCTGGCGCACAACGGCAACTTGACCAACGTCGAGCAGCTGGCCAAGGAGATCTACGAATCGGATCTGCGTCACGTCAACACCAACTCCGACTCCGAAGTGCTGCTCAACGTGTTCGCCCATGAGCTGGCCGTGCGCGGCAAGCTCAACCCCAGCGAAGAAGACGTGTTCGCGGCGGTGAAGGACGTGCACAAGCGTTGCCGCGGCGGCTACGCCGTGGTGGCGATGATCACCGGTTACGGCATCGTTGGTTTCCGCGACCCGAACGGCATCCGTCCGATCGTGTTCGGCCAGCGCCACACCGACGAAGGCGTCGAGTACATGATCGCCTCCGAAAGCGTCGCTCTGGACGTGCTCGGCTTCACCCTGATCCGCGACCTGGCGCCGGGCGAAGCGGTATACATCACCGAAGAAGGCCAGATGTTCACCCGCCAGTGCGCGCCGAACCCGCAGCTCAAGCCGTGCATCTTCGAGCACGTGTACCTGGCACGCCCCGACTCCATCATGGATGGCGTATCGGTCTACAAGGCGCGCCTGCGCATGGGCGAGAAGCTCGCCGACAAGATCCGTCGCGAGCGCCCGGAGCACGATATCGACGTGGTCATCCCGATTCCCGATACCAGCCGCACCTCGGCGCTGGAGCTGGCCAACCATCTGGGCGTCAAGTTCCGCGAAGGTTTCGTGAAGAACCGCTACATCGGCCGGACCTTCATCATGCCGGGCCAGGCGGCGCGCAAGAAGTCGGTGCGCCAGAAGCTCAACGCCATCGAGCTGGAATTCCGCGGCAAGAACGTGATGCTGGTCGATGACTCCATCGTGCGCGGCACCACCTGCAAGCAGATCATCCAGATGGCCCGCGAAGCCGGCGCCAAGAACGTGTATTTCTGCTCCGCGGCACCGGCCGTTCGCTACCCGAACGTCTACGGTATCGACATGCCGAGCCCCCATGAACTGATCGCCCATGGCCGCACCACCGAGCAGGTGGCCGAGCTGATCGGCGCCGACTGGCTGGTCTACCAGGATCTCGACGACCTGAAGGAAGCGGTCGGTGGCGGCAAAATCAAGATCGAGCAGTTCGACAGCGCGGTATTCGACGGTGAGTACGTCACCGGCGATGTCGACGAGGCTTACCTGAATCGCATCGACCTGGCGCGCAACGATGGCAACAAGGCCAAGTCGCAAGCGGTCAGCGAGATCATCGATCTGTACAACAACTGATCGATGTTAAATGATTCAACAACCGGGCCCTTTGGGCCCGGCCTGTTTTCTGGATGAGGAAAAGGATATGACACAGGATTGGGAAGCCGGTCGGCTCGACAGCGATCTCGACGGCGTAGGCTTCGACACGCTGGCGGTCCGTGCCGGCCAACACCGCACGCCGGAAGGCGAGCACAGCGAAGCGCTGTTTCCGACTTCCAGCTACGTGTTTCGTACCGCTGGCGATGCCGCGGCACGTTTCGCCGGTGAGGTGCCGGGCAACGTCTATTCGCGTTACACCAACCCGACGGTGCGTGCCTTCGAAGAGCGCATCGCAGCCATGGAGGGCGCCGAGCAGGCGGTCGCCACGGCATCGGGCATGTCGGCGATCCTGTCCATCGTCATGAGCCTGTGCAGCGCAGGCGATCACGTGCTGGTCTCGCGCAGCGTGTTCGGCTCGACCATCAGCCTGTTCGAGAAGTACCTCAAGCGCTTCGGCGTGCAGGTGGACTATGTGCCGCTGGCCGACCTCGAGGGCTGGGCCGCCGCCTTCAAGCCGAACACCAAGCTGCTGTTCGTCGAGTCGCCCTCCAACCCCCTGGCCGAGCTGGTCGACATCGCGGCCCTGGCGGCCATCGCCCACGAGAAGGGCGCACTGCTGGCGGTGGACAACTGCTTCTGCACGCCAGCGCTGCAGCAGCCGCTGAAGCTTGGCGCGGACATCGTCATGCACTCGGCCACCAAATACATCGATGGCCAGGGCCGGGCGATGGGCGGCGTGGTAGCCGGCAGCGCCAAACTGATGGCCGAGGTGGTGGGCTTCCTGCGTACCGCTGGGCCGACCCTCAGCCCCTTCAATGCCTGGATTTTCCTCAAAGGCCTGGAGACCCTGCGCATTCGCATGCAGGCGCACTGCAGCACGGCGCTGGAGCTGGCGCGCTGGTTGGAGCAGCAGGAAAGCATCGAGAAGGTTCACTACGCCGGGCTCACCAGTCATCCGCAACACGAGCTGGCTGCGCGCCAGCAAAGCGCTTTCGGTGCGGTGGTCAGCTTCGAGGTCAAGGGTGGCAAGGAGGGCGCCTGGCGCTTCATCGATGCTACGCGGGTGATTTCCATCACCACCAACCTGGGCGATACCAAGACCACCATCGCTCATCCGGCGACCACCTCCCACGGGCGCCTTTCGCCCCAGGAGCGCGAGAATGCCGGGATTCGTGACAGCCTGATTCGGGTAGCCGTCGGCCTGGAAGACATCGCCGATCTCAAGGCCGATCTGAGCCGAGGCTTGCAGGCCCTGTGAATGCTGCCGGCGAGGTCGCCCATGGCCGCGTTGCGCTGGTCACCGGTGCTGCGCGCGGCATCGGTGAAGGTGTCGCACACTGGTTGCTGGAGCATGGCTGGCGGGTAGCGCTCTGCGATTTGGCAGGCAGCCAGGGCGCCGAGGTCGCTGCCGCCCTGGGCGAGCATGCCGCATTCGTGGCCATGGACGTGTCGGATGAAACCCAGGTCGCCCAAGGCGTAGCAGCGGTCATCGAACGCTTTGGCAGGCTGGATGCCCTGGTGTGCAATGCCGGGGTCGCCAGCCCCCATAGCGGACCGTTGCAAGAGCTGTCGCTGGAGCAGTGGAATCAGGTGCTGGCGATCAACCTCAGCGGGCCGATGCTGTTGGCCAAACACTGTGCGGCGCACCTGCGTGCAACGGGCGGTACCATCGTCAACATGGCGTCGACCCGCGCCAGCCAGTCCGAGCCCGAGAGCGAAGCCTATGCGGCGAGCAAGGGTGGGCTGATAGCCCTCACGCACGCCTTGGCGATCAGCCTCGGCCCGAGCATTCGAGTGAATGCGGTGAGCCCGGGCTGGATCGATTCCCGCGATGCGGCGCAGCGTGCCAGTGAGCCGCTGAGCGTTGAGGATCACGCGCAGCATCCTGTCGGGCGGGTAGGGCAGGTCGAGGACGTGGCAGCGCTGGTGGCCTGGTTGTTGTCGCCCGAAGCGGGCTTCGTGACGGGTCAGGAGTTCGTCACCGACGGCGGCATGACACGCAAGATGATCTACCGCTGAGGCGTGATCGGGTGCATCGCGTCTTTTTTGAAAAAAATTCAACGCCGGCCTTGACTTAGGTTGGGTGCCCGCGTAAATTTCGCGTCCTCGCAAGGCCAAGGGTGATTAGCTCAGCCGGGAGAGCATCTGCCTTACAAGCAGAGGGTCGGCGGTTCGATCCCGTCATCACCCACCACTTGCCTTGAGAGAAACGGACGAAAGTCCACCGACGCGCAGCGGTAGTTCAGTCGGTTAGAATACCGGCCTGTCACGCCGGGGGTCGCGGGTTCGAGTCCCGTCCGCTGCGCCATATTTTCCATCTGAGATCCTGATCTGAGATGTGATGCGAAGGCCAAGCCTACGCATCTGACGAAGCACGAGTTCTACGGACGCAAGTCCACCGACACGCAGCGGTAGTTCAGTCGGTTAGAATACCGGCCTGTCACGCCGGGGGTCGCGGGTTCGAGTCCCGTCCGCTGCGCCATATCCACCTGCCTCGAGCAGGTTTCCTGAAAAGCGGCCCTAGGGCCGCTTTTCTTGTTTCTGCCTCCCGTAATTGAGCATCCATCCTCAGCGTTTATCTGGCCGGCAAAGGTGTGCGGCTCAGCATGACGTTGGCGCTTGCTGGCGGCCTGGATAGTCAGAACCGGGTCAGCGACTGCTGCCTCTGGTCCGAATGCTTACATTACTTTCGGATTCCAACAGATTGTTATCTTTACCGTTTCACTAGTGAGTGATATTTTCGCAAATGAAAATGTCACACAACTGTCACATTTGCACGTGCAGCTAAAACAAGAACTGGAGCCTTTAGATGTTCGCCTTCTTTCGTCCCGCCCCTCATCGGGAACCATTGCCTGATGATCAGATAGACAGTACCTACCGCCGCCTTCGCTGGCAGATTTTCGCCGGTATCTTCATCGGCTACGCAGGCTATTACCTGCTGCGCAAGAACTTCTCGCTGGCCATGCCCTACCTCATCGAAGAGGAGGGTTACACCCGTGGGCAACTGGGCCTGGCGATGTCGGCCATCGCCATCTCCTATGGTTTGTCGAAATTTCTCATGGGGCTGATTTCCGATCGCTCCAACCCCCGTTACTTCCTGCCCTTCGGCCTGATGGTATCGGCCGGGGTGATGTTCGTTTTCGGTTTCGCACCGTGGGCAACCTCCAGTGTGACCATCATGTTCATCCTCCTGTTCATCAACGGCTGGGCTCAGGGCATGGGCTGGCCGCCCAGTGGCCGAACCATGGTGCACTGGTGGTCGCAGAAGGAGCGTGGTGGCGTAGTGTCGGTGTGGAACGTTGCCCACAACGTGGGGGGTGGCCTGATCGGCCCGCTGTTCCTGCTTGGCATGGGCCTGTTCAATGAATGGCATGCTGCCTTCTATGTACCCGCTGCGGTCGCCATGCTGGTCGCAGTGTTCGCCTTCGCGACCATGCGTGACACGCCGCAGTCGGTCGGCCTGCCGCCGATCGAGAAATACAAGAACGACTACCCCGAGGGCTACGACGAAAGCCACGAGAAGGAATTCAGCACCAAGGAAATCTTCGTCAAGTACGTGCTGCGCAACAAGATGCTGTGGTTCATCGCGTTGGCCAACGTCTTCGTTTACCTGCTGCGCTATGGCGTACTGGACTGGGCGCCGACCTACCTGAAAGAGGTCAAGCACTTCACTGTCGACAAGAGCTCCTGGGCCTACTTCTTCTACGAATGGGCAGGCATCCCCGGCACGCTGCTGTGCGGCTGGATGTCGGACAAGGTGTTCCGTGGCAATCGCGGCCTGACCGGCGTCGTGTTTATGGCATTGGTGACTGTGGCGACCGTGGTCTACTGGCTCAACCCGCCGGGCAACCCGCTGGTGGACATGGCTGCACTGGTCGCCATCGGCTTCCTGATCTACGGGCCGGTGATGCTGATTGGTCTACATGCGCTCGAATTGGCGCCGAAGAAAGCCGCTGGTACGGCTGCGGGCTTTACCGGTCTGTTCGGCTACCTGGGTGGCTCGGTCGCCGCGAGTGCTGCGATGGGCTATACGGTCGACCACTTCGGCTGGGATGGTGGCTTCGTGCTGCTGATCGGCGCGTGTCTGCTGGCCATCGTGTTCCTGATCCCGACCTTGTGGCACAAGCAGGCGCCTAGCGAAGAGCGCGCCGGCTAACCGACTGCCGAACGCGTGGCGCCTGCCACGTGTTCGGCACGTTGTGGTGGGCACTAGCTTTCTTGCAGCCTGCCGAACGCCAGGGCGCAATGCCCGGCTCTGGCTGCATTCCTATCAATTCCTGCGTGCTGCAATAACTGGCCGAGTACCGGTTGCTCAGTTGGTCAGCACGTCTTCGTGATTGCGGTACTGGCTTGGCGGCATGCCAAACCAGCGCATGCTCGCTTTGTGAAAGCTGCTCTGGTCGCGAAAACCCAGAGTGGCGGAAATGTATTTGAGGCTGCGTGTGGAGTTGCGCAACAGGTTGTGCGCCAGCTTCAGGCGTGTCTCTTCCTGCAGTTGGACGAAGCTCACCGCTTCACGCTCCAGGGCCTTTTGTAGGCCGCGTTTGCTGAGCAGCAAGGTGCTGGCGACTTCACTCAGGTCCAGGTTGATGCCCTGCGTGAGCTGTCTGGTCAGCAGGCGCTCGACGCGGGCGGCCACTGAGCCCTTGACCAGATCATCGAGGCGCGACTGCGCGTATTCCTGATGCATGACATGCAGCGCCGCGTCCGCCGTCGGCAGTGCGATGGCCGCATCACGTGCTCTGAAGATCATGCTGTTGTGGGGCGCCGAAAAGCGCAGGTTGTCGCCGAACATCTGGCGAAGGCGGGTGGTATCTGCCGGTTGTGCGTAGGTGAATTCGGCGCCCAGCGGCTTGGGGCGCTGATGGGGGGTCAGCCAGTGGATGACACCGAGGGTCAGCGCGGCGCCGGCATCGATGAAGGCGCGCGGTGCGGGTATGGGCGAAGTACCGACTTCCAGGCCGATCAGCTTCAAGGTGTCCTGGCGTTGTTCGAGCAGGTAGTGCGAGCCATTGGTGACCAGGGGATGATAATCGACCATCAGCTTAAGCGCTGTGCCCAGGGTCGGGCTGGACATCATTGGGTAGCACTGTGCACCCAGAGCACTGGGGTGGGCGTGAGCATAGGCACCCAGGCCGATGTCAGGATTGCCAGTCTGTTCGCTGGCCTGGCTGAACAGGCTGTATACCTGGGCCAGGGTGATCGGCGTGCCGTTGTGCAGGGCCAGTAACAACTGCTGGTCGAGCTTGCGCGGGTCCACACCTTGTTCGAGAAAGGTCTTGGCCATCACCTGGAAGCAGTTGCTCGTCACTGTGTACATCGCATGTCCTGGATAGCCCGCTGAATGAAGTTGTACAGCCCTTGCGTGTGCGGACAACAAAGGGGCGCCCGGGAACACTGGCTGTC
This sequence comes from Pseudomonas sp. AG1028, assembly GCF_007993955.1. Classification (NCBI taxonomy): domain Bacteria; kingdom Pseudomonadati; phylum Pseudomonadota; class Gammaproteobacteria; order Pseudomonadales; family Pseudomonadaceae; genus Pseudomonas; species Pseudomonas sp. AG1028. Next base: position 282,338 of record NZ_VIVP01000002.1, read on the forward strand.
GCCTGTGCACGCTGAGAGAATTGCGCTCCTTATCCGTGCCGCTCCTGCTGGGCCGTGAGTGAGGCTAAGCCATAAGTAAAGCCGCACGTCCCACTCCGTGATCGGTAGCTGTTGCTGCGAGCGACTGTACACCGCGTTGATACCCCGATGTGGTGCTATTGAGCGATCACGCAAATTCCTGTCAGCCGATTAGCGATCTTATCGAATAGTGGCTATCCGCTGCTATGCGCAAACGTTTGCGCGATGAGCGATACATCGCAACTATGGAAATCGACTCATGCCTTCGATGTTCGCTGAGCGCCCGATGATGGGCCTCGACGCCATGTCTGCCAGCAAATTGGCCGCCGACGAAGCACGCGTGCGGTATTTCTACGAGCAGCTGCAGTGCGGCCGCTTTCATCTGGCCTTTCAGCCGGTGAGATCTGCCACCGACATCCAGCGCTCCTTATACAGCGAGGGCTTGCTGCGCAGCGAAGGCGAGCCGCTGGGCTTTAATCCGTTCGCCTTGCTGGAGCGCCGCCATGCGATGCGGCGTCTCGACCATTTCGTGCTCGACGCGGTTGTTGGCCTGCTGCAGGCAAATCCGATGTTGACGTTGGGCTGCAATGTCTCGGCCCAGAGCGCGCGAATCGATTACCACTGGGAGTTGATGCTGCAGCGACTGGTTGACGCCGATCTGGCCGCGCGGCTGGTCATCGAGATCACCGAGAGTTCGGCACCTTGCGGCCATGATCAGGCCGTCGAGTTTGTTCATCAGTTGCGCAGCACCGGCTGCCATGTGGCCATCGACGACTTCGGAGCAGGCTTCGCCACGCTGGCGTTTATCCAAGATGCGCAGCCGGACATCATCAAGATCGATCAGGGCTATGTGCAGCGCGCGCGGCGCTCCGCGCTGCATGCCAGAACCCTCCGGCACCTGGTTGGCCTGTGCAACACCCTGGCTACCCATGTGGTGGTCGAGGGCATCGAAACCACCGATGACCTGGCAATCAGCCGTGATTGCGAAGCGCAGTGGGTACAGGGATTTCTCTTCGCCCGCCCGCAAAAACTCATCGAAGGCCTGGACATGCCGTGCGTGTTGAAAGGTGCATGAATCCCGGGTTGCGCGTGGAGTAGGCATGTGCGATCCGATACCTGGCGGCCGGTCGGACGCCTGATAACCGAGAGGCAAGTGATGGCGCTTAGAAATTTGAAGATTGGTGTGCGTGCCGGTGCGTGTTTCGCCGCCCTGGCTACCTTGCTGGTTGTGCTGGGAATCATCACCTTCGAGCAAATGAAGCGCATGGACAGCATGAGCGATGGTATCGAGGCGAAGTGGTTTCCGTCGACACTGGCCCTGAATGAACTGGGCATGTCGGTCATGCGCGTCAGGGCGCTGACCCTGCGTTTCTACGCCCTCGATAGCGACGAGGCACGCCGTGCTGCGTTACCCGCGCTGGACAGCGCCAAGGCGGATCTGGCCCGCGCGCAGAACGACTACACACCCTTGGTCGACTCCGATTCCGAGCGTGTTCTTGTGCAGCAATTGCTCGGCGTCAAGGATCGCTACCTGCAGCACCAGCGCGACGTGGTCGAGCAATTGATGCGTGGTGAGCGGGCGAGTGCCGAACGGATCCTGACCGGTTCCATGGCTCAGGAAGGTGACCAACTGGTCGAAGAGCTCAAGGCGCTCACCGAATACAATCGCCAGGGCGCCATGCGTGACTTCGGCGAAAGCGATGAGGTATTCGAGAGCAGCACACGTACCGTGGCGCTGGTGGTGCTCATGGCTACGCTGCTGACCATTACCCTGGCAATTGTGCTGACTCGCAGTATTGTCAAACCGCTTGGCGAGGCGGTCGAGGTCGCCCAGAGCATCGCCGCCGGCGACCTGACCCGCGATTTCGAGCACCAAGGCCATGATGAGCCCGCGCAGCTTCTAAAAGCCTTGGCCACCATGCAGGGCAGCTTGCGCGCTACTTTGCAGCGTATTGGCGAGTCGTCCAATCTGTTGGCCTCATCATCCGAAGAGCTGCAGGCGGTAACCGAGGATGCGACCCGCGGCCTGTATCAGCAGAACGATGAGATCGAGCAGGCGGCCACTGCGGTGAACCAGATGACTGCCACGGTGGAGGAAGTGGCGCAGAACGCGGTCAGCACCTCCGAGGCATCGCGCCAGTCCGAGCAGGCTGCGCACGGCGGGCAGGAGCAAGTGCGCAAGACCGTCGACTCCATCCATCTGCTGGCCCGGGACGTTACCGAAACCTCTGAAGAGGTCGGCAAGCTGGCCGGCAGCGTGCGCGAGATCAGCCAGGTGGTCACTGTTATTCGCTCCATCGCCGAGCAGACCAATCTGCTGGCCCTGAACGCGGCCATCGAGGCTGCTCGGGCTGGCGAGCAGGGACGGGGCTTTGCGGTGGTCGCGGATGAGGTACGGGCGCTGGCGCATCGTACCCAGCAGTCGACCGGGGAAATCGAACAGATGATCGAGAACATTCAACACGGCACCGAACATGCGGTGGCCGCCATGCAGAGCAGCAGTGCCCGCGCCGATACCACGCTGACCCTGGCCCAGGCCGCCGGCGACGCGCTGGATGACATCGTGCAGGCTATCGCTTCGATCACCGAGCGTAATCTGGTGATCGCCAGCGCCGCGGAGCAGCAGGCCCAGGTGTCGCGTGAGGTAGACCGCAACCTGATGAATATCCGCGATCTGTCGCAGCAGACCTCGGCCGGTGCCAACCAGACCCGTGCCGCGAGCCAGGAGCTTGCCAGCCTGGCGGTTAGCCTCAATGGTCTGGTCACCGCTTTCCGGGTCTGACCACGAACGGTGCCGAACGACTCGCCACAGATAGCTGGCGTTCGGCGCCGTTGTTTACTTTATCGCCGCTTCAGAAGTGACTTGGAAAACAATGAAAATCCTGCATGTGGACTCGAGCATCTCGGGCGATCGCTCGTTGAGCAAGGAGCTGTCTGCCATCGCAGTCGCCAACCTGCGTGCTATCTACCCGGATGCCGAGGTGCTGTACCGAGACCTGGTCGAAAACCCCATCAACCACCTGACCGGTCCGATATTCGCCGGTTTCCAGGGGGGTGAGCTGGCTGATGCCGACGAAGCGCTGCAACAGGAGCATCGGCTTTCCGAGCAATTGGTAGACGAGTTTTTGGCCAGCAACATCCTGGTGATCGGTGCGCCGATGTACAACTTCTCCATTGCCAGTCAGTTGAAGGTCTGGCTGGATCGTATTGCTCAGGTGGGGCGCACCTTCAGCTACACCGAGCATGGCACCGTAGGCCTGGCCGGCGGCAAATGTGTGATCGTGGTGTCGGTGTGCGGCGGCTTCTATTCCCACGGGCCCATGGCACCGATGGATTTCCAGGAGCCGTACCTGCAGAGCTTCTTCAAGTTCCTGGGCATCACCGACGTGCGCTTCGTCAGGGCCGAAGGGGCGCTGAAAGGCGAGCTGGAGCGCAGCGAAGGCATCAAGGTCGCCAAGGCTGCGCTATCTCGCGTTTACTGACCGACGACTGCCGCATAGGCAACCGCCTTACTCCGCCTTGTGCAGGGGATGGTTGTCGGTTTGCTGCGGTTTGCTGCGCAGCAGCGACAGTACCCAGGCGAAGAAGATCGGCACGAAGATCACCCCCAGCAAGGTCGCACTGAACATACCGCCCAGCACGCCGGTGCCGATGGCGCGCTGGCTGGCGGCGCCTGCGCCGGTGGCGATCACCAGCGGCACCACGCCGAGCATGAAGGCCATGGAGGTCATGATGATCGGCCTGAAGCGCAGGCGAGCGGCTTCGATGGCGGCATCGCGCAGCGAGTAACCGTCTTCCCAGAGGTCCTTGGCGAACTCGACGATCAGGATGGCATTCTTTGCCGCCAGGCCGATCACGGTGATCAGGCCGACCTTGAAGTAAACGTCGTTGGGCAGGCCGATGGCGGTCACCGCGAGCACCGCACCGAGGGCGCCGACCGGTACGATGAGCATCACCGCCAGCGGAATCGCCCAGCTCTCGTACAGGGCGACGAGCAGCAGGAACACCACCACGATGGCCAGGGCGAAGAGCATCACCGCCTGGCCACTGGCGACCCTCTCCTGGTAAGAGAGGCCAGTCCATTCGTAGCCGATACCGTCCGGCAAGTCGGCGGCGATGCGCTCCAGTTCGGCCATGGCCTCGCCGGTGCTGACGCCAGGAGCGGCGTCGCCGGAGATGCGGATCGACGGGTAGCCGTTGTAGCGCGCCACCTGCACCGGGCCCTGTTCCCATTGGGTGGTCACGAAAGCGCTAAGTGGCACCAGATTGCCGCTGTCGTTGGGCACGTGCAGCTTGAGCACGCTTTCCGGGGTCATTCGCGCGGCCTGTTCGGCCTGTACGACCACGCGCTGCTGGCGACCGGCGTTGGCGAAGTCGTTGATCACCGAGGAGCCGAAGGCGGTGGACAGCGCATTGCTGATCGACTCGAAACTGACGCCCTGGGCGCGTGCCTGCTCACGGTCGATGACCAGGCGCAGCTGCGGCGCTTCGGCCAGGCCTTCCATCATGCCGTAGAGGAACAGCGGGTTGCCGTTGACCTTGCCGAGCACCTGGTCACGGGCTGCCAGTAGCGCTTCGCGGCCGAGGCCGCCGCGGTCCTGAAGACGCAGGGCGAAGCCGCCGGAGTTGCCCAGGCCTTCGATCGGCGGTGGTGGAACGGCCATCATGGCGCCGTCATCAAGGTTGGCGAAGCGGCCGTTGACTGCGGCCGTCTCAGCCTCGACCGATTGCTGCGAATCGCGCTCGGACCAGTCCTTGAGTAGCGGGAAGGCGATGGCGGCGTTCTCGCCCATGCCCGAGAAGCTGAAGCCCAGCACCAAGAACGAGGTTGCCACGGCCTCGCGGGTGGCGAGAAACTCCTCCAGCTGCTTGCCGGTCGCCGAAGTGCGCTCGCGCGTCGCGCCGGGCGGCAGCTGGATGTCGACGATCATGTAGCCCTGATCCTCGACCGGCACGAAGGATTCCGGTAGGCGCAGGTAGAAGAAACCCATCAGCACCACGATGCCCAGATAGATGAACATGAAGCGCCCGGCCCGCGGTACCAGCTTGCTGTTGAGCCTGGTGTAACGCCCGGTCAGGCCGGTGAACTTGCGGTTGAACCAGCCGAAGAAACCGGTTTTCTCGTGATGCCCCTGGGGGATCGGTTTGAGAATGGTGGCGCACAGCGCCGGCGTGAAGGTCAGCGCCAGGAAACCCGAGAACAGGATCGACACCGCCAGCGACAGCGAGAACTGCTGGTAGATCACCCCCACCGAACCTGCCATGAACGCCAGTGGCAGGAACACCGCCGACAGCACCAGGGTAATGCCCAGGATCGCCCCGGACACCTGGCCCATCGCCTTGATGGTCGCCGGCACCGGTTCCAGGCCTTCTTCGGCCATGATCCGCTCGACGTTCTCCACCACCACGATGGCGTCGTCGACCAGGATGCCGATGGCCAGCACCATGCCGAACATGGTCATCATGTTCACCGAGAAGCCCAAGAGGTACATGAAGGTCAATGTGCCGAGCAGACACACCGGCACCACGATCGACGGAATCAACGTGTAGCGCACGTTCTGCAGGAACAGGAACATCACCAGGAACACCAGCACCATGGCCTCGACCAGAGTCATGATGACCTTGTCGATGGCCACATCGACGAAGCGCGAGGTGTCGTAGGGCACCGAGAACTGCACGTTTTCCGGGAAACCAGCGGACAGCTCGGTGAGGCGCTGCTTGACCGCCTCTGCGGTCTGGATGGCGTTGGCGCCAGGGGCCAGTTGCACGGCAGCGGCCACGGCCGGCTTGCCGTCCTGGCGTGAGCCGAAGTTGTAATCCTGGCTGCCGACCTCGATACGCGCGACATCGCCCAGGGTCAGGCGCGAGCCATCCTGGTTGGCGCGCAACACGATGGCGGCGAATTCCTCGGGGCTGTCCAGGGTGCCCTTGACCGCCAGGGTCGCGGTCAACTCCTGCTCGGCGCTGCCCGGCGTGCTGCCGAAGGCGCCGGCCGGCACCTGTACGTTCTGGGCACGGATGGCGTTGTTGACGTCATCGATGGACAGGCCATAACCGACCAGCTTCTGCGGGTCGATCCACACACGCATGGCCGCTTCGGAGGCGAAGAACTGCAGCTTGCCGACGCCCTGTACACGGCGGATCTCGTTGTTGATATTGCGCGCGGCATAGTCGGCCAGCGCCGTGGTGTCGTCGTTGGCGCCGCCATCCTTGTAGCTCAGGGCGTAGATCAGCAGAAAGCCAGCGGTGGCCTGTTCGGTCTGAATGCCCAGGGTCAGCACAGCCTGGGGCATGCGTGCTTCGGCTTTCTTCAGGCGGTTCTGCACATCGACCTGAGCCAGTTCCGGGTCCGTGCCCGGTTGGAAGGTCACGGTGATTTCGGCGATGCCGTTGGCGTTGCTGGTGGACTCGAAGTACAGCAGATTCTTGGCGCCGTTGAGCTCTTCCTCGATCACACTGGTGACCGAGTCGGTCAGCACCTGGGCCGAAGCACCCGGGTAGGTGGCGGTCACGGTTATCTGTGGCGGCGCCACGTTGGGGTACTGCGCAACCGGCAGAAAGGGGATAGCCAAAAGGCCGGCCATGGTGATGAACAGCGCGACCACCCAGGCGAAGTTCGGGCGCCGGATAAAGAACAGAGACATCATGTCATGGGCTCCGGCTTACTGCGCCTGTGAAGGGTTGGCGGGCGTGTCTGGCGCTGGCGCGCCGTGTTCACGGGGCACCACCTTGGCGCCTGGCTGGATCGCGCCCAGTGAGCTGACGATGACCTTGTCGCCGGCCTTGAGGCCTTCGGTAATCTGCCAGCGGGCGCCCTGCATGGCACCGGTGGTGACCGGCCGCGCTTCCACGCTGTTGTCGGCGCCGAGCAGCATCACGCTGGCCTTGCCATCGGCGGAGCGCTGCACGGCGCGCTGCGGTACCAGGATGGCGTCCTGGTCGAGCCCTTGGGGTGTGCGCACCCGCACGTACATACCCGGCAGCAACACGCCCTGGGGGTTGTCAAAGCGCCCGCGCAGGGCGATCTGCCCGGTGCTGCGGTCTACCGAAATGTCGGTGAACAGCAGGGTGCCCTTGCTCTCGATATCGGTGCCGTCGACGCGCAGCGACAGCGCCTTGTCGCCCTCGCCGGAAACCTTGCCATCGGCGATGGCGGCGCGCAGGCGCAGGGCATCGGCAGCCGGCTGGCTGAAGTCCGCATACACCGGGTCGAGCTGCTGAATGCGGGCGAGCAGGGTGGTTTCGCCCTGGCCGACCAGCGCGCCTTCGGTCACCTGGGCACGGCCGATGCGTCCGGCGATGGGCGCGCGGACCTGAGCGTAACCCAGATCCAGCTTGGCGGTTTCCACATTGGCCTGGGCCGAGCGTTTGTCGGCCTGAGCGCTACGCAGGGTGGCGCGGGCCACGTCGAAGTCTTGCTGGCTGACCGCGTTGATCTTCACCAGCGGCTGATAGCGCTCGACGGTGGCCTGGGCCTGGAACAGCTGCGCTTCGGTGCGGGCCAGTTCGCCCTCGGCGCGTGACAGCGCCGCCTTGAAGGGCGCGGGGTCGATCTGGAACAGCAGGTCACCGGCCTTGACGTCGGCGCCTTCCTCGAAGGTGCGCTTGAGTACGATGCCGGCAACCCGCGCACGCACCTCTGCTACACGCACCGGCTCGATGCGGCCCGGCAGTTCGGCCACCACGGTGAAGGGTTCGGTCTTGACGGTGAGCACATCCACCTCACGCGGTGGCGCTTCCCCCCAGCCCTGTTCGCTCTTGTCGCAGCCGGCCAGAGCGATGGCCATGGAGAGGGTGATCGCCGAAACGACGTGACCTGCGCGAATCCTGCTCATGCTTCACCTGGGGCGCAATGCCCGTTGCAATTATTCTGGAAAGGCGCGAATGGTCAGCTATAGATGCGGGTGAGTCAATATTGTCTCATTTGCATTTTTTGTGACTAGATTTGGCAGTTATTACGGATATTGAGACTTTTGCTGCACAATGGCGCGCCGTGAAGAAAAACTTGAGAGCAATGCATTGACACAACGACCTGTCGCTGAAGAAAAACTCCTTAAGGCCTTGGCCGTGGCCATGGTCGAGCAGCCCCGTGGAACCTTCAAGGAAATCGCCGAGGCGGCCGGGGTCAGCAAGGCTACCCTGAACCGATTTTGCGGAACCCGCGACAACCTGATCGAGATGCTCTTCGACTATGGCTCAGAGGTGATGAACCAGGTCATCGCCGAAGCCGACCTGCAGCATGCGCCGGTGCCAGAAGCCTTGCAACGTCTGGTGGACGGGCACCTGGTGCATCGTGACCTGCTGGTATTCCTGATGTTTCAGTGGCGCCCTGACTCGCTGCATCAGTGCGGCGAAGAAGCGCGCTGGTTGCCGTATACCAATGCGTTGGACCAATTCTTCCTGCGCGGCCAGCAGGAGGGGATTTTCCGAATCGATATCGGCGCGCCGGTATTGACCGAGCTGTTCGCCTCGCTGCTGTTCGGCCTGGTCGATGGCGAGCGACGGGGGCGGGTAGCGCGGGCCAGCATGGGCGCGTCGCTGCTGCAGTTCTTCATGCAGGGCGCGGCGACCTGAACAGGCGCTGACGTGTTGCGAGCGCGCTGGGCGGCAGGGCTGGTAGTATCCGGCTATCTGAAGACTTTGAGCCGGTGCACGCAGAGGGATGCTGCGCTTTGCGGAGAAACCAAGCATGAACGTACAAGTGATCGAGCGCAACGGCGAGCCGGAATACGCGGTGCTGCCGTGGGCCGAGTATCAGGCGCTGCTCCAGGCGGCCGGCAAGAGCCCTGCAGTGGTTCCGAGCCAGCCCGATGCCGATGCGCCCAAGCCGTTGAGCGAGCTTACCGCGTTGCGTGAAGGCAAGGGCCTGAGTCGTGACGAGCTGGCGCGCGCGGTGGGCATCAGCCCGCATTATCTGGGTATGATCGAAAGCGGCGAGCGCCAGCCCGATGCCGCCATTCTGCGGGCGCTGGCCTGGGTGCTCGGCATCTCCGGTTGGCAGGCATGAGCGTGCGCATCAGCCGCACGCACTGGGAGGCGCTGCTCGCAGCGCTCGAAGATGCGCGCCGGCAGCGCCATCTATTGACCTACCGCGCGCTGATCGAGCGCCTCGCGCTACCGGCGCCGGCCATGCAAACCCTTACCGCTGCGCTCGAACACCTGGCCGCACTGGATGCGCGCAGTGACCGACCGCTGCGCAGCGCCCTGGTGATCAGCCAGGGCGCCAGCCGCCTGCCACGCACCGGGTTCTTCGAGTGCGTCACCCGCCTGGGCCGTTTCGACGGCGCCCCCGACGGCGTCGCGGCCGCCTCCTGGCATGCTTCGGAAGTAGCCCGGGTGTTCGAGTTCGAGTATCCCGATACACCCTGACCAACCTGACGATCCGCCATCTTCTGCCCAGGCATTTAAGTTTCGGGGCGGCCGGGTCGCTCTGTATGGCTGACTCCCATACGTTGGCAGGGCCATGCGTCAATACAGCCGCATCATGTTTCGTTCATTGTTCCGGGTGAAGGTCAGCGACCGCCACTCTGGCAAGCTCATCGGTTACGCCCGTGACGTCTGCGAAGACGGTCTGCGGCTGATCTGCGACCTGCCGGTGGAGGTGGGTGCACAGTTCGGCCTGAGTCTGCGCATGCGCGCCAGTGATGGTGCCATGAGCCAGGTGGAGCTCAACGCCACCTGCCTGTGGGTGCGGGAAAATCCGCAGAGTGGTCATCAGGAGCTCGGGCTGCAATTGCTGCAGCCCGGCGATGACTACGTGGCGTTCGTCGAGCGCCTGCGCGTCGACCGCGGTATTCCGGCCACACCGCCCTGACATCTCACCCCAGGGTGCCGAGGATGTTCACCCCGACGCGCTCGGGAATCTCGTTCTGCGAGAGCACGTGCAAACCGGGGCTGAATACCCGCGCATAACGGGCCAGCAGCGGGCGCAGCTGTGGCATCACGGTGAGGATCGGCGGATGACCTTCCTTGCGCAGGCGCTCCTTTACCACCGGCATGGTGTTTTGCAACTGGTTGAGCAGGTTGGGCTCCACCGGAATGTTGTCCAGGCTGACCGGGCCGGCCTGCTGGGCGATGGACAGAGCACTGAGCAGGGTGTTTTCCAGGCTGTTGTCGAGCACGAACACGGCCAGTTCCTGACGCTCACCGGCAATGGCCGAGACGATGCTGCGACGCAGGGCGAAGCGCACATCGGCGGCCAGCAGCAACGGATCCTTGGTGGTCTCGCTGGATTCGAGCAGGGTCGAGGCGATGCTGACGATATCGCGCAGCGGTACCTGCTCCTGCAGCAGTTGGCGGAACACGCGGTGCTGCAGGCTGTAGCTGAGCTGCGCCTTGATGTTCTCGGCCAGCTTGGGGGCCTGCACGGTCAGGCGCTGCATCAGGTGCTCGACGTCGTCGTGCTTGAACAGGTCGGGCAGGTGTTCGCGGATCACCTTGTTCAGATGGGTGGCGATCACGCTGGCGCAGTCGATCACCTGATAGCCCAGGTTGAGGGCGCGTGACTTGTCCGCCGGCTGGATCCACACCACCTGCATGCGGTAGGCCGGATCGGTGCCGAGAATGCCGTCCACTTCACCGTAGAGTTCCGGTGCCGGAATCGCCATCAGGCGGTCGGCATGCAGCTCGCCGCTGTCCACCCGCTCGCCGTTGACCAGAATCTGGTACTGGTTGGCCTTCAGGCGCAGGCTGTCGCGGATGTGCACCTCCGGCAGCAGGAAACCGAGGCTTTCCGAGAGCGTCTGGCGTACGCCACGCACCCGCTGGACCAGCGGTGCGCCACCTTCCTCGTTGACCAGGCCGACCAGCTTGTAGCCCAGTGACACCGACAGTCGCTCGACCAGCGGGATGTCTTCCCAGGCCAGATTCTGGGCGCGCTCGGTGGCCATCGCCTTGCTCAGCGCCTGGGTCTGCTCCAGCACCTCGCCCTCGATCGGCGGGGCGTTGCGCGAGACGTGCCAGGCAATGAAGGCCATCAGCGCGGCGAAGCTGCCGAAGGCCACGAACGGCATGCCCGGTACCAGCGCCAGGATGAACAGGATGGCCGCCACGGTGTACAGCACCTGGGGCGAGGCGAGCATCTGCCGGCGCACCAGGCTGGTGATCTCGGCGCTCTCGTTGACCCGGGTGATGATGATCGCCGCCGCCGTGGACAGCAGCAGCGCCGGAATCTGTGCCACCAGGCCGTCACCGATGGTCAGCAGTGCGTACAGGCGGAAGGCTTCGCCGCCGGCCAGGCCATGGACGAACACGCCGATGGCCAGGCCGCCGAACAGGTTGATGAGCAGGATCAGGATGCCGGCGATGGCGTCGCCGCGCACGAACTTGCTGGCGCCGTCCATCGCGCCGTAGAAGTCCGCCTCCTTGCCCACTTCGACACGGCGCTTCTTGGCCTCGGCCTGATCGATCAGGCCGGCATTGAGGTCGGCATCGATGGCCATCTGTTTGCCAGGCAGGGCGTCGAGGGTGAAGCGCGCGGTGACTTCGGAGATCCGCTCGCCGCCCTTGGTGATGACCATGAAGTTGACGATGGTGAGGATCACGAAAACGATCATGCCGACGATGAAGTTGCCGCCGATCACCACATGGCCGAACGCTTCGATCACCTTGCCCGCTGCGCCCGAGCCGGTGTGGCCATCGAGCAGCACCACGCGGGTGGAGGCCACGCTCATGCACAGGCGCATCAGGGTGGTGACCAGAATCACCGTGGGCAACAGCGAGAAGTCCAGCGGGCTGCGCGACGACAGGCTGGTCATCAGCACCAGCACGGCGATGCCGATGTTGAAGGTGAACAGGATGTCCAGCAGCAACGGCGGCAGCGGCAGGATGATCATCGCCAGGATCGACAGGATCACCACGGGAATGCCGAGGCGCCCGTTGCTCAGTGTCGATGCGACGTGTTGCAGTGGTTTCATGACAGGCCTCTGTTGGCAAGGCTTTCGGGTATCGGGAGGTTGCCCGGCAGCTCGGGGCGACGACGGCGCCCCTGGCGCCAGGCCTTGAGTTGCAGCACGTAGGTCAGAACCTGGGCGACGGCCTTGTACAGCGCCGTGGGAATCTGCTGGTTGACCTGGGTGGTGAAGTAGATGGCCCGGGCCAGGGGCGGAATCTCCACCAGATCCAGGCCGTGGCGCTGGGCCAGTTCGCGGATGTACAGCGCGGTGTCGTCGTTGCCGCGGGCGATCACGTAGGGCGCTTCGGCCTTGCTGCTGTCATAGCGCAGGGCGACCGCATAGTGCTGCGGGTTGACGATCACCACGTTGGCCTCGTGGATCACCTTGCTGATCTGGCGATGCAGCATCTGCTTCTGCACCTGACGGATGCGCGCCTTGACCTCGGGGCGGCCTTCCTGATTCTTGTGCTCTTCCTTGATCTCCTGCTTGCTCATGCGCAGGCGTCGATGGAACAGCAGGCGCTGCAAGGGAATGTCGATCAGCGAGAAGAGGATGAATACCACCAGCAGGATCAGTGCGGTGTTCATCGCCAGGTTCAAAGCGCCGGCGATGGCGGTGTACACGTCGCTGCGCTGCAGGGCCGTCAGTTGCGTCACCACGTCGCGCGCCAGGTAGGCGGCGAGCAGGCCCAGCACGAGGATCTTGCCGAGGGACTTGAACAGATCGCTCCAGCTCTGCGCCGAGAAGAACATGCGCTTCAGGCCGCTGAGCGGGTTGAGCTTGGAGGCCTTGAAGGCGAAGTTCTTGCTGGCGAACACCCAGCCGCCAGGGATCATGGAAAACACCATCACCAGCAGACTGGTCAGCCCCAGGGGCACCAGCAGCATGACGAACAGCATCAGGTTATGGGCCAGAAACTGCTCGAGGTCGTCCTGGCCGAGCTGGCCCGGCTGCAGGTTGACGAAGGTACGCGCGAAACTGTCCTGCAGGCCGGTGTAGAACCAGCCGACGCTGTACTTGAGGGTCAGCAGGGTGGCCAGCAGGGTAATGGTGGTGGACAGGTCCTTGGAGCGCGCGACCTGGCCTTCTTCCTTGGTCTTCTTGAGCTTCTGGTGCGTGGGCTGTTCGGTTTTTTCCTGGCTGCTCTGGTCGCTCATGTCAGGCCGCCTCCCATCAGGGTGCCGAGGTCATCGAGCAGGCGGCGGGTCAGGTGCAGATAGTGCTGGGGCACGTCGGCGAGCGTCATGTAGATGCACAGCAGGCCGGTGATGATCGACAGTGGAAAGCCCAGGGAAAACAGGTTCATCGCCGGCGAAATGCGATTGAGCAGACCGAAGCAGAACTGCACGAGCATGGTGCAGAACACCATGGGCAGGGTGAACAGGGTCGCGGCGGCGATCATCCAGCTCAGCGACTGGGCGAAGGCCATGAAGCCGGCGTAGGGCAGGGGTTCGTCCATCGGCCAGTGCACGAAGCTCTGGTACAGCACGCTGATGCCGAGCAGGTGGCCGTCGATGGAAAAGAACAGGAACAGCAGCAGGATGAAATACACCTGGGCGACGATGGACGACGACGACACGCCGTTCACTGGATCGTTGTAGCGCGCCATGCTCATGCCCATCTGGGTGGAGATGATTTCACCGACCAGGGTGAACACGGTGAACACCAGTTGCATCGACAGGCCCAGCAGGGCGCCGATGGCCAGTTGCTGGAAGGCCACCCGCAAGCCGCGCACCGACAGCGGCTCGAAGTAGTCCAGCGGCGGCAGGCTGTGGGCCAGGGCGATGCTGGCCAGCAACGCCAGCACGACCCGGGCGCGCACGGGCAGGGCGCGGTGGCCGAACATCGGCGCGACGGCAAAGAACGCCAGCAGCCGGCAGAAGGGTGCCCAGTAGCCCTGCAGGGTCAGCAGCAGTTGAGACAACTGGTAGACGGAGGTTTCGGCGGGCACGTACGTCTACCCGACCAGACGGCTGGCCTGCTGGAAGCTCTCGATGAACAGCTCGCTCAGCGTGCGCAGAATCCAGTGGCCGGCGAACACCAGCATGCCCAGGGTAATCAGCAGGCGCGGCAGAAAACTCAGCATCTGTTCGTTGATCTGCGTGGCCGCCTGGAAAATGCTCACCAGCAGGCCGCCGAGCAGGCTCGGCACGACCAGTACGCAGACCACCAGGGCGGTGATGTGCACGGCGTTGGCGACGATGGAAACAGCGGTGTCGGGCGTCAGCATGGCGGCAACCTAGAAGGGTTGAACACTGGTGGCGAGGGTGCCCATCATCAGTGTCCAGCCGTCCACCAGCACGAACACCATGAGCTTGAAGGGCAGCGAGATCATCATCGGCGAGAGCATCATCATGCCCATGGCCATCAGCACGCTGGCCACCACCAGGTCGATGACCAGAAACGGGATGAAGATCATGAACCCCAGCTGGAACGCGGTTTTCAGCTCGCTGAGCACGAACGCCGGGAGGATCAGCGAGAAATCCAGGGTGGTCGGATCTTCGGGCATGGTCTCGCCGGCCAGCTCGACCATGGTGACCAGCGAGTTCTTATTGGTCTGCGCGAGCATGAAGCGCGCCATCACGCCCTTGGCGCTGTCCAGCGCCTCGGGCAGCGTCAGTTGGTCGGTCTCGAAGGGCTGGTAGGCATTCTCGTACAACTCCTGCCAGGCCGGGCGCATCACCAGCAGGGTCAGGCACAGGGCGATGCCGATCAGCACGTTGTTCGGCGGGCTCTGCTGCAGGCCGATGGCCTGACGCAGGATGGCCAGCACGATGATGAAGCGGGTGAAGCAGGTCATCATCAGCAGCATGGCCGGCAGCAGGCCGAGCAGCGTCATCAGCACCAGAATCTGCACCTTGACGCTCAGGTCCTGGCCGTTTTCGGTGTCGTTCAGGCTCAAGAGCGTGATGTCACCGTTGGCCGCCTGCACGCTCAGGGGCAGCAGCGCCAGGGCCAGAGCGCCAAGGAGGGCGACACGGGATGCGGTCATGGAGCCAGGTCGTCGAGGCCGTTGCCGCACAACTCGACGATGCGCAGGCCGTAATTGCCGTTCATCACCACCACTTCGGCCTTGGCGAACAGCGCGCCGTTGACCTTCACGTCGAGTGGCTCTCCGGCCAGTTTGTCGAGCACGATCACGCTGTGGGTATCGACCTCCATCAGTTCCTTGAGCGACACCCGGGTGGAAGCCACTTCGAGGCTGACGTCCACCGGGATCTTGCCGAAGAAGCTCAGGTCCTGGCCCAGCTCGCGGGCGGGAGCGCCGCTCTCTGCCGGTGCGCCGGCCAGGTCGTCGTTGATCAGGTTGTCCAGTTCGCTGTCGGAAATCGGGCCGCTCATGGGGTCTGCACGCTCTCGAGGGATGTCAGGAAAAGGGCGCCGTCTTCCTCGAAAACGGTGCCGCGAAACAGCTTCTGCTGGTTGATCTCGATATCGCAGCGCTCCGCCAGGCGAATCGGCAGAATGTCGCCGCGCTTCAGGTTGAGCACCTGCAACAGCGGCATGCTCAGGCGCGCCAGCACGCAATCGAGCTGCACCGGCAGCTGCTGGATGTGCTGCGCAGGATTGCCGTTCAGCCGCGCCGGGGGCGGGCTGTTGCGGCGCGTCAGTTCGTCGACCAGCTGGGCATCCAGATACAGGTACAGCGAAGCCTGGGTGCCGGTGATATGGCTGATGTAGTGAAACTCGGCCTGGTACTCCCACTGCACCTCGTCATAGGTGCTGTCGTGGTGGCTGAGCTTGCCGGGGTCTTCGCCAGCGAGCAGCGCGCGCAGCAACAGGTGCACCACGTCGCTGCCGAGGCGATCACGCATGCGCTGCTCGGACGAGCTTTCCGGGGGCATCTCGCCACCTGGCAGTGAGGTGCCGCCGTAGTAACACTCCAGGGCTTCGGTGAGCAGGCTGCGCTCGATAGCAAAGCCGACCTTGCCGTGGGCGCTGCGATAGGTGCATTCGGCCGGGCACTTGAAGTGCTCGAGCACATCGACGCTCTGCAACTCGAGGTTGATGCGGTAGTTGCGCAGGAAATAGTCACTGACCAGACGCGGGTATTTGCCCGACGTTTCCCGGATGTAATTCGGGATGCGGTGATAGTGCCGACCGAGTTTGTGCGGCTTGAGCCGCAGCAACTGATCAGGCTGAACATCGTGGTGGATTTTCGAATTACCGAGCATCTGCCAAACCGCACTTTTCCAAAAAATCGGAGAGACAGGGCAGCAATCACATGCCTGGGCACGGAGTTGCCGGCGCCTTTGACGTGGCCAAGGCGGCATACCTGAAGTGAGGGGCGAGTCTAGGAGCGACGGGGCTTTGAGGTTAAATCAAGAGATATCAAAAGACGTCTTGAGGCGTTATTGGCGCCGCTTGACGGGTTTTGATGGGAACTGATTCAGCGCTTGGCGGGCAATTGGCTAATTTTGCCTTCCGCCCGAACGGCAGGGCGCCCAAATGTAGGATGGCGACCTGTTCTGATCGGCGATTAAGCCATTGGTTCACGCAACACGAAATTTTTTCACCACCGCCAGCAGGGAGGGATTGAAATGAATCGTCCAGTCAGTCATTGCGAACCTCTCGTATTCGCGGCCGCCACGGACAGTCGACGTGTTCTGGTCGTTGGCCAGGGGGCATTTCACGGCGCGCTGCTCGATGCCCTGGCGACCCAACGTTGTCAGGTGCAGCGCTGCGCCGATCTTCACGGCGTGCAGGCCGCCCACCTGGAGCGGGCCAGCCTGGTCTTCCTGTTCGCCTCCATGGGGTGCGCCCAGGCGTTGAGCGAACAGGTGCGCAGCTGGCTGCTGCGGTATCCGCGCCTGACCCTGATTCCGGTGGTCGACTACGCCGACCAGGAAAAGGCGGCGCTGCTACTAGAAGGCGGCTGCGTCGATTACCTGCTGTCGCCGTTCAGCGAGCAGCAGGTCGCCACGCTATTGCAGCGCCAGGCGCTCGCCGACAGTTCCGCCGACGAACTGGTCTGCCATTCGGCTTCCGGTCGTCGCCTGCTGGCCATGGCCCAGCGCGTGGCGCTGACCCGTGCGCCGGTGCTGATCAGCGGCGAAACCGGAACCGGCAAGGAGCGCATGGCGCGCTATATCCATCGGTGCTCCGGGCGCCCGGAGGCGCCCTTCGTCGCGGTCAACTGCGCGGCGATCCCCGAGCAGATGCTCGAGTCCATTCTGTTCGGCCACGAGCGTGGCGCCTTCACCGGTGCCGTCAGCGCGCAGGCCGGCAAGTTCGAACAGGCCAACGGCGGCACGCTGCTGCTCGATGAAATCGGCGAACTGCCCCTGGCGCTGCAGGCCAAGCTGCTGCGTGTGCTGCAGGAGCAGCGGGTGGAGCGCCTTGGCGGGCGCCGGGAAATTGCGCTGGACGTGCGCATCATCGCTGCCACCAACCGCGACCTGCAGCAGGAAGTGGCCGCCGGGCGTTTTCGCGCCGACCTGATGTTCCGTCTGGACGTGTTGCCCCTGCACATCGCACCGCTGCGTGAGCGGCGTGACGACATCCTGCCGCTGGTCAGCCGATTCATCGCCAGCCACGCGCCGGGCGAAGGCGAAGAACTGCTCACCGATTCGGCGCGCCGTGCGCTGCTCGGCCATGACTGGCCCGGCAACGTGCGCGAGCTGGAGAACACCGTGCAGCGCGCGCTGGTGCTGCGCAATGGCCTGTTCATCCAGCCTGCCGATCTTGGCCTGGAGGTGCCGGGCAGCGTGCCGGCAGCGAGCATCCACATCGCCGCGGCGATGCAGCCGGATGCGGGTGAGGATGGCCGCGCGGCGCTGCGCGCCAGTGGCAAGTGGGCCGAGTACCAGCACGTGCTCGATACCATCCGCCGCTTCGACGGCCACAAGACCAAAGCTGCGCAGAGCCTGGGCATGAGTACCCGGGCACTGCGCTATCGCCTGAGCGCCATGCGCGAGCAGGGCGTACACATTCCGTTCTGATCGCCGCTGGAGAGCCGTGGATGAATTCGATCGATTCGATACGCCAGGACATGCTGGCACGCATGGAGGCCATGAAGGGCCTCAGCCAGGGCGCGGGCATTCGCCCGGCGGCCGAGCCCCAGGGCTTCACCGACAGCTTCGCCGCCAACCTGCGGGCCATCGACGCCCAGCAGCACCAGGCGAGTTCGGCGGTGGCTGCCGTGGAGCGTGGACAGAGCGATGACCTAGTCGGTGCCATGGTCGACAGCCAGAAGGCCAGTGTGGCGTTCTCTGCATTGCTGCAGGTACGCAACAAGCTGAGCACGGCGTTCGACGACATCATCAAGATGCCGTTGTAAGGAGGCCAGGTGCCGCAACGCGTACTGAAAACCATCAGAAGCAATCCGCTGCTGGAGCGCCTCAGGGCCGATCCGCGTATCGCCCTGGCAGGCATGGCGGCCATCGCCGCGCTGCTGGCACTGGGCGTCGTCTACTACCTGTGGAAGGGCCAGGACAACCTGCGCCCGCTGTACGGCGCCGGTGAGCGCTTTCCCGCTGCCGAGGTGATCGCCTTGCTGGAAGGCGAGGGCATTCCCTATCGCCTGCACCCGCAAAGCGGCCAGGTGCTGGTCAGCGACGAGCAGGTGGCGCGGGCGCGGCTGTTGCTGGCGGCCAGGGGCGTCAAGGTGTCGCTGCCGGCGGGCTACGAACTGTTCGATAAGGACGAGCCACTGGGCACCAGCCAGTTCATGCAGGACGTGCGCCTGAAACGCAGCCTGGAGGGTGAGCTGGCGCAGACCATCATGGCACTGCAGGGCGTGCAGCAGGCGCGGGTTCACCTGGCGCGCGAAGAGAACAATTCGTTCGTGATTGCCCGCCGCGAGCCGACCAAGGCCTCGGTGATGCTGCAGCTGGCGCCGGGTTATCGCCTGGAGCCGGAGCAGGTGTCCGCGGTGGTCAACCTGGTGGCCGGCAGCGTGCCCCAGCTCGATGCCAAGGACGTGCGCGTCGTCGACCAGCACGGCACGCTGCTGTCCCGTGACCTGGAAGGCTGGGGCGGCCCGCAGCGCACCTGGCAGGTGATCGAGGATTATCAGCGCAAGGCGGCGTTCAATGTCGAGGAAGTGCTGACCCCTGTGCTGGGCCGCGACAATTATCGCCTCAGCGTGTCCGCCGATATCGACTTCAGCCAGCGCGAGGAAACCCTGCAGACCTACGGCCAGGAGCCGCGGCTGCGTAACGAGGTGACCCGCGACGAAAGCGTGCTCGACAAGCTGGCCCTGGGTGTTCCCGGTTCGCTGAGCAACACGCCGCCGGCCAACACCCAGGCCCAGCGCCAGGCGGCCCAGGGTGGCCAGGCCGCGCAGCCGGCACCGCCCGAGGACAAGGCTGCGACGTCGCTGCGCAAGGAATCCAATCGCCAGCTCGATTACGACCAGAGCGTCACTCACGTGCGCCACGCACCCTATCGCCTGCAGCAGCAGAGCGTGGCCGTGGTGCTCAACGCCCAGGCCGCCCCTGAAGGTGGCTGGACGGCCGAGGCGCGCAGCGAGCTGGAGGCGATGGTCAAGAGTGCGGTCGGCTTCAACCAGGCGCGCGGCGATGTGCTGACCCTGAGCGTGCTGCCGTTCACTCCCGCCGCGGCGGACGAGTCGGCCAACGCCGGCCTCGCCTGGTGGGAAAACCCCAACGTGCACGAGTGGGTGAAGATCGCCGTGTTCGCGCTGATCAGCCTGCTGCTGGTGCTGCTGGTGGTTCGCCCGGCCGTGCGCGGGCTGATCGCCCGCCCGGACCGCAAGACGGAAAACGCGGCTGCAGGGGCAGAGGGCGAAGGCGAATTGCCGGCGATGCTGGCCAGCGAGCAGGCCGGGCGCCTGCTCGCGCGGGTGGGCGGCGAGCGTGATCCGGCCAAGCTGTTCAGCGAGTTGAATCCGCTGTCGGAAATTCGCCTGCCGGCGCCCGGCTCGGGCCTGGAACACCAGATCGAACACCTGCGGATGCTGGCCGAGAACGATCCCGAGCGCGTCTCGGAAGTCATCAAACAATGGGTAGGGCGTAATGACAAAGAACTCGGTGCAGCCGGTTGAAAAGGCTGCCAGCAGCAAGGCTGGCGAGCTCAAACCGAGGGCGCGTGCGTTGAGCTCTACCGAGCAGGCGGCGATCCTCATGCTGAGCATGGGCGACGACATCTCCTCGCGGGTGCTGCGGCACTTCTCGCGCGAGGAGATCATCAGCATCAGCCAGACCATGGCGCGCCTGTCGAACATCAAACTGGCCACGGTTTCCGACGTCATCGGGCGGTTCTTCGACGACTACAAGGAACAGAGCAACATCAAGGGGGCGTCGCGCAGCTACCTCTCCGGGATGCTCGGCAAGGCCCTGGGCAGCGAGATCACCCGCAATTTGCTGGACAGCATCTACGGCGAGGAAATCCGCGCCAAGATGGCGCGCCTGGAGTGGCTCGATCCCAAGCAGTTCGCCGCCATGCTGGCCAAGGAGCACGCGCAGATGCAGGCGGTGTTCCTGGCATTCCTGCCGCCTGGCATGGCCTGCGACGTGCTCGAGTGCATGCCGGCCGAGCGCCAGGACGAGCTGCTGTACCGCATCGCCAACCTGAACGAGGTCAACGGCGACGTGATCGCCGAACTGGAGCAGCTGATCGACCGCAGCCTGTCGGTGCTGTCCGCCCAGGGCTCCCAGGTGCGCGGCCTCAAGCAGGCGGCCGACATCATGAACCGCTTCAAGGGTGACCGAAGCCAGATGTTCGAGCTGCTGCGTTCCCACGACGAGCAGCTGGTGGGCCGCATCGAGGAGGAAATGTACGACTTCTTCATCCTCTCGCGGCAGACCCCGGACGTGCTGTCCGCCTTGCTCGAAGCCGTGCCCATGGAAGAGTGGGTGGTGGCGCTCAAGGGTGCCGAGCCGGCGCTCACCAAGGCCATCCAGGCGGTCATGCCCAAGCGTCAGGCCCAGCAGATGGAGTCGATCAAGCGGCGTCAGGGCCCGGTGCCGATGAGCCGCATCGAGCAGGTGCGCAAGGACATCATGGCCGTGGTGCGTGACATGGCGGCCCAGGGCGACATCCAGCTGCAGTTGTTCCGCGAACAGACGGTGGAGTAGAACGGCATGAGCGTGAAAGTCAGTCGAGACCACGACAAGGCCTGGCGGGCGTACCGCTTCCCGCCACGCTGCCCGGACATCCTCGAGTCGGGCGGTGACGCGGCCAGCGTGCAGCGCGCCATGAGCGACGGTTTTCAGCAGGGTATCGAAAAGGGTTACCAGGAGGGCTTGCAGCAGGGCCACGATGCCGGTCACCAGCAGGGTCTGCAGCTCGGCCGCGAAGAGGGCTTGCGCCTGGGCCGCGAAGAAGGCCGCCGCCATGGTCAGACGGCCTTCGAAGAGGCCGCCCGGCCGCTGGATGCGCTGTACGCGCAGTTGCAGCAGCACGCCGCCGAGCAGGAACGCAAGCGCCGCCAGGAACTGCTGGAGCTGGTGGGCAAGGTCGCCCGCCAGGTGATTCGCTGCGAGCTGACCCTGCACCCGGACCAACTGCTGACGCTCGCCGAAGAGGCCCTGGCCGGCATGCCGGGCGAGCAGGGCGAGGTCAAGGTGCTGCTCAACCCCGATGAATACGCGCGCCTGCGTGATCTCGCCCCCGAGCGCGGGGCCACCTGGCGGCTGGTCGCCGACGAGCGCCTGGCGCTGGGCGAGTGCCGTGTGGTCACCGCCCAGGCCGAGGCGGACATCGGCTGCCAGCAGCGCCTGGACTCGTGCCTGGAAACCCTGGCCGAGCACCTCGAACTGACCGAGGACTGAGGCCATGGCGCAGCTGGGTGAATTCAAGCTCGATGAAGCCCTGCGCTCGCTCGACGGCGTGCGCTTGGCCAAGGTCAGCGGGCGCCTGGTCAAGGTATCCGGGCTGCTGCTGGAAAGCCTGGGGTGCCAGCGCACCACCGGCCAGCGCTGTCACATCGAACAGGGCGACGGCTGTCTGCTGGAAGCCCAGGTGGTGGGTTTCAACCGTGATATCACCTACCTGATGCCGTTCAAGAAACCCGTGGGCCTCGGCGCGGGTTCGCGGGTGTTTCCCGCCGCCGACGAGGCGTCGCTGCAGATCGACGAGTCATGGCTTGGCCGGGTGATCAACGGCTTGGGCGAACCCCTGGACGGCCTGGGCAAGCTGATCGGGCGCGATTCGCTGTCCCAGGAGTTGCCGACCGTCAACCCGCTGCGCAGACGCCCGGTGGAAGAGCCACTGGATGTCGGCGTACGCGCCATCAACGCCATGCTGACCCTCGGCAAGGGCCAGCGCGTCGGCCTGTTCGCCGGCAGCGGCGTGGGCAAGAGCGTGCTGCTGGGCATGATTACCCGCGAAACCAAGGCCGATGTGGTGGTGGTCGGGTTGATCGGCGAGCGCGGCCGTGAGGTACAGGAATTCATTCTGCATTCGCTGGGCGAGGAAGGGCTGCGCAAGGCCGTGGTGGTCGTAGCGCCAGCCAACGAATCGCCGCTGATGCGTCTGAAGGCGGCCGAGCTGTGCCACAGCATCGCCGCCTACTTTCGTGACCAGGGCAAGGACGTGCTTTTGCTCGTCGACTCGTTGACGCGCTACGCCATGGCCCAGCGGGAAATCGCCCTGGCCCTGGGCGAGCCGCCTGCCACCAAGGGCTACCCGCCGTCGGTGTTCGGCCTGTTGCCGGAGCTGGTCGAAAGCGCCGGCAACGGCGAGGCCGGCAGCGGCAGCCTGAGCGCCATCTACACTGTGCTGGCCGAGGGCGATGACCAGCAGGACCCCATCGCCGACTGCGCCCGGGCCATTCTCGACGGGCACATCGTGCTGTCGCGGCGCCTGGCAGACGTCGGCCATTATCCGGCTATCGACATCGCCGCCTCGGTGAGCCGTTGCATGTCCCAGGTGGTGCCGGTGGAGCTGCGCCGCGCGGCCCTGCAGCTCAAGGAGCTGTACGGCGCCTTCGAGAAGATTCGCGAACTGATTCCCCTCGGCGGATACACGCCGGGCATGGATGCCAGGACCGATCGAGCGGTGCAGATTGCGCCCGCCATCCAGCGCTTTCTGTGTCAGGAAGTGGGTGAGGGCGCCGACCTGGCGGACAGCCAGGGCCGCTTGCAGGCGCTGATCCGATGAAGCAGCAGGTCGAGGTGCTGCAGCGCCTGGCCGCGCTGCGCGGCAATCAGGTACGCCAGGTGCTGGGCCGCGTGGCTTACCAGCGCAACCTGTGCCAGCGCTATCGCAACAACATCAGTGGGCTCGACCGGCTGTGCGGCTTCGAGGTTCGCGTGGATACGCTGCTGCAGCGCAGCAATCAGCAACAGTACAAGCTGACCCTGCACAAGATGCTGCAGCTGCAACGCCGCGAGCTGGATGTGGCCGAGCAGGCGCTGCAGCGCATCCAGAGCGAACTGCTGGCGGCCATGCGCAGCGAAAAGGTGGTGGCCCAGGTGCTCGATGGCAAGCTGCAGCAATGGCAGGCGCAATTGACGCAGCAGGAACAGAAGATTCAGGACGGCCTGGCCACCCAGGCCTGGTGGCGCAACCAGGCGCCGTGACTGCCCGGTAAAAAAATTGCTTGCCGGCTTAAGTGGCCTTCATCGCCAGTCGCCTCTACTCGATAACAGCGGAAAACCTGGACCGATCACATGGAAATCAACCGCCACCTGAACCTCACGCCGACGCCCGTCAGCGAGCCGGCGGCTGCCAGCCGCGGTACCCGTGAGGCCACGTCCACGCCTGCTGCGCCAGGCGGCGCCGACGCGCGCCCGCTCGAGCAGCTGCAGGATGCGCTGCGTGCGCTGCCCGAGGTCGACCTGGACAAGGTCGAGAGCCTGCGCAAGGCCCTGCGCGAAGGCAGCCTGGACAGCAGCGCCGGTGCCCTGGCCAGCGGCATTCTGATCTACCACGGGATTCGCGAGGCGTGAGCCAGCGCGAACGCCTGCTCGAGGCCATGGAACAGGATCTGCACCAGGACCTGGACGACTACGTCTACCTGCGCGGCCTGATGCAGGAGTTGCGTCATGGCCTGATGCGCTGCGACACCGACGGCGTGCACCTGCTCAACGAGCGTATCCAGCTGCTGCTCGGCAGCGCGCAGGATCGTGCCCGGCGCCGCGTCAAGGTATTGAAGGCCGTCGGCCTGGCGTTCGACGAGGCCGGCATGCAGGCCTTCATCGCCCTTTATCCGACTGCGCGCGGGCGCGACATGCAGGCGCTGTGGACGCAGCTCGGGCAGATCGCCCAGCAGTGTCAGCGGCTCAACGAGGTCAATGGCCAGCTACTCGCCAGCCAGCACGAGATTCTCTGCCAGTTGCTCGAGCCCCAGCGTGGCGACGGCTTCTACTGCCCGCCCGCTTACTGATCCGCAAACCCTTCCAGCAGGCGGAAGGAAGCAGTGCTTCCGCCGGACGTCTCCGGCTGCCCAGGCGGAAGCATCGTTTCACCTCTCGGCTGGCTGAAACCCGCGTAATACGGGGTTTCTGGCCCTGGCACCGGAATTGCTAAATAGCTTTCAGTGGAGATTCGAACATGGCCATAGACTCAGCTTACGTACAGCAGATGGCGACGCAACTGGCGACCTACGAGGTCCAGGGAACGGAGCGCCGGGCGCAGCGCAACAAGACCAACTACAACGCCCAGTTGTCTTCGCTGACATCCCTGGATTCGGCGCTCAAGACCTTCAAGTCGGCGGTGTACGGGCTAAAGTCCAACAAGGCCAGCATGCTGATCAACAGCGGCACCTTCAGCAAGCCCGAGCAGGCCACGGCCACCCTGGACGGCAAGGCCGCTGCGGGCACCTATCAGTTTTTTGTCGAGCAGTTGGCCAGCAGCCATCAACTGGCCTTCGGTCAGCTGCGCGACGGTGACGTGGCGGCGGGCGGCTCACTGACCCTGGGGCAGGGTGACAAGTCGTTCACGGTCGACCTGAGCGCTGCGGACAAGAGCGGCGACGGCACCCTGTCGCTGGCCGAGCTTTCCGCGGCGATCAATTCCGCGAGCGATAACACCGGAGTTAAGAGCACCCTGGTACGCAGCAACGGCGAAGTGACGCTGGTGCTCAACAGCGAAAAGAGCGGTGAGGCCCAGGCGATTTCCGTGGCAGTCAGCGGCAACGCCGCCCTGGCCACTGCCGCCGACAACCGCCAGGAGCTTTCGGCTGCCCGCGATGCCCGGGTGCGCCTGGGCGGTGAAGGCGGGATGCTGCTGCAGAACGCCAGCAATACCTTCGAGAACCTCATGGAAGGCGTGAACATCACGTTCAACCAGGTGCATGCCAGCGGCGAGCAGCCGCTGACCTTCACCGTAGAGCGTGATGACGAGGCGACCCAGGCCAAGCTCAAGACCTTTATCGATGCCTACAACGCCCTGGCCGGGGTCATCGACGGCCTGACCGGCAGCGGCGGCGAGTCAGGGCAGCGCGGTGCACTGGCCGGTGATTCCACGGTACGTACCATCGACAACTCGCTGAGCCAACTGATCCGCACCAGTTTCGACGGCAAGAGCCTGATCGACTTTGGCGTCAGCGCCGACCGAGACGGCAAGTTGACCCTGGACGCCGCGCGCTTTCAGAAGGCGCTGGCTGCCGAGCCTGAGGCCTTCGAGAAGCTGTTCACCGGCAAGGACAGTCTGATCGACAGCCTCGACAAGACCGTGGCGCTTTACACCAACAGCGGCAATGGCCTGCTCAAGGCACGCAAGGACAATCTGGGCACCGCCATCAAGCGGGTCGAGAAACAGTTCGATGACATCGATCGCCAGTACGAGCAGTACTACAACCGCTACCTGAAGCAGTACACCAACCTCATGCAGATCCAGATCAGCATGGAGCAGACCGGCGGAATGTTCTGATGAGCTACTACTCCTTCGACGACAGTTACGACAGTTACCGCGCCGTTGACCTGCACGCCCGTGCGGCTTCGGCATCGCCCTACGAGCTGGTGCTGCAATTGTTCGACGGCTTGCTCGATGAGCTGGCACGCGCACGCGGGCATATTCAGGCGCGGCGTTTCCAGCAGAAGGGGCAGTCTCTGGAAAAATGTCTGCAGATCCTCAACGGCCTCAACGGCGCCCTCGATCATGACAATGGCGGCGACGTGGTGCAGGGCCTGGCACGGCTCTACGACTACTGCATCTACCGCATCTCCGACGTCAGCGTGACGCTGTCGCTCGAGGGGCTGGACGAAGTCACCGGGTTGCTCGGCGTGCTGCGCGAAGGCTGGGAGGGCGTGAATGCCAAGCGCGGCTGAAACCTGCGACCAGGTGCTGCGTCTGCGCGCGCTGTATGACGCCCTGGCCGATGTGCTGATGCGTGAAGACTGGCCGGCGGTGGCTGACGTCGACCGCGACATCGCCGCTTACCTGGGCGCTGCCGATAGCTGCCCCTGTGATGCCCGGCATGCCGAGGCGCGTCTGCGCCTGCAGGTGCTGCACGGCCAGGCCCGCCAGCGCTGTGCTGCGGAATGCGAGCGGCTGCGCAGCCGCTTGCGCGATTACCTGGAGCGCGCCGAAGGGCGCAGCGCCTATCAGCAGAGTCAACTGTGGGGAGAGGGTGTGTGATGAACCCGGTGCTTTCCGGCCTGCCGAGCGCGACAGCGTCCACACCCAGTGATGCGCCGCTGGCAGCCGCCGAGTTGTCGAGCGGTGATGCGCAAGCGATGGTGCAGCCCGGCAGCGCGAGCTTCGTGATCGATGCCGAACAGGTGCTTGCACCGTCGGTGCTCGACGCCTGGCCGCTGGCAGAGGATGCCATGCAGGCGCCAGAGCCCGAGGTGCCAGCTTCGCCGGATGCAGCCGCAGATCCCGGTAGCGAAGCCGAGCAGTGGCTCGCCAGCATGTTCGGTCAGCTGGAGGCCCAGTTGCAGGTCCGTGAAGTACCGCGCATTGGCGACGGCAATGCGCCCGTGCCGCCGATGGTCACTACGCCGCCTGGCGCGGCCTCGTTGCGAGGTGGCGTAAGCGTCGAGGACAAGGGCCTGCGTCAGGGGGACGTGCCTCAGCCCGATCCTCAGGCGGACGCACAAGCCGCGTTCAGACGCGCTGCGCCAGTGGACGAAATCAGCGTTGCAGCCTTGCAGCACAAAACCGAGCTCGCCCCTGTCGAGCCTGCTCGCGCCGCGCTGGCGCCGGTCGTGGTCGGGCTGGGCCCGGTGCCCGTCGCCGCTGCACCGGTTGCAGCGGCAACGGCCAGCGCATCGCCTGCCGAACGCACCTTGAGCCTGGCCCAGGTGCCGCAGGCGCAGTGGGGCGAGCGCATGATCGGTGCCCTGCGTGACAGCGTCGAACTGCAATTTCGCAACGGCCTGCAGCAGGCCACCATTCGCCTCGATCCCGCCGAGCTGGGGCGTGTGGAAATCCAGCTGAGCCATGAGGCCGGGCGCCTGCAGGTGCAGATCCAGGCCGGCCAGGCGGACGTGGTTCGCCTGCTGCAGCAGACCAGCGAGCGATTGCGCCAGGACCTGGTCGGGCAGACGTTCGTCGATGTCAGCGTACAGGTCGGCGGCGATGCCCAGCACGACCGCCGGGGCCGGCAGGCGCCGTCCGCCTGGGTAAACGAATCACCGAGCCAGGCCGCGCAACTGGACGAAGACCAGGGCGCAGAAGCCAGGGGCTCGCGCAGCGATGTGCTGATCACCGTATAGGTCAGCCAGTGCCTACCCATTTTTCCGCAATTTCGTGAACTGAGATTTATCGAACATGACGATGCCGCGCCTGATGCTGATCATTCTGGTCCTCAACCTGCTCATCACCCTGGGCGGCGTGGGCGCCAACTACTGGATGCTGCGCGCGGGCGTGCAAGCGGCCAGTGCGCCGGCTGGGGAGGCAGCCGAAGCGCCCACGGTGGCCGAAGTGGCGGCGTCCGAGTACCAGTTCTTCCCCATCGACAAGATCATCGTCAGTGTGCGCGGTACCGCGCGCGAGCATTACTTCGTGCTCGACCTGGCGCTGCAGGCTGGCAAGGAAACCGAAAAGGTGCAGCTCGAGAGCCTGGAGCCCATGGTGCGCAATTCGGTGGTGTCTCATCTTTCCGCGCTGTCGTTCGATGCCCTGCGCGAACTGCCCGTCAGCGACCTGCAGACGAAACTTGAAAACGTGCTGCGTGAAGACCTGGCGGCGCGCAATATCAGCGTGCCGTTCAGCAATCTGCTGGTCAGCAAGCTGATCGTGCAGTAGGCCGGCCCATGAGCGCTCAGCCTGCCCAGGACCACCACTACGCCGAGGCACCGGTCGCGTTCGTACCGCTGTCGGCAGCAGCCGAACAGCAGTGGCTGCTGCGCTACCTGCCGCTGGTCAAGCGGGTGGTACGCCAACTGGAGCTGCAGGCTAGCCAGGTGCTCGATCGTGAAGACATGGAACAGATCGGTTTGCTAGGCCTGCTCGACAGCCTGCGCCGCTATGGCGAGCCGGATGAGCAGTTCGCACGTTTCGCCAGCTTGCGCATCCGTGGCGCGATCCTCGATGAGCTGCGTCGCCTCGACTGGCGCCCACGTACCGTGCGGCAACAGTCGCATCGGGTGCGCGACGGCATTCGCGAGCTGACCCGCAAGCTGGGCCGCGAGCCCCAGGAGAGCGAGATCCTGGCCGCTACCGGCCTGGACGCCCAGGGCTATCAGGATCACCTGATGGCGCAAACCAGCGAAGCCATCGAGAGCCTCGACAGCCTGCTGCAGGACGGTCAGGAAAGCCTGGCCGGCAGCAGCCGCAGCGCCGAGGATCAGGTGCTGCGCGAGCGCCTGCTGACCCAGGCCCTGGCGCGCCTGGATGAGCGCGAGCGCCTGGTGCTGACCCTGTATTACCTGCACGAGCTGAGTCTCAAGGAAATCGCCCTGGTGCTCGAAGTGAGCGACGCCCGGGTCTGTCAACTGAGCAAGCAGGCGATCGCCAAGGCTTGCCGCTTTCTCACGGAGAACTGAAACGATGCAGAAGATCCTGGGCTCGCTGATCATCATCGGCTGCGTGCTGGGCGGCTACACCATGGCCCATGGTGACATCGCCATGCTCTGGCAACCGGCCGAGGTGGTCATCATTCTCGGCGCCGGCCTGGGCAGTCTGGTGGTGGCCAACCCCAAGGAAGTGCTGCTGGAAATGTGCAGCCAGATCAAGGGCGTGTTCGTCCTCAAGCGCCGCGGCGAGGAGTTTCAGCGGCAGTTGCTGATGCTGCTCTACGAACTGCTGGAAACGGTCGAGGAGGGTGGCCTGAAGGCGCTGGACGAGCATATCGAGGAGCCTGAGCAGAGCGAGCTGTTCACCCGCTACCCGCTGATTCTCGAAGAAAACAATCTGATGGCCTTCATCGCCGACAACTTCCGGCTGATGGCCATGGGCAAGATCAGCGCCCACGAGCTGGAAGGCTTTCTCGAGCAGGAACTCGAGGCCATGGAGCATGCGCTGCTGCAGCCGTCGCGCTCGCTGCAGAAGATTGGTGAAGCGATGCCAGGCTTCGGCATCCTGGCCGCAATCCTGGGCATCATCATCACCATGGGCAGCATCGGTGGTTCGGTGGCTGAAGTGGGTGCCCACGTGGCGGCGGCGCTGGTCGGTACCTTCCTGGGCATCTTCATGTGCTATTGCCTGATGGAGCCGCTGTCCCATGCCATGTCGCAGCGCATCAAGACCGAGCTGTCGGCGCTCGAGTGCGTACGTACCACACTGGTCGCCCACGTGGCCGGCAAGCCGACGCTGCTGGCGGTGGACGCCGGCCGCAAGTTGATCGAGCAGGACGTCAAGCCGGCGTTCAAGCAGCTGGAGATCTGGGTCAACCAGTTCGAGGATCAAAGGGACGCCGCATGAGCAAGCGTGGGGCCGCTCAGGGCCATGAGATCATCATCAAGCGGCGTTCGCGCAAGGGCCATGAAGAAGGCCACGGCGGCGCCTGGAAGGTGGCTTTCGCCGATTTCACCATGGCGATGATGGCGCTGTTCATGGTGCTGTGGATCGTCAACCCGCGTAATGAAATGACCAGCCCATCCCAGGGCGACATGCTCACCAACCCGCTGGTCGACGGGGGCGCCGGGGTCTTCGAGGGCACCAGCCGAACGCCGCTGGAGTTCGACGGCGTATCGGTACCTCGGCCGCAGCCCGAGCGACCTTCGGACGAGTACGCCAGTGGCCAGGGGCAGGCAGGCGAAGCTGGCGAGGCGCAGCCCGTGCGGCATTACGGCAGCGCCAGCGATATGCAGTCGCTGGCCACCCTGCTGGAACAGATCAAGCAGCAACTCGATGCCGAAGCCAACCTGGAGGTGGAAATCGTGCCTCAGGGGCTGCGCATCGTTCTCAAGGATGATGCGCAACGCTTCATGTTCGCCCGTGGCAGCGCCAAGATCGATCCGCATTTTCTGGCGTTGCTGGGTGGCTTGTCAGCAGTGCTGGCCGGTGCCGACAACAAGTTGATCATCAGCGGACATACCGACTCGACTGCTTTTCGCAGTATTACCGGCTACGACAACTGGAATCTCTCCGGTGACCGTGCGCTGCAGGCGCGCCGGGTGATGGTCGAGAAAGGCATTGCGGTGGCGCGCGTACTGCAGGTCACGGCCCATGCCGACGGTATGCCCATTCGGCCGGATCAGCCGGAGGACGGTGCCAATCGCCGGGTGGAAATCCTCCTGCTGACCGATCAGGCCGAGGCGCTGTATCGTCAGTTGTTCGACAGCACGGCGCTACGTGCCCGGGTTAGCGAGCAGGGGGCGCAATTGCTCGGCAACGGTGATGCGCAGCCTGACGCCAAGGCGCTGTGAGCCGCTAGTCGCGACAATAGACCTGGCTGGTTTCGGTGGCGTACAGGCAGTCGTTGATGGCGGTCAGGTTGATCACTGAGCCCTTGCGACGTGTAAACAGGTGGGTGAATAGGCTGTAGTCGTCGGCGCTGGCATCCAGCTCCGTGGCGTTGCCCTTTTCAACCACCAGTTGGTAGTGCCCCTTCTGGTGCTTTTCAACCCGGCCATTGAATTCCACGATCAGGCCTTGCTGGCGGCTGAGCCCATAGAAGCGCTGGTCGCTGAATTGCATCGCATGGGTGACCTGGGTGCTGCTGCCATCAGCGAGCAGCAGGGTGCCCTGGCTGCTGTAGCGGCCCTGCAGGCAGCTTTCCGCCGACCAGGGAGACAGGGTGACCAGGGCCAACGCCAGGGTGCCGGTGAATAACAGAATCTTTTTTCCACGCGTCATATCAGGCAGCTTCGCAGGTGTTGTTCCGGCACTGCACTGAGCCGTGATTGATGGATTTCCAGCCAGTGGGTTTGTCGGCTGTCCGGGTTGCGGCATAGCACCTGCACGAATTCTCCGATGCCGGTGACCGTGACCACGCGCGGCTGCTCGCTTAGCTCGGCCAGGCCACTGACCGCGGGCTGCGCCAGATGCTGCAGCTGGGCAAGCTGTCGCGGGTTCTGAGCGACGTAGAGAATGCTCAACTGGCCCAGCGTGGCATACAACTGCAAGTCGGTTTCCTTGTCGCTGGCCAGCTTGCTGCACAGCAGCAATGTGCCGGCGGCCATCAAGGCGGCCGGCCAGCGCAACTGAAATCCAGGGCGTTTTTTCGTGATCACTTGCGCAGTTGGCGCCGCTTGCAGCGCTGGTGCCGCAGTGGCTGCAGGCTGCAGGGTTTCCAGCACGGTGCTGGGGTTGAGCAGGTACCCCCGGCGCGGAAGGGTTTGGATGATGTCGCGTTTCTGTTCATCACCCAGCAGTTGGCGCAGGGTGTAGATCTGCTGGTTCAGGCTGCCCTGTCCGACTACACGATCCGCCCAGGCGTATTGAAGCAAATCCTCCCTGGCGATCACTTCGCCAGGCGTCTGCAGCAGGCGCTCCAGCAAGCGACTACCCGAATAGCCGAGTTCCACACGCTTTTGTTGCTCGCCATTGAGCAATATCAGCAGGTAGCGCGCCGGCTGAAACAACGCTTCGCCACCCGCGCCACCGATCTGCAATCGGAAGCAGGGGCCGTCCAGGTCGATTTCAAGGGAAGAGGAAAGCGTCATAGGCGAACGTGAACTTTTTCCATTTCAGGAGGTATAGCATCCATTTGTGGCGGCATATTGGCGTTGTAAAACCGTCACTGCAACTTTTTTAGCATGACTGCTGTGACATTTTGTCGAGTATGGGGGGCTGAAAATTGCCGACCCGATCACTTCAGCGGTGTGCACGACCGGTTTTGTCACGCAAACGAAAACGCCCCCGCACGAGGGCGGGGGCGTCGAAGGGCTTGTCGCTGCGGCTGGATCAGCCCAGCAGGGACATGACCATGCTCGGCATCTGGCCGGATTGGCGCAGCATCGAAATACCGGACTGCATCAGCATGCTGTTCTTGGTCATGCTGGCGCTTTCGGAAGCGAAGTCGGCGTCCATGATGCGGCCGCGGGCAACATCGGTGTTGTCCTTCATGTTGGCCAGGTTGTTGGACGTGTGGTTCAGCCGGTTGATGTTGGCACCGAAGTCGGCACGCAGAGCGCCGATATCGTCCAGGCCATCTGCCAGGGCAGTGATGGCCGCGCCAGCGTTGGCTGCGTCGTCCAAGGTCAGGGCTTTGATATCGGTGATCAGGGTTGCCATGCCGTCGACCTTGGTCGAGGCGTCAAAGGCCAATGTCTCGTCAGCAGTGGCGCCAATCTGGAAGTTGACCGGACCTGCCTGCAGTTTGCCGCCGGTGTCGAACAGTTTTTCGCCAGCGTAGGTGGTGTTCTGGAAGATGTTCTCGATCTCCAGGGCCAGTGCGTCGAACTCGCCCTGCAGTGCGGTACGGTCGTCTGCGCTGTTGGTATCACTCGCCGCTTGAGTGGCCAGGTCTTTCAGACGCTGGGTGATGTCGGTGATTTCGGTGAAGGCGCCTTCAGCGGTTTGCAGCAGGGAGATGGCATCGCCGGTGTTGCGCGAGGCAACGTCCATGCCGCGGGACTGGGCATTCAGGCGGGTGGCGATCTGCAGGCCAGCGGCGTCGTCGGCGGCGCTGTTGACGCGGTAGCCGGTACCCAGGCGCTGTTGCGCGGTGGACAGGTTGCCGTTGGTCTTGTTCAGGTTCGACTGGGTGACCAGGGATGCGTAGTTGGTGTGGATCGACAGAGCCATTTCGAATCGTCCTTCTGACGGTTGGTTGGGAGCTGGCTTTGCGCCTGCTAACCGGTGAAGGCGACAGCTGCTGTCAGGGACTTAAATGTTTTCTGCAAAAAAATGGCGCCAGATATCGAACACTGCTTTTGCGGCTCACTGGCGCTGCGTCGTCACCACGCCCTTGGCCTTGACCCTGGCGCGGATCACCGTGTCGCTAGCCTGATTGCGCACGCGGATCAGCTGACCCATCTGTCCGTCTTCGAGGGCGGTGCCCGCGGTGCTGGCCTGGATATCGCCCTGGCGCGCGATCATGGTCACGGTCTGCCCGCGCGTGACCAGCAAGGCCGGGGCAACCAGATTGGGGGTCAGCACCTGGCCCGCCCTGATGCGCCGCTTGGCGATCTGCCCAGCGACCTCATCGGCATCCTGATAGTAACCGCGCGGCAGCCTGGCGACGTCCTGTTCCTGCAGCTGAAACGGCTCGGCCGCCAGTGGCGCGCCGCGATCCGTCACGGCGGTGGCGACCAGCACCGGCAGCAGTACGCTGGGCGTCACCAGGCTGACCTGTTGCCAGCCGCCATCGCCCGGGCAGGCCACCTGCAGACGCTGGCGTTCGAGCAGGCCCCGGCCTTCGTCGAGGCGCTCGAGCTGCAGTGCCGAGGCGCAGCTGGGCAGCGTAAGGCTGGTGCCCAGCACAGTGCGCTTGTAGGTGATCTGCGGGTTCTGCCAGCCCTGCTGCTCGGCATATTCATCGAGCTGGCTGGCGAGGTAGGCGCGAATACGTGCGTCGATCTGCTGCCCGGAATCGGCAAACGCCCCATTCGAATAGCTCAGCGCGACCGCCAGCAGCGCGGCGGCAACCGCCGTCGTGGCGGAAGCGAGGTTTCCGCCTGCGGCCAGGGCTTCCTGTAAAAGCGGAAGCGTGGCTGTTGTCCGAGTGTCTGGCTTTTCTGAAAAATCCATTTAAATCAGTAGCTTGCTTAAATTTATCGAGTGGGCACGATTTCTGCTCTCGTACCCGCAACAGCGATGGATGTGGGGGGAGCGTGCGATGAGTATACGGATCGAGGAAAGCCTGGGGGTACATGTGCGTGCCCTCGAGCTGCGCATGCAGCGCAGCGAAATCCTCTCGGCCAACCTGGCCAACGAGGATACGCCAGGGTTCCAGGCCCGTGACATCGATTTCGCCAGCGAGATGAGGCAGCTCGAAGGTTCGGCCTTTTCGGCGCTGGGCCGCAGTACCGATGCCGGCTTGCAGTACCGCTTGCCCATGCAGCCTTCGCTGGACGGCAACACGGTCGAGCTGGCGGTGGAGCAGGCTGAGTTCTCGCGCAATGCCATGGATTTCCAGACCAGCCTGACGTTCCTGAGCATGAAGTTCCAGGGCCTCAAGCAAGCCATCGAGGGCCGCTGAGCATGTCGTTCGATTCTCTCTACCGCATTGCCGGCACCGCCATGAACGCACAGACCGTGCGCCTCAATACCGTGGCCAGCAACCTGGCCAATGCCGAGTCGGCCGCAGCCGACCCAGCTGACGTGTACCAGGCGCGCAAGCCGGTATTCGCCGCCATTTACGAGAACGGCCAGCTGACCCGCAGTGCCGGCATGGGCGGCGCCCATGTACAGGTGCTCGATGTGGTGCCGTCTGGTCGTGAGCCGGTACGCCGTTACGAGCCAGGCAATCCGCTGGCCAACGGTCAGGGCTACGTTTACTACGCCAACATCAACCAGATCGAGGAAATGACCGACATGATGTCCGCTACCCGCAGCTTCGAAACGGGCGTGGAGGTGCTCAACCGGGTCAAGAGCATGCAGCAGGGCCTGCTGCGGTTGGGTGAAAACTGATGGCCGTGGTCACCGGCACGAGCCTGTCGGCTAACGGCTCCGATTCCTCCGATCAGATCAAGGGCGCGGTTAACCTCAGCGACGCGGCGAAGATGGAAAACACCTTCATCTCGCTGATGGTGGCGCAGATCCAGAACCAGGATCCCACCAGCCCGGTGGATAACACCGAGTTCCTCAACCAGTTTTCGGCCATGTCCCAGGTCAAGAGCCTGGAAAACATGGCGGCCATGAGCCAGAGCAACCTGGTGCTGCTGGACAACCTGCAGACCCTGACCGCCGCCGGGCTGGTCAATCAGGAAGTGAAGGTGGCGGTCGAGTCGCTGAGCCTCGACGGCGAACCCGTGAAGGGCTCGTTCAACCTCGAACACGCCTCGGCCAAGACCCAGCTGGAACTCACCGACAGCAATGGCGTGGTCACCCGTGTGGAGCTGGGCAGCCAGGCGCCGGGCGATGTGCCGTTCACCATCGACCCGGCGGCGCTCGGTCTGCGCCCCGGTTCTTTCAAGGTGGCGGTGGTCACTGCCAGTGGCGAGGTGCCCACCGTCGAGGTCGCCGGTGTGGTCACGCGGGTACGGGTCGGTGACAGCGGCCCGATGCTGGATATCGACGGCGTCGGATCGGTGCCGTTCTACACCCTGACCGAGTTCGGCCAGTCCCGCACCGCGGGCCTGTTCTGATCCGTCTTTCACGCAGAGGTATTCCATGAGTTTCAACATCGCCCTGAGTGGCCTGAACGCGGTCAACGAGCAGCTCAACACCATCAGTCACAACATTTCCAACGTCGGCACCACAGGCTTCAAGTCGTCGCGCACCGAGTTCGGCAGCGTCTACGCGGAGAGCCAGATGATGGGCGTGGAGGTCCTGGCCACCACCCAGAGCATCAGCCAGCGTGGCGCCCTGGTCGGCACCGGTTCGAGCCTCGATCTGGCTATCGCCGGCGACGGTTTCTTCACCGTGCGCAGCGCCAGTGGCGAGGTGCAGTACACACGAGCCGGGGTATTCGGGCCGGACAAGGACAACTTCGTCACCACCCCCAGTGGTGCACGCGTGCAGGGCTATGGCGTCGACGCCGCCGGCAATCTGCAGGTCGGTGCAGTCGGCGACCTCCAGCTGAGCAGCGCCAACCTGCCGGCCAGGGCCAGCGACAGCCTGGACTTCGTCACCAACCTCAATGCCAACGATGCCGTGCCGACGGTCGCCGTCTTCGACCCGGCCGACAGCAACAGCTTCAATTCCACCTACACCTCCCGGGTGTACGACTCCCTGGGACGTGAACACACCTTCACCCAGTACTTCGTCAAGACCGCCGAGAACGCCTGGCAGAGTCATTACTACCTGGACGGTACGGCCGTCGGCACGCCGACCACCCTGAATTTTTCGACCGCAGGCGCGCTGACCGCGCCTACCGCGCCGACCACCCTGACGGCCAACGTGCCGGGCGCCGACGCGATCAGCATCGCTCTCGATTACACCGGCACCAGCCAGTTCGGCTCGCCGTTCGTGGTCACCACCAACGTCGCCAACGGTTATACGGCGGGCGAGCAGATCGGCATGGCGGTCGAGAAGAACGGCATGATCTACGCCAACTACAGCAACGGCCAGCGCATGCTGCAGGGCCAGGTGGTACTGGCCAATTTCGCCAACGCCCAGGGCCTGCGCAACGAAACCGGTACGGCCTGGAGCGAGACCGCCGATTCCGGCCAGGCGCTGCTCGGGGTTCCCGGTGTCGGCTCGTTTGGCGCTCTGGCGGCCAGCACGCTGGAGGGCTCCAACGTCGACCTGACCCAGCAGCTGGTCAACCTGATGGAAGGCCAGCGCAACTACCAGGCCAACAGCAAGGTACTGACCACCAACAAGGAACTCACCCAGGTGTTGTTCAACGCAATCTGAGGCTGACCCATGGATCGTTTGGGATACACCGC
Source organism: Pseudomonas sp. AG1028 (assembly GCF_007993955.1). Taxonomy (NCBI): domain Bacteria; kingdom Pseudomonadati; phylum Pseudomonadota; class Gammaproteobacteria; order Pseudomonadales; family Pseudomonadaceae; genus Pseudomonas; species Pseudomonas sp. AG1028. The sequence goes on from NZ_VIVP01000002.1 coordinate 318,990, forward strand.
GATGACCGCGGCCAGCCGCACGATGACCTCGCTGCAAGTCCGTGCCAACAACCTCGCCAACGTCAATACCAGCGGCTTTCGCGCCGACCTGGAACAGGCCGAGGCCTCCAGCGTGGATGGCTACGGCTATGCCAGCCGGCACCTGGCGAGGGTGCGCGACAACGGCGTGGACCTGAGCCAGGGCCAGATGATGGCAACCGGCCGCGAGCTGGATTTCGCCATCCAGGGCCCCGGCCTGATCGCCGTGCAGGATGGCGAAGGGCGCGAACTCTACACGCGCAACGGCAATCTGGTGGTCGACGCCGAGATGCGCCTGACCCTGCATGGCCGACCGGTGGTGGGCGAGGGCGGGCCGATCGTGCTGCCCGAATACGACAGCCTCAACATCGGTCGTGACGGCATCGTCTCGGTGGTGCCGCGCGGCGACTTCGTCACCGCCGAAGTGGGGCGCATCAAGCTGGTCAACGAACCCGCCGACGCGCTGCGCAAGGACGAGAGCGGCCTGCTGATCCGCGCCGATGGCGTACAGGCAGAGGCGGACGAAGGCGTGCGCCTGGTGTCCGGCTTTCTGGAGTCGAGCAACGTGTCGTCCATCGAGCAACTGGTGGCGAGCATGAGTCTGGGGCGTCTGTTCGAGACCCAGGTGAAGATGATGAAGGCTGCCGAAAATCTGTCCGAGGCGGGCAACCGGCTGATTCGTGGCCAGGGTTAACAGGAGCGTGAAATGAGTTCTGCATTGTGGGTGAGCAAGACCGGCCTTACGGCCCAGGACACTGCCTTGTCGGCGGTGGCCAACAACCTGGCCAACGTCAACACCGTCGGCTTCAAGGCCGATCGAGTGGTCTTCGAGGATCTGTTCTATTCCATCGATCTGCAACCCGGTGCGCAGGCCGATCAGGTCAATACCGTGCCGTCCGGCATCCAGCTCGGTAGCGGCGTGCGGGTGGTCGGCACCCAGAAGGTATTCACCGAAGGCAGCATGCAGACCACCAACCAGCCAATGGATCTGGCCATCGTCGGCGCCGGCTTCTTCCAGGTCGAAGCGCCTAACGGCGACATTTATTACACCGAGAACGGCCAGTTCCAGCTCAACGCCGAAGGGGTGATGGTCAATGCTCAGGGCTTGCCGTTGACGCCGAACATTGAAGTACCGGCTGGCGCCAGCCGCTTCACGGTGGGCAGCGACGGCATCGTCACGGCGGTGCTGGCTGGTGATTCGCTGCCGTCCGAGCTGGGCCAGCTCAACCTGGTCAACTTCGCCAACCCGGCGGGCCTGGAAGCCCTGGGCGGCAACCTGTACCGCGAGACCGTGTCCAGTGGCGAGCCCCAGGAGGGCGTACCGGGCGAGGAAGGTCTGGGTGGCCTCAAGCAGGGCGTGCTGGAGGGCTCCAACGTGCAGGTGGTCGAGGCGATGGTCAACATGATCGCCATCCAGCGTGCCTACGAGGCCAACGCCAAGGTGCTGGATGCCGCGTCCGGCATGCAGCAGTTCCTCAACCAGACCGTCTGACCATGAGCCTACGCCTGTTCTCGCTGCTCGCCGTGCTGTGTCTGGCCGGCTGCGCCAGCTTCAAGGAAATGCTGCCCGACGAGGATTCCGCCGCCTATCAGCCGCCCGAGCTCGACTACAGCCTGCCGCCCACGGTGGCCGGCGGCCTGTATCGCAATGGCTATGGTGGCTCGCTGCTGCAGGATCAACGTGCCCTGCGTGTCGGCGACATTCTTACCGTGGTGCTGCAGGAAAGTACCCAGTCGAGCAAGAGCGCCGGCACACAATTCGGCAAGCAGGCGGGCGTGAATATCGGTATACCGCGGGTGTTGGGTAACGACTACGAGCGGCTGGAAAGCAGCGCCGCAGCCAACCGTACCTTCAATGGCTCGGCGCAGAGCTCGCAGCAGAACTCGCTGCGCGGCTCCATCGCGGTGACTGTGCATCGGGTACTGCCCAACGGCACCCTGCTGGTTCGCGGTGAAAAGGGCCTCAGGCTCAATCAGGGCGAAGAGTTCATTCGCCTCACCGGCTTGGTGCGAGTCGGTGATATCAACCGCTTCAACCAGATTTCCTCCCAGAACGTCGCCAACGCGCAGATCTCCTACGCCGGGCGCGGCGTGCTCAACGACAGCAATTCGGCGGGCTGGCTGACGCGCTTCTTCACCCATCCGATTTTCCCGCTGTGACAGGAGCTGCCATGCGTGCCCCGCTTATTCGCCTGTGCGCCGTCGCGCTGCTCGGCCTCGCGCCGCTGGTGCAGGCCGTACCGTTGCTGGATCTGGTCGATGTCGAAGGGATTCGCGGCAACCAACTGATTGGCTACGGACTGGTGGTAGGCCTGGACGGCACCGGCGACAAGAGCCAAGTGCGCTTCACCAGCCAGTCGGTCGCCAACATGATCAAGCAGTTCGGCGTCAACCTGCCGGAGAACGTCGACCCCAAGCTGAAGAACGTCGCCGCGGTGACCGTCACCGCCGAAGTGCCGCCTTCCTACGGCCCGGGGCAAACGGTCGACATCACCGTGTCATCCCTGGGCGATGCCAAGAGCTTGCGCGGCGGGCAATTGCTGCTCACCCCGCTGCTCGGTGTGGACGGCGAGACCTATGCACTGGCCCAGGGTGCCCTGGTGGTCGGCGGCCTCAAGGCCGAAGGGCAGAGCGGCTCGAGCATCGCCATCAACAGTGCCAACAGCGGGCGCATCGCCAATGGTGCGACCATCGAGAAAATGATCGGCAGCGATTTCATCACCCGCCCGGACATCATGCTCAACCTTCGCCAGCCGAGCTTCCAGACGGCCACCCATATCGTCCGTGCCTTGGAGGCGACCTTCGGGCCGGGCCTGGCCAGCGCCCTGGACGGCACTCGAGTCAGTGTCAGGGCGCCGCAGACGCCGAGCCAGCGCACCAGTTTCATGGCGCTGCTCGAAGCCGTGGAGGTCGAACAGGGGCGCGTGCGCCCGCGTGTGGTGTTCAACAGTCGCACCGGCACCGTGGTGGTCGGGCAGGGCGTGCGGGTCAAGGCCGCGGCGGTCTCCCATGGCAATTTGCGGGTGACCATCCGGGAAAATCCTCAGGTCAGCCAGCCGGCACCTTTCTCGCAAGGGCAGACCGTGGTCACGCCGCAATCTGACGTGGAAGTCGCCCAGGAAGCCAACCCGATGTTCCGCTGGCCGGAAGGCTCCAGCCTGGAAAGCATCATCGATACCGTCAACAGCCTCGGCGCCACCCCGGATGATGTGATGAGCATCCTCCAGGCCCTGGAGCAGGCCGGTGCCCTGAACGCCGAACTGATCGTGATCTAAGCCATGAACGTCATTTCACTTAACTCACGCCCGGCCAGCCGCGCTGGCGAGCAACCCGTGGTTCGCTCACAGCTGGAAGTGGCCGCCGAGCAGTTTGAAGCGCTGTTTCTGCAGCAGCTGCTCAAGCAGATGCGCAAGGCCGGTGACGTGCTGAGCGAAGGCAGCCTGACGCGCAGCCGCGATCTGGATACCTTGCGTGACCTGCACGACCAGGCACTGGCTGATGGCCTGTCGCAACAGCGCCAGGGTGGTATTGCCGAGCTGCTGGTCAAGCAACTCTCCGGCGGCGCCGACCAGCGTGTTACCGCGGATGGCCGTGGGCCGGCGCCCGGGCCGGTCGGCGGTGGCGGCTTCGCCATCGCGCTGCAGCGTACCTGGGGGCAGGTCGACAGTCTGGTCAGCCAGGGCTCGAAGGCCTTTTCGCAGCTGGTCGATAAAGTCATCGCCCAGGAGTCGGGCGGCCGCGTCGATGCCGTGTCTCCCAAGGGCGCGCGCGGCCTCATGCAGCTGATGCCCGATACCGCCAAGGAAATGGCCGCGCGCCTCGGCGTGCCCTATGACGAGAGCCGGCTGACCCAGGATGCCGACTACAACCAGCGCCTGGGCAGCGCCTATCTGCAGCAGATGCTGGAGCGTTACGACGGCCATCAGGCGTTGGCGCTGGCCGCCTACAACGCCGGGCCGGGCAAGGTGGACGAGTGGCTCAAGAGTAATGGCGATCCGCGTCAGGGCGGCCTGAGTACCGGCGAGTGGATCCAGCGCATCCCGTTCGAGGAAACCCGTACCTATACGCGGCGGATCCTCGGCGCGGGGGCAGTTGGCGCAGCGGTTCCGCTTTCCTCGGCGGCGCCGCTTAATTCACCGCCCTCATCGGTCGCCTTGCAAGAGCAGCAGCGCAGTGCTGCCGCGAGCCACGGACACCGGGGGCTGTCGCTGGCATTCGCTCAACCGATTCGCACCGAGCGTCAGGAGTCGCAGCCTTGAGCATCCTCAACCAGATTGGTTACAGCGGCGTCAACGCCGCCAAGGTGGCCCTCAATACCACCGCTCAGAACATCGCCAACAGCCAGACCGCCGGCTTCAGCCGCCTGGACACGCAATTCTCGTCGCTGGCCGGCAGCAGCGCGCTGCGTGCTGGCGGCGGCGTGCAGGTCAGTTCGATCCGCCGTCTGTCCAACGATTTCGACAACCAGCAGCTGTGGCGCGCCACCAGCGTGCAGCAGTTCCATCAGGGTGCACAGCAGTACTTCACCGCAGTGGAGCAACTGATGGCATCCGACGGCTCGAGCATCAGCATCGGCCTGGACCAGCTGTTCGCTGCGCTCAGTGGTGCGTCGGCGACCCCGGATTCCATCGCCCTGCGCCAGCAGATCATCAGCGAGGCGGGCAACCTGGCGCAGCGTTTCAACGGCCTGGGCGGCAACTTGCAGGCTCAGCTCGATGGCCTGCAGGCGCAGCGTTCGACCATGTCGCAGGAGGTCAACGGGTTGAGCGGTAACATCGCCGAGCTCAATCGCAGCATCGTCGAAACCCAGGCCAGTGGCGGCGACACCAATGCTCTGCGTGACCAGCGTGACGTGCTGGTGCAGCAGCTCGCGCAGCATGCTGCGCTGCGTATCCATGAGGATGCGAAGGGGGCACTGGAGGTGTCGCTCACCAACGGTCAGCCGCTGGTAGCCGGCAACCGCGCCGCGAGCCTGAGTGTGACCCGCGAGGCCGACGGTACCCAATCGATGGCGCTGCGCTTCGCCGACACCGACTTCGCGCTGCGTGAGGACAGCCTGGGCGGCGCCCTTGGTGGCCTGCACGAAGCGGAGTATGGCGTGCTGCGCCCGCAGCAGACCGCGCTGCAGGACATGGCCTCGGCGCTGGCCGGGCTGGTCAATGCGATCCTGGCCGGTGGCTTCGACCTGAACGGTACTGCGGGTAAGCCGTTGTTTACCTTCCAGGCCGACAGCAGCGCCATGCTGGTGCTGAACCCGTTGGCGCCCGGCGAGCTGGCGTTGTCCTCCGCTGCTGACGAGAAGGGCAACAATGAAAACCTGCTCAAGCTGGTCGCCCTGAAGGACCAGGGCGTGGTCGTTGCCGGCAACACCCTGACCCTCAACGATGCCTACGCCACGCTGCTTGGCCAGGTGGCCAGTGCCAGCCGGCAGAACCAGAGCGACCTGAATACCGCCACCGGGGTCACCACCCAGGCCAAAGCACGGCGCGACAGCGTCAGCGCCGTGAACCGCGATGAAGAAGCGATCGCCCTGATGGACTACCAACAGGCCTACCAGGCCAACATGAAAGTCATCAGCACCGCCAATCAGATTTTCGACGAGTTGCTCGCGGCCTTCTGACCGCGGCCATGGAGCCTTCTCGCATGCGCATCACCAATGCCCAGATCACTGCCACCATGCAGGGGTCGATGAATCAGAACTCCGTCGAGCTGGCCAAGCTGATGCAGCAAATGGCGACCAACCAACGTCTGCAGCTGCCCTCCGACGATCCCATCGCCAGTGTGAGGCTGCTGCGCATCCAGCGTTCGGAGGCGACCCTGGAGCAGTTCCAGACCAACATCGGCGCGTTGAGCAGCAGCCTGTCGATGCAGGAAACCAACCTGAAGTCGATCTCCGACACCCTGCTCAGTGCCCGTGATCGCCTGCTGTGGGCTGCCAACGGTGCCAACGCCTCAGAGGATCTCGGTGCGATCGCCGGCGAGCTGAAGATCATCGAGTCGTCGATTCTGAGTTTTGCCAACGTACGTGATGAAGAGGGGCGCTATCTGTTTTCCGGCACCCTGAGCGAACAACCGGCGATCAGTTACGACGAGGCCACCGGCTACCAGCTTGGCGGCAATGACAAGCAGCGCCAGGTGCTGGTCGCCAATGGCGTGATGGTGGCCGAGAACGTCACTGCCGCCGACGTATTTGGCGGCTCGGTCGACCTGCTCAACCAGATGCGCGAGCTGGTGACCACCCTGCAGGACCCGGCGCTCGACAGCACCGACCCGCAAGTACGCCAGTTGATCACCTCCACCCTGGATACCCTGGACTCGGCTCACAGCCGGGTGATGGCCTCGGTCACCGACCTGGGCGGCCGGCAGAACGCACTGACCCTGCTAAACGACAGCAACGAAGACGTTTCCCTGGTCAACCAGCGTGTCGAGGGCGAGTTGTCGCGTCTCGATTACGCCAGCGCCAACATCCGCTTCAACGACTACCTGCTGGCCGTTCAGTCGACGCAGAAGACCTATCTGAAGATAAGCGAGCTGTCGCTGTTCAATCTGCTCTGAGGAGCGACAAAGCATGCGGGTCGACAAGCATTCCCCGATCGTCAGTGGCCTTGACCGGCAGGCGCCCAAGCGCTCGCTTGTCACCGTAGCCGATGCCGCGCAACAGACGCAGTCGGAGCGCGGCGCGGCGGTGGGCTCGGCCCAGGGCCGCAAGAGTGCCGGTTTCGGGCTGCAGCTCAATCAGCAACTGACCACCATGCAATCGGCCAGCAGCTACCTGGCTCAGCTGTCCGCGACCCTGGTGCCGCTCAAGCTGAGCCTGAGCCGGGAGCTGGGCAACGCGCGGATGCAGGATCGCGAAGGCGTGGGTGCGCAGCTGGGCGAGTTACGCTCGTTACTCGAGCAGCGCAGTGCCCGCAGTGCCGGCAGCCTGGATGGCCAGCTCAATCTGCACCTGAACGAGCCGGTGCGGGTGCGCTTCAGCTTGCCGGGGCTTGAATCCCTGCAAACGTTCCAGCAGGCCGGGCGTGAAAGTCTGTTGTTCAGCATCGGGCGCAGCAGCCAGGAACCGGTCGCGGTGGTGCTCGACGAAGGGTTGAGTGAGGAGCAGATCCTGCGCCGCTTCAATGTCGGCTTGGCCCCGGCCGGAATTCGCAGTGAGCTGACGACCGACGGCGCGCTGGTCTTTTCCGCCCGCGAAGCCGACTGGCAGACTCTGCGCGAACATCTCCGTGTGAAGGGCGAGGGAGCTTTGTTCGCCGCGCAGCGCTTCACCGAACTCAAGCCGGTCGAATCGCAGCTGCTGCAGCCCCAGGCGCTGGAAACGCTGGAAGAACCGCGTGAGGTCCGGCGAATGCTCGATACCGTGGTCAAGGCGCTGGATCATATCCAGGAACTGGGCGAGCAGCTACGCCAGCGCCAGGACGAGATTCGCAGTTTTCTGGCCCGTCAGCTGGGCGACGACGAGCATCGCTGGGCAGGCGATTATGTGACCGCGGTATACAACCTGATGCGCAAGAGCTCGAGCAGCTACGCATCGGTATCCGATACCCTGGTCGCCCAGGCTACAATCAGCCGCTTCACGGTTATCAGCCTGTTGTCCTGACTATGGCAAGTATCAAGGAGGCCTGCGTGGATGAGGGAAAACCGGTGGTCTACGCGCTCCGCGGCGCCCATGGTCGCCTGTTGCGTCTGGATAATCAGCCTTTCGAGGGCATGAACGATACCCTGGCATTTCATAGCGCCGAGGTCAGCCACTGGCTGCGCAGCGGCGAGGCTCAAGCCCAGCGCGACTGGTTGCGCGAGTCCGACCGTGACGTACTGCGGGTGATGGAGGACGTCATCACGCTACTGATCGAGCGAGGCATCATCGACTACACCGAGCTGCCCCAGGCGGCGCGCGACAAGCTCGATATTCGTGCCCTGGTGCGCGCTGATCTGGAAGGTCTGGTAGACCGCGGTTAGACCGCCTGTTGCGTGGCACCTTGCAAGGTATGGGTATCGATCACCTGCAGGCTGTAACCCGGCACTGCCTTGGCCTGGCGTTTGGCTTCGGAGGCCAGACCCGCCAGTTCGCTGGCGTCCAGCAGGGCGCAGTGCTCGGGGTGCAGGTGCACCACGCCGAGCGACAGTGATAGCAGCGGAAATTCCTCGCGCTGGCCCTGGCGGTTGTGGCTGATGAAGCAGCCGGCGTCCAGGTGTTCTTCCAGGTAGAAACGTCGGCACTGGCTCTGGAAGTCTTCCAGCAACTGGTTGAGGCGGCTGCGCCAGTCCTTGGAGCCGAACACCAGCAGAAAGTCATCGCCGCCTATATGGCCGACGAAATCCCGGCTGGGGTCGACGCGCTCGTTCAGGCAGTGCGCCAGGCACAGCAGCACCTCGTCGCCCTTGGCATAGCCATACAGATCGTTGAAAGGCTTGAAGCTGTCGATGTCGACATAGCAGACCGCCGCCTCGCGGCTCTGCTGCAGCAGGCGCGCCAGGCATTGCTGGATTGGCACGTTACCCGGCAGCAGGGTCAGCGGGTTGGCGTAGCGGGCCTGCTGGATCTTCAGTTCGGTGATCAGCTTGAGTACGTCGATCACCCGCCCCAGGCCCTGGTAGCAGCCCTCGACGGTGATCACGAAATCCTCTTCCATGCGCTGGCGGGCACGGCTGGTCAGCAGGCGGCTGACCTGTTGCAGCGACTGGCTGATCTCCACGGCCAGAAAGTCGTTGCTCATCAGCCGGCTGATGGGCTTGCGCGCGTACAGCTCGGTGGCGAAGGGTTTGAGCAACACGTCCGAAAGTGAATGCCGATGCACGATGCCGACCGGGCGCTGGGCCTCGTCCAGCACTGCCAGTGAGTTGAGGTTGGCCTGGGCGCGAAACGCCTCCAGCACATCGGCGGTCGGCGTGGAAATCGACACCGCCGGCTGCTCGTTGAGCAGGGCGGTAAGGTCGCTGCTTTCCTCGCCCAGGGGCGTCGGCGCCTGACCGAGGGCGGGCAACATCTTGCGGGCGTCGGTAGGCGGCGTTTCCTGTGGGCGGCAGAGCAGGTAGCCCTGCAGCAGGTCGACGCCCATTTCACAGAGCACGGCGAGCTCCTCTTCCAGCTCGATGCCCTCGGCGATCACCTTGGCCCGCGAGGCCTTGGCCATCTGCAGGATGGAACCGACGAACTCGCGCTTGACCGCATCGCGATGAATGCCGTCGATGAAGTGCCGGTCGATCTTCACGTAATCCGGGCGCAGCTCCGACCACAGGCGCAGGCTGGAATAACCGGCACCCAGGTCGTCGAGCGCAATGGAAAAGCCCATGTCGCGGTAGTGGTGCAGGGCGGTGTCGAGCAGGTAGAAATCGTCGGTGGGCGATTGTTCGGTCAGCTCGATCACCACCCGGCTGGGGGAGATGCCATAGGTCTGCAGCAACTGCAAGGTACGGCCAGGCTGGTGGTTGGCGTCAAGCAGCGAATCGGGAGAGACGTTGAGAAATAGCAAACCATCGAGCTGCTGTTCGCTGAATCGGCGGCAGGCGCTCTTGCGGCACGCCAGTTCCAGCTCGCTGAGCATGCCGGTCTGGCGCGCGGCGGCGAACAGGGTCAGTGGCGAATGCAGCGGACTATTGGAAGGGCCACGGGTCAGCGCTTCGTAACCGAGGATGCGCCGTTCGGCGACCGACACGATGGGTTGGAACAGGCTATGCAAGTCGCCGTGGGCGAGAATCTGGCCCAGCGAGCTCAACTGTTCGGTGACGGTCATGGCGTATCTCTATGCAAATCGAATAGCGGAAGATGGCTATTAGCCATGATAGTTGCGTCCCGCAAGATACGCATGATTTGACTACAGAATGATGACCGCTTGATGACGCGGGCCCGGCGTCAATAAACAGGAAGATGATTTTCTGGCGTTGCTGTTATGTCTCGGGCAATAAAAAAGGGCGTCGTGTTGGCGACGCCCTTTGGGTTACAGCTGGCCGGTGATCATTGCTTGGCCAGGCGGGTATTGAGCTTGAGGTAGTCGATCAGAATGTGGCCGGTTTCCGTCAGGTAGGCGTCGTCTTCCGGTTTGGTCTTCTTGTCTTCCTCGGCCTGCGCCATGACGTCGTCATCGTCTTCCTTCTTCAGCTCCTTGAGCGGCTCTTCGCCCTTGGCACTGCGGCGGGCGTTCTCGATCACCAGCTGGCGTTTCTCGATATCGGCCTGCTCGGCGCGGCGCTTGGCTTCGTTGAGGCTGACGGTCTTCTCGGCCATCAGCTCGCGGGACAGCGCCAGGCGGTCGCGGGCAAAGTTGAAGTCGGGGTTATTAGCGGTACGCGCGTCGTAGCGGTTTTTCAGCTCGGTAAGGAACGGCTTGATCGGATCCAGCTCGGGCTTGATGGCCGGGCGGATACTGTCCCACGGCATGGCCTCGGGCAGAGCGCTCTCGCCGATTTCCTTGTTGTCCATCACGTCCGGATAGGAGATGTCCGGCACCACGCCGCGGTGCTGGGTGCTCTGCCCGGAAACGCGATAGAACTTGGCCAGGGTCAGCTTCAGCTCACCGTGGTTAAGCGGCTGGATGGTCTGCACGGTGCCCTTGCCGAAGGTCTGACCACCGAGGATCAGCGCGCGGTGGTAGTCCTGCATGGCGCCGGCGAAGATCTCCGAGGCCGAGGCGGACAGGCGGTTGACCAGCAAGGCCAGCGGGCCCTTGTAGAACGCGCCGTCCTGTTCATCAGCCAGCACGTCGACGCGGCCGTCGCTGTTGCGCACCAGTACGGTCGGGCCCTTGTCGATGAACAGGCCGGTCAGTTCGGTAGCTTCCTGCAACGAGCCGCCGCCGTTGTTGCGCAGATCGATGACGATACCGTCGACCTTCTCGGCCTGCAGCTCGGTGATCAGTTTCTTGACGTCGCGGGTAGTGCTCTTGTAATCCGGATCACCGGCACGGAATGCCTTGAAGTCCAGATAGAAGGCCGGGATTTCGATCACGCCCAGCTTGTAAGGACGACCGTCCTGGTCGAGCTTGAGGATGGATTTCTTGGCTGCCTGCTCTTCGAGCTTCACCGCTTCACGGGTGATGCTGACGATCTTGCTGGTCATGTCGTTGGGCGCGTTGCTGGCCGGGATCACCTCCAGGCGCACCTTCGAGCCTTTAGGGCCGCGGATCAGCTTGACCACTTCATCCAGGCGCCAGCCGATGACGTCAACGATTTCGTCATCGCCCTGGCCAACCCCGATGATCTTGTCAGCCGGCGAGATTTGCTTGCTTTTCTCGGCCGGGCCGGCCGGAACCAGACGCACGACCTTCACATGCTCGTTGTCGCTCTGCAGCACGGCGCCAATACCCTCGAGGGACAGGCTCATGTTGATGTCGAAGTTTTCCGCGCTGTCCGGCGACAGGTAGTTGGTGTGCGGATCGTAGGTCATGGCGAAGGCGTTGATGTAGGCCTGGAACACGTCTTCGCTGCGGGTCTGCTGCAGGCGTGCCTGCTGAGCCTTGTAGCGTTTGGTGAGCAGCTCCTGGATCGCCTTGGGTTCCTTGCCGGCGAGCTTCAGGCGCAGCACTTCGTCTTTCAGACGTTTGCGCCACAGGTCGTCGAGCTCTGCGACGTCCTTGGCCCACGGCGCCTTCTCGCGGTCGATCAACAGGCTCTCGTCAACCGTGAAGTCGATCTTGTCGACGCCTTTGGCGAGCAGGCCCTGCACATAGTTCAGGCGATCCTGCTGGCGGGCAAGGTAGCGCTTGTAGATCGCGAAGCCGGGTTCCAGATCACCCTTTTTCAGGAAATCGTCGAACTTGTCCTTCCAGCGGTCGAACTCGGCGATATCACCGGCGGTGAAGTAGCTGCGCGCCGGGTCGAGCATCTTCAGGTAACCCTGATAGATCTTTACCGAGCGGGCGTCGTCCAAGGGAGGCTTGCTGTAGTGATGACGCTGCAGCAATTCGACCACGTTGAGGCTGGCGATCACCTGATCACGATCGGGCTGCAGGTATTCCCACGGATCGGCCTGAGTGGTTTTGGCGGCAAGGGGTAAAGCGCCCAGCCCGAGAACGAGGGCCAGGGTGGCGCTGAGAAAGGATCGCTTCATGCTGATTCGACGTGGGGACAGTTGATAACGCATATTAGGCCGTCTTTGAGGGCGCCAGGTTCCATTGGCGCAATGCAAAGGCCCGTCGCTTAGCGGCGGGCCAGGTTCGAATGCACTATGGAGGCACCGTGAAAGCATTGCAAGGCGTTGAAGGGCAGGTGCAATGGGTCGATCGACCCACGCCGGCCTGTGATGTAGGGGAAGTACGTATTCGTGTGGCGGCCGCGGGCCTGAACCGCGCCGACCTGCTGCAGCGGGCCGGCAACTACCCGCCGCCGCCGGGTGCCAGCGACGCGTTGGGCCTGGAATGCGCGGGTATCGTCAGTGAGGTAGGGCCGGGTTGTGATGACTGGCAGGTGGGTGATCGCGTCTGCGCGCTGCTCGCTGGTGGCGGCGTGGCCGAAGAGGTGGTGGTTGATGCACGCCACGTGCTGCCGGTGCCGGAGGGCCTGTCGCTGCACGAGGCAGCAGCGTTGCCGGAGGTGTACGCCACCGCCTGGCTCAACCTATTCCAGCTGGCCGGCCTCAAGCCCGGCGAGAAGGTGCTGCTGCACGCCGGCGCCAGTGGTGTCGGTTCGGCGGCCATCCAGCTGTGCAAGGCTTTCGGCAGCAGCTGCTGGGTCACCGTCGGCTCCCAGGAGCGCCTGGCCTACTGCGAAAGCCTGGGCGCCAGCGGCGGGGCGATTCGTGACAAGGATGGCCTCAAGGTGCCGGACGATTTCGGCCCGTTCGAGGTGATTCTCGATCCGGTAGGCGCCAGCTACGCGGCACTCAACCTCAAGCTGCTGGCGCTCGACGGGCGCTGGGTGAACATCGGCATGATGGGCGGGCGCAAGGCCGAGGTGGACATGGCGCTGGTGCTCGGCAAGCGCATCCAGCTGATCGGCTCGACCCTGCGCAACCGTGACGACCTGTTCAAGGCCGAGCTGCTGCGCGATCTGCGCCAGCACGTGTGGCCGCTGTTCAGCGAGGGGCGCCTCAAGCCGCAATTGGCCCGCACCTTCCCGGTGGCCGAAGCTCATGAGGCCTACGAGACCCTGGAAAGCAACCAGGTCAACGGCAAGCTGGTGCTGGTCATCGATGACAGCCTGAGCTGATCTGCCGGCCTGACGCAGCGCTTTATCAGGCTGCGTCAGGCGCTGCGTCGAAGCTGTCGGCGCGAGCCATCTTCCACATCCTGGCGTAAAACTCCCCCTCTATATCCCCGCTGAGCAACTCGCCTGGCTTGAGGAATACGTGCTGCTGCGAGAACAGGCGGATTTCCGTGGCTGACATTCTCTGCACCAGGTGCCGCGCATCCATCTGCGCAGGATGATCGAGGCCGGCTGCAGCGAGCATTTCGGCCAGTGCCTTCAAGGTGTTGCGGTGGAAGTTGTAGACCCGCTGGGCCTTGTCTGCGACCACCAGGGCACGCTGACGCAGCGGATCCTGGGTGGCCACGCCTGTCGGGCATTTGTTGGTGTGACAGCTCTGGCTCTGGATGCAGCCGATGGCGAACATGAAGCCACGTGCCGAGTTGGCCCAGTCCGCGCCGATGGCCAGCACCCGGGCGATGTCGAATGCGCTGACGATTTTGCCGCTGGCGCCGAGCTTGATCTTGTCGCGCAGGTTCAGGCCGACCAGCGTGTTGTGCACGAACAGCAGGCCTTCACGCATCGGCACACCCAGGTGGTCGGTGAATTCCACGGGGGCCGCTCCGGTGCCGCCTTCCTTGCCATCGATGACGATGAAGTCCGGCAGGATGCCGGTTTCTAGCATGGCCTTGGCGATGGCCATGAACTCCCAGGGATGGCCCAGGCAGAACTTGAAACCAACTGGTTTGCCGCCGGACAGCTCCCGCAGCCGGGCGATGAACTGCAGCAGTTCGATGGGCGTTGCAAAGGCGCTGTGGCGCGACGGTGATACGCAATCCTCGCCCATGGGCACGCCGCGAGTTTCGGCAATTTCCGGGGTGATCTTGTGCTTGGGCAGAATGCCGCCGTGGCCTGGCTTGGCGCCCTGGCTGAGCTTGATCTCGATCATCCGCACCTGGGGGCGCTGCGCCTGGGCGGCAAAGCGCTCGGCATCGAAACTTCCGGTGGCGGTGCGGCAGCCGAAGTAACCGCTGCCCAGCTCCCAGATCAGATCGCCGTCGTGCTCTCGGTGATAACTGCTGATGCTGCCTTCGCCAGTGTCATGGGCGAAGTTGCCCAGCTTCGCGCCCTTGTTGAGTGCGCGGATGGCGTTGGCGCTCAGTGAGCCGAAGCTCATGGCGGAAATGTTGAACAGTGAGGCCGAATAGGGCTGGCTGCACTGCGGCCCGCCGATGATCACCCGGAAACTGTCAGGGTCGCCCAGCGGCGCCGGGCGCATCGAGTGGCTGATGAATTCGAAACCGTTCTGGTAAACGTCGCTGAGCGTACCGAACGGCTTGTCGGCGCCCTCGTTTTTGGCCCTGGCGTACACCAGCGAGCGCTGGGCGCGAGAGAAGGGCAGTTGCTCGTTATCGCCTTCGAGCAGGTACTGACGAATCTCTGGGCGGATACCTTCGACCAGGTAGCGGATATTGCCCAGGATCGGGTAGTTGCGCCGCACGGCATGGCGCTTTTGCAGCAGATCGCCAATGCCCACTACGCTCAATATGGCGCTCACCAGGGTCAGCGGCCACACCCATTCGTGCTCCAAGAACGGCAGACTGCCGAGGGTGAACAACACGCAAAAGGCGAAGAAGGCGTAGCGGCTGAGCAGCGACAGGTTCATACCCGTTCCTTATTGCAGAAGGAGACCGCGGCAATGTAGACCGCTGCTCGTGGTTCGTCGACGCCTGTGGCAGCCTCCTTAGCTGCGTGCAGACGAAAACGCGGTGCCTGTGGCACACTTGAAAACCAGTGAATACGGGTTGTGCAGCGACGAGCAGCGCCAGACCGTGCTCGAGTACCGACGGCGCCTTGCCGCGGTCTGCCAGGCCATCGCCAACAACAAGAGGAAGCAGCGTGCATAACGTCGTCATCAGCGGTACGGGCCTTTATACCCCGGCCAACAGCATCTCCAACGACGAGTTGGTGGCGTCCTTCAATGCCTATGTGCAGCAGTTCAACGCGGACCACGCCGAGGCCATTGAGCTTGGCGAAGTCGAGGCACTGAGCGAGTCGAACAGCGCCTTTATCGAGAAGGCTTCGGGCATCAAGAGTCGTTTCGTGATCGACAAGCAGGGCATCCTCGATCCGCAGCGTATGGTGCCTTTCATCCCAGAACGCAATAACGAGCAGTGGGGCATTCTCTGCGAGATGTCGGTGGCGGCGGCCAAAGAGGCGCTGGCACGGGCCGGCAAGAGCGCTGCGGACATCGACGGGGTGATCGTCGCCTGTTCCAACCTGCAGCGTGCCTATCCGGCCGTAGCCATCGAAGTGCAGGCGGCGCTGGGTATCCAGGGCTTCGGCTTCGACATGAACGTGGCGTGCTCGTCGGCGACCTTCGGCATCCAGGCGGCGGCCAACAGCATCCAGCTCGGCCAGGCGCGGGCGATTCTGATGGTCAACCCGGAAATCTGCACCGGGCACCTGAATTTCCGTGACCGCGACAGCCATTTCATCTTTGGCGATGCGGCTACCGCGGTGATTCTGGAACGCGCGGATCTGGCGACTTCCAAGCATCAGTTCGACGTGGTCGGCACCAAGCTGCTGACCCAGTTCTCCAACAACATCCGCAACAACTTCGGCTTCTTGAACCGTGCCGCCGAGGAAAGCGCTCAGACGTCCCGCGACAAGCTGTTCGTGCAGGAAGGGCGCAAGGTGTTCAAGGAAGTCTGCCCGATGGTGGCCGAGCTGATCGCCGCCCACCTGCAGGAGAATGGCCTGAATGTGGCGGACGTGAAGCGCTTCTGGCTGCACCAGGCCAACCTCAACATGAACCAGCTGATCGCCCGTAAGCTGCTCGGCCGCGACCCGGAAGCCCACGAGGCGCCGGTGATCCTCGACACTTACGCCAACACCAGTTCGGCGGGTTCGGTGATTGCTCTGCACAAGCATCAGGACGATCTGCCGGCCGGCTCACTCGGTGTGCTCAGCTCATTCGGCGCCGGCTATTCCATCGGCAGCGTGATTCTGCGCAAGCACTGATCGTACAAAGGCGGCACGCAAGGTGCCGCCTGTTTCACTCCCGCAACCCCTCTAGTACGCCCTATACAGCCGATTCAGCTACTCGGCTGAGTGCTTCGCTGTCAAGCGTTATATTTAAAGGGATTAAAAAGTTCCCTTGTCATCAAATATTTATATATCAGCAACTGCGCTGAAATAACCCGCCGCGAAGATTCCCCCAGCACGAACGAGCCCACAGCTCGGGTGTTTTCCAGCACTTAAGTTCAATTAGGGGAATTCTCGATGATCCGCAAGCACTTCGCCGGTTTCGCAGCCAGCGCCCTGGCTCTGGCCGTTTCCGCCCAGGCTTTCGCCGGCACCGTCACCACCGACGGCGCTGACATCGTGGTTAAAACCAAAGGCGGCCTTGAGGTTGCGACGACCGACAAGGAGTTCAGCTTCAAGGTTGGTGGTCGGTTGCAGGCCGATTACAGCACTTTCGACGGCTTCTACACCGTCAACGGCAACAACGCTGATGCAGGCTATTTCCGCCGCGCCTTCCTGGAAATTGGCGGTGTGCTCTACACCGACTGGGCCTATCAGCTGAACTATGACTTCTCGCACAACGCCGGTGGCGACAACCGTTCCGAAGATGGCTACTTCGACGAAGCGTCGTTGGCCTACAACGGCTTCAAGCCATTGTCGATCAAGGTAGGCCGCTTCGACCCGGAATTCGGTCTGGAAAAAGCCACCAGCTCCAAGTGGGTAACCGCCCCTGAGCGCACCGCGGCCTACGATCTGGTCGATTGGGCCAACAGCCACAACGGCGGCATGGGCATCCAGGTTTCCGGCACCGCTGGCGATTCGCTGTACGGCTCCGCAGGCTTCTTCGCCAAGGACGCCACCAACGCCGACAAGGATGGCGACAGCACCAAGCAGTTCAACCTGCGCGGTGTGTTTGCTCCGCTGCACGAGACTGGCAACGTGCTGCACCTGGGCCTGAACTTCGCCCAGCGTGATCTCTCCGATACCGCTTTCGATGGCCGCATCCGCAGCCGCCTGGGTATGCGCGGTGTGAGTACCGACGGTGGCCAGGACGCCGGCACCAACGGCAACCGTCTGCTGCTGGGCGGCGCCAACAACCTGCCGGTCGGTTCCTACGACACCGACCGCGCCATGGGCCTGGAAGCTGCCTGGGCGATGGGCCCGCTGTCCGTCCAGGGTGAGTACATCACCCGCAAGATGAAAGCCGATGCCGACACCCGTGAAGACATCAAGGCCAAGGGTTATTACGGCCAGGTCGCCTACACTCTGACCGGCGAAGCCCGCGCCTACAAGCTCGGCAAGTTCGACGCCATCAAGCCGGCCAACAAGTCCATCGGTGCCTGGGAGCTGTTCTACCGCTATGACCACATCGCCGTCGAAGACGACACCGTGGGTATCGATCCGACCGACGACGTGACCGGCAAGGTGCATAACCTGGGTGTGAACTGGTACGCCAACGAAGCAGTGAAGGTCAGCGCCACCTATATCAAGGCCAAGGTCGACAATCAGGTCAACTCGGTTGCAGCCGATGACGACAGCGGTGACGGCGTGGTACTGCGCGCCCAATACGTGTTCTAAGCAACACCCTGCAAACGTGGTACTCCTTTGAACCCCGCCTCAGGCGGGGTTTTTTTATTGGCGATATAGTGTGCGCTGTTTGCCCGTGGATATAGCCGATGCCCGTCTACAGTCTGCACGCCCTCAAGGATCTCGACGCCGTCACTTGGGACGGCCTGCTCAGCGAACCCCAGCCGTTCCTGCGCCACGCCTTTCTCAGCACTCTCGAAGAAAGCGGTAGCGTAGGCGGGCGCAGCGGCTGGCAGGCCGCCCACCAGGTGTTGCTCGATGGCGACGGTCGGCCGCTGGCAGCGCTGCCGGCCTACGTCAAATACCACTCCCAGGGCGAGTACGTGTTCGATCACGGCTGGGCCGACGCCTGTCGCCGCGCCGGTATCGGCTACTACCCGAAGCTGTTGGGCGCCATTCCCTTTTCACCGGTAACCGGCCAGCGCCTGCTGGGCACGCCTGAGGCAGCCGGGCAGTTGCTCGATGGCGTCACGGCAACGCTGGAGGAGCAGGGGCTTTCCAGCCTGCATGTGAATTTCACCGATGCGGCGAGCGATGCAGTTATGCAGAAGCGTGATGGCTGGCTGCAGCGTCTGGGCTGCCAGTTTCACTGGCACAACCGCGGCTATCGGGATTTTCAGGATTTTCTCGATACCTTGAGTTCGCGCAAGCGCAAGCAGATGCGCAAGGAGCGCGAGCAGGTGGCGGGGCAGGGCATCGCCTTCGATTGGCGCGAAGGGCATCAGCTGAGTGAAGCGCAATGGGATTTCGTCTACCACTGCTACGCCAATACCTACCACGTGCGTGGACAGCGGCCGTACCTGACCCGCGATTTCTTCAGCCTGCTGGCCGAGCGCATGCCCGAGGCGATCCGCGTGGTATTGGCCTGCCGCGGCTCACAACCAGTGGCCATGGCCTTCAGCCTGCTGGGCGGAGAAAGCCTGTATGGGCGTTACTGGGGATGTCTGGCCGAGTTCGACCGGCTGCACTTCGAAACCTGTTTCTACCAGGGTATGGAGCAGGCGATTGCCCAAGGCCTGCAGCGCTTCGATGCCGGCGCCCAGGGCGAGCACAAGCTGATTCGCGGCTTCGAGCCGACCATCACCCATTCCTGGCACTACCTGGTGCACGAAGGTTTGCGTGATGCGGTGGCGGGTTTTCTGCAGGAGGAGCGTGAGGGCGTGCTGGCCTACGCCGAGCAGGCGAGGGGGATGCTGCCGTATCGTCAGGCCTGAGGCGACGCCGCTACGCGCTGCGGTTGCCAGCAACGCGTAGCGGCAACAGAGGCCTTATCAGCCATCGTAACGGCCGCCCCATTCGAGAAAACTCATCTTGTGGGTTTCACCCTGGCTGTCGGTGTAGACCATGATCACCGGCACCACGCCGCTCTTGTCGGAAACGTCGGTGCGGTACAGCACTTTCTGCACGTCGACTTTCATGCCGTAGTGGTATTGCTCGGTCGGCAGGCCGGCACCTGGCTTGGGCTGGATATCGGCAGCGAACACGGCGGGAGCGAGACTGGAAAGCAGAGCGGTAATGGCGGTTGCAATTTTCATGATGGAGTCCTCGACGATTCGAAAACCGGCAACCGGATCGATTGGTTCGATTGCGTTGCCTGGTGGACTCATATGACCAGCAAAGCCAAAGCGGCGGAAATTGATGGTCTCGTTAGTAGGTATCATGAAAATTGATATTTGTTAGCTAGCTAACTATTTTGCTTGCTGCTTGGCCCCGCCCGACGTCAGTCGACGCCGACGAAACCACCGGTCTGGTGCTGCCACAGGCGCGCATACAACCCGCCATGGGCAATCAGCTCGGCGTGGGTGCCGGTCTCGATCACCTGGCCCTTGTCGATCACCACCAGGCGATCCATGCGTGCGATGGTCGACAGGCGGTGGGCGATGGCGATCACCGTCTTGCCGTCCATCAGGCTGTCCAGGCTTTCCTGAATCGCCGCTTCGACTTCCGAATCCAGCGCCGAGGTGGCTTCGTCGAGTACCAGGATCGGTGCGTCCTTGAGCAGCACGCGGGCAATGGCGATGCGCTGGCGCTGGCCGCCTGAAAGCTTCACGCCGCGTTCGCCGACCTGGGCTTCGAAGCCCAGGCCGCCCTGGCTGTCGTCCAGGGTGGTGATGAAGCTGTCGGCGCGGGCCTTGCGGGCCGCTGCCCAGAGTTCTTCATCGCTGGCGTCGGGCTTGCCATAGCGCAGGTTGTCGCGGATCGAGCGGTGCAGCAGGGAGGTGTCCTGGGTGACCACGCCGATGTTGGCGCGCAGGGTTTCCTGGCTGACTTCAGCGATGTTCTGGCCGTCGACGAGAATCTGCCCGCTCTCCAGGTCGTAGAGGCGCAGCAGCAGGTTGACCAGGGTCGACTTGCCGGCGCCGGACGGGCCGACCAGGCCGATCTTCTCGCCGGGGCGGATTTCGAGATTCAGGCCGCTGATCACGCCGCCGCTCTTGCCGTAGTGAAAGTGCACGTCCTCGAAGCGCACGCCGCCTTGTTGCACCTGCAGCGGTTTGGCGTCCTCGCGGTCGAGTACATGGCGCGGCTGGACGATGGTCTGCATGCCGTCCTGCACGGTGCCGACGTTCTCGAAAATGCCGTTGACCACCCACATGATCCATTCGGCCATGTTGTTGATGCGGATCACCAGGCCCAGCGCCAGGGCGATGGCGCCGGTGCTGATCAGCGATTCGCTCCACAGCCACAGGGCCAGGGCGCCGGTGCCTACGATCAGCAGGCCGTTCAGGCAGGTGATCAGAAAGTCCAGAGTGGTGATGATGCGCGTCTGCTGGCGGAACTTGTCGAGCAGCTCCTGCATGGCATTGCGGGCGTAGCTTTCCTCTTCACGAGAGTGGGCGAACAGCTTGAGGGTGGCGACGTTGCTATAGCCGTCGACAACCCGGCCCATGACCTTGGAGCGCGCTGCCGAGGCCGCCGCCGAACGTTCCTTGATGCGTGGCACGAAGTACCAGAGCGCTGCGCTGTAGCCGATTATCCACAGCGTCAACGGCACGATCAGGCGTACGTCCGCCTCGGCGAACAGGTACAGCGCACTGCCGGCGTAGACCACCACGTGCCACAGCGCATCGATCACCTGCATGGCCGATTCGCGCAGCGACGGACCCGTCTGCATGACGCGCTGGGCGATACGCCCGGCGAAGTCGTTCTGGAAGAAATTCAGGCTCTGCTTGAGCACGTAGCGATGGTTCTGCCAGCGGATCAGGTTGGTCAGCCCCGGGTTGATGGTCTGGTGCACCAGCAGGTTGTGCAGACCGAATACCAGCGGGCGGATGACCAGCGCCACGACGGCCATCCACAGCAGCTCATTCTGGTGCTCGGCGAAGAAGGTGCGGGCATCGGCGGTGGCCTGGGCCATATCGATCAGCTGGCCGAGAAAGCTGAACAGCGCCACTTCGATCACCGCTGCGAAGAAGCCGACGACCAGCAGCACCAGCACCGGCGGCCAGACCTGCTTCAGGTAATGGGCGTAGAAGCGCAGCATGCCGGCAGGCGGCGCCACGTCCGGGCTGGGCTTGAAGACGTCGATCAGATTTTCGAAACGGCGAAACAACATGGCGTGCAGTCTGCTCTGGCGGAAAAGAAGGAATCAGGGCTGCTCGAGGCAGGCGCGCGGTGCGCCGGGGCGGACCCACGCGTGCTGGTGCGTGGGTTGCCTTAGAGGAGGAACGGTATTAGAGGCGCTTGGCGTCGAGAATCACCACCGGATCGACCGGCACGTTCTGCTGGCCGGCGCGGTTGGCGGTACGCACTTGGGCGATGCGGTCGACCACTTCCATACCGCGGGTGACCTTGCCGAACACCGCATAACCGAAGTCGCGCGAGCCGTGGTCGAGGAAGGCGTTGTCGGTGTGGTTGATGAAGAACTGGCTGGTGGCCGAGTCGCGGACTTGGGTACGGGCCATGGCCAGGGTGCCGCGCACGTTGTGCAGGCCGTTGTCGGCTTCGTTCTTGATCGGCGCCTGGGTCTGCTTCTGGCGCATGTTTTCATCGAAACCGCCGCCCTGCACCATGAAGCCCGGGATCACGCGGTGGAATACGGTGCCCTTGTAGAAGCCGCTGTCCACGTAGGCGAGGAAGTTCTGGGTGCTGATCGGCGCTTTCTGCTCATCGAGCTGCACTTCGATCTCGCCCAGGCTGGTGGTCAGCAGTACGGTGGGGTTCTCGGCCGCCATCAGGTGAGCGGTGAACAGCAGCGAGCAGGCGGTGAGGGCGAGTTTCTTCAGCATCGGGTCTAGTCCTTGATTGAGGTGGCGGCAGTGTTTTCGACTTCCTGCATAAAGGCAAGCAGGCTGCGGTTGAAGCGTTCGGGCTGGTCGAGCGGCGTGGCATGGCGTGAGTCGTCGATCACCAGCAGGCGTGCGTCGGGCAATTCGTCGACATAGGCCTGCTTCTGCGCGACCGGCGTGTAGTCACGGTCGGCGCTGATCACCAGAGTAGGACAGGTGATGCAGCTAAGACGTTCACGCACGCCCCAGCCGATGATGGCGTCGAGGCTGGCCAGGTAGGCGCGCTTGTCGTTGAGCGGCCAGCGTTCCTCGACCTTGCGGCGCAACTCGGCCTGCTCGGGTTTGGGAAACAGCAGGCGAGCCAGGGCCTTGGCAGTAATTTCCAGCGGCAGCAGGCGGGCCAACGTCCAGCGCTTGGCGATTTGCAGGTAGTCAGCCGGCTTTTTCGCCTTCACCTCCGGCGCGCTGTTGACGATCGTCAGGCTGCGCAGCAACTGCGGCTGATCCACGCCCAGCTGGAAGCCGATCATGCCGCCCATGGAAATGCCGACCAGGTGTACGGGGGGCAGCTGCAGATGCTCGATCAGCACCGCCACATCGCCGGCGAAGTCGGCGATACGGTAGCGCTGGCGCGGTTTGTCGGAGCGCCCGTGGCCGCGAACGTCAAGGGCGATCACCCGGTGGTGGGCGGCGAGCGCGGGAATCTGCAGCTCCCAGTCCAGGGTACTGGAGCCCAGGCCGTGCACCAGCAGCACTGGCGATCCTGCGCCGTGCTCCTCGAAGTACAGCCGGCAGCCGCGGTACTCGAAAAAGGCCATCGTCTCAGGCCGGGGTAACGGGCGCGGCGTCGAGCGGGGCGGCGTCGAAGCGCTGGATCAGGTCGGTGAGAATCTGCGTGGCCGGGCCCAGGGCCTTGTCCTTGCTGGCGTAGAGAAAGAACACCGGCTTGCGGTTACCGCCCTTGTCCAGCGGCAGTGGCTTGAGCAGGCCGTCCTTGAGTTCGCGCTCGATCATGTGCCGTGGCAGCCAGGCGAACCCCAGGCCGTTGCCCACGAAGGTCGCCGCGGTGGCCAGGCTGCCTACCGTCCAGCGCTGCTCGGCGCCCAGCCAGCCCACATCGCGAGGCTGGTGGCGCCCCGAGTCGCGGATCACCACCTGCATCTGGGTTTCCAGGTCTTGGAAGTTGAGGCCGCGCTGCAGGCGATGCAGCGGGTGATCCGGATGGGCCACGGCGATGAATTCCACCGGGCTCATCTCCGAGCCGAGAAAACCGGGAATGTTGTAGGCACTGATCGCGAGATCCGCAACGCCTTCCTTGAGTACTTCCTCGACGCCGGACAGCACCTCTTCGCGCAGGCGCACGCGGCAACCGCGGCTTTGCGGCATGAAGGCGGTCAACGCACGTACCAGGCGGGCGCTGGGGTAGGCGGCATCGACCACCAGGCGTACCTCGGCTTCCCAGCCCTGTTCCATGTGGTGGGCCAGGTCCTCGAGCTGGCTGGCCTGCTTGACCAACTGCCGGGAGCGGCGCAGCAACACGTCACCGGCCTCGGTGAGCACCGCCTTGCGGCCGTCGATACGTAGCAGCGGCACGCCCAGTTGCTCCTGCATACGCGCCACGGTGTAGCTCACCGAGGATTGCGAGCGGTGCAGCATCTCGGCGGCCTGGGCGAAGCCGCCGTTGTCGACCACCGCCTGCAAAGTGCGCCACTGATCGAGGGTTACGCGTGGAGCCTTCATT
The DNA here is from genome assembly GCF_007993955.1 of Pseudomonas sp. AG1028. Classification (NCBI taxonomy): domain Bacteria; kingdom Pseudomonadati; phylum Pseudomonadota; class Gammaproteobacteria; order Pseudomonadales; family Pseudomonadaceae; genus Pseudomonas; species Pseudomonas sp. AG1028. The sequence goes on from NZ_VIVP01000002.1 coordinate 342,711, forward strand.
TCTTCTCCTTCACAGGCGGCTGTGCACGGGCAGGGCGCAGCCTCTAGACTGTCGGCTCACCTCGGAGGCTGGCCATGAAAAAATTCTGTTGCGCGCTGATCGTCTGCTTGCCGCTGGCAGCGCAGGCTTATCCCATCGAACTGGAAAAGCAGTTCAACGGCGCCGAAATCTCGGCGAGCACCCAGGAAATCGACCACAACATGGCGGCCGTTCTGGTGCAGAACTACGGCTCGCAGGCCGCCTCCTGCAAGGCGGTGTTTCGCAACGGCCCCGAGGCGCCGCGCACCCGCAGCACCAACCTGGCGGCGGGACAGAGCGGCAACCTCACGGTGAAGTTCGCCCGCAGCATCATTCGCCTGCGTGTGGATCTGACCTGCCAGCCTCAATAGGTCGATCAGACTAGGGTCAGCCAGCCGACAAATCAACTTCCTCGATAGATATGGGCGAATAGCCCTATCTTTTTATCGGATATCGATCACGCGCGCCTCGCTCTAGCCGCCCCGGATTGTTTGTCCATCGGTGAACCGTTATGGTGCGCCGCCCGTTCGACAGCGGCACTCGCGTATCCGCCTGCGCCGCCGCCACGGCAATCGCGCAGTTGCCTGATAGGCTAAGCGGCGCGGGCGACTTTTCCCTTCTCGAGGTGCGCGATGACGCTTTCCGGACCCGGCGTGCTGTTCTCTGTCAGCGCCTCGATCCTGTTCGCCCTGATCCCCGGCTATGTGCAGATGCTCACGCCGCTGGACGGCTTTCAGGTGTTCGCCCAGCGCGTGCTCTGGTCGATTCCGGCCGTTTTGCTGCTGCTTACGCTGCTGCGCCAGTGGCCGTTGCTGCTTACCGCCTTGCAGCGCCTGCGCTGCGAGCCGCTGCTGCTGGCCGCGCTGCCGGTGGGCGCCGCGCTGATCGGCCTGCAGTGGTTCATGTTCGTCTGGGCGCCGCTGACCGGACACATGCTTGATGTCTCCCTGGGTTACTTCCTGCTACCGCTGGCCATGGTGCTGGTCGGTCGGGTGTTTTACGGCGAGCGCCTGCGCCCGCTGCAGAAGATCGCCGTGGTCTGCGCCTTCGCCGGCGTGCTGCACGAGCTGTGGCAAGCTCAGGCATTTTCCTGGGTCACCCTGGTCACCGCCCTTGGCTATCCGCCTTACTTCATGCTGCGCCGCTGGATGCGCCTGGACGCGTTGCCGGGCCTGGTACTGGAGATGCTGGTGATGGCGCCCTTGGCCATCTGGCTGATCGTCCACTGGGCGCCGGCCGGCATGTTCGCCGAGTACCCGCGCCTGTGGTGGATGGTGCCGGGCATGGCGCTGCTCGGCACAATCGCCCTGGCGCTGATGATGGCCTCGTCGCGCCTGCTGCCGCTTGGGCTGTTCGGCATTCTCAGCTATGTGGAGCCAGTGCTGCTGTTCATGTTCAGCCTGCTGTTCTTGGGCGAGCAGTTCGACCCGGATCAGTTCATGACCTACCTGCCGATCTGGGTGGCGGTGGTGCTGGTGGGCTGGGACAGCGGCCGTTTGCTGCTCAAGCAGCGGCGCATGCAGACCGCAGCCTGAGTGCTTTGCGCTAACCATTCAGAGAAAGCATTCGGCCCCGCGGCGCGAACGCGGTAACCTATGCGGCTGATTTAGCATTTGCATCGAGGTTGCCCCGTGTTTGCCCAATTTGCCCTGCATGAACGTCTGCTCAAAGCCGTGGCCGAGCTCAACTTCACCGAGCCCACTGCGGTGCAGGCCGCTGCGATTCCTCCGGCGCTGGAAGGCAAAGACCTGCGGGTGATCGCCCAGACCGGCAGCGGCAAGACCGCTGCCTTCGTACTGCCGATGCTCAACCGCCTGCTTGGTGATGGCAGCTCCAAGGCGCGGGTCAGTGTGCGCGCACTGATCATGCTGCCGACCCGCGAGCTGGCCCAGCAGACCCTCAAGGAAGTAGAGCGCTTCGCCCAGTTCACCTTCCTCAAGGGCGGGCTGATCACCGGCGGTGAAGACTTCAAGGTGCAGGCCGCCATGCTGCGCAAGGTCGATATCGTCATCGGCACGCCAGGCCGCCTGATCGAGCATGCCAACGCCGGCAACCTGCTGTTCGATGACGTCGAGGTGCTGGTGCTCGATGAAGCCGACCGCATGCTCGACATGGGCTTCGCCGAAGACGTGCAGCGCCTGGCCGAAATGTGTAACCGCGAGCACCAGACCCTGCTGTTCTCCGCTACCAGCGGCGGCGCTGGCCTGCGCGAAGTGGTCGCCAAAGTGCTGCGCGAGCCCACGCACCTGCAGCTCAACCGCGTCAGCGAACTGGCCGAGGGCACCCGCCAGCAGATCATCACCGCCGACCACAATTACCACAAGGAACAGCTGGTCGAGTGGCTGCTGAGCAACGAGACCTACGACAAGGCGATCATCTTCACCAACACCCGGGTGCAGGCCGACCGCCTGTACGGCAAGTTGGTGGCCAAGGAATTCAAGACCTTCGTGCTGCACGGTGAGAAGGATCAGAAGGACCGCAAGCTGGCCATCGACCGCCTGCGTCAGGGCGCCGTCAAGGTGCTGGTCGCCACCGACGTGGCGGCGCGCGGCCTGGATGTCGAGGGCCTGGATCTGGTGATTAACTTCGACATGCCGCGCTCCGGTGACGAATATGTACACCGCGTCGGCCGTACCGGCCGTGCCGGCAGCGAAGGTCTGGCTATCTCGCTGATCACCCACAGCGACTGGAACCTGATGTCGAGCATCGAGCGTTACCTCAAGCAGCGCTTCGAGAAACGCACCGTCAAGGAGCTCAAGGGCAGCTACCAGGGGCCGAAGAACCTCAAGGCATCCGGCAAGGCCGCGGGCACCAAGAAGAAAAAGGTCGACCCGAAAACCGGTAAGAAGATCGCCAAGAAGCCCGCGGCAAAGACGCCAGCCAAGCGTAATACGGTGAACAAGCCGAAAAGCGATGCCGGCCTGGTAAGCCAGGACGGCCTGGCGCCTCTCAAGCGCAAGGCGCCGTCGACTGACGCTTGATGTTTTAGCGGGTCACCGGCAGCAACTGCCGGTGACCGTTATTGAACCTGTTCTTCAACCTCGCCGCCAATTTCTTCCAATTCCTGCAAGCGCTGATCGTAAGCATCGCAGTCGGTGGCGTGCTCGCCGCTGTTCTCCGGTTGCGCCTCTTTGAGTTCCTGGCGCAGCACCGCGGCGCGCTCTGGATCGCGTTGGGTGATTTCCTCGATCTTGGCCGCCAGTTCCTGCGCCTTGCCGGCTGCCTCTTCGGTGGTGCAAGCCTGCGCCTGCCCCATGCCATAAAGGGCCAGTGCCAGGCCGAAGAGTGGTGCTATGTGCTTGATCATGCTCGAATCCTCACGCCTTGGTATCCGAGCGGTTGAGTGCCTGCCAGCGCTGATGGTTCAGGGCTTCTGCCCGGCGCCTACTACTTGTTATCCAGGCTTCTGACGGTCAGATCCAGAGCCTTCTGCATGTCCAGCCGGGCGGAGCGGCCGATGTCCTTGTCATTGAGATCGAAGCCGCGCTCCGACGGCAGGATCGGTGCGGTCAGGTCATCGGCATCGGTAGGCTCGAAGTCGAATTCTTCGCCGATGGTCATGGCGCTGCGGCGCAGCAGCATGCGCAGCTGGTCCGGGTGCAGCTGCGGGTTGATCGACATTAGCGACGCCACCACGCCGGCCACCAGCGGCGTGGCGTAGGAGGTGCCGCAATGCACGCTGCCCTGCTGGTTTTCCGCGGCGGTGGAGGCGCGTACGCAGGCCGCGGCGGTGATGTCCACCCGGGTGTCGACGTTCGATGAGCTGCGCCGTTTTACGTAGGCCGGGTCGTCCACGGCGACGTCCCGGTCGCTGCGTTGGTGGCCGCCGACCACGAACAACTGCTCGGTGACGAACGAGGAGGGCAGGCGGTAGTCATCGGCGCCGGAGAACGAGGCACCGTTGCCGGCCGAGTTGACTACCACCACGTCCGGATGCTCGCGGCGCAGCCACAGAAAGAACTCCTCCAGCAGCTCTTCATAGCCGCTCATGGCAATACCGGAGCGCACCAGCGAGTCGATCTCGTCGCCGTTGATGTCCTTTGCGCCGATGCGGTGAATGCCCCAACTCCAGTTCAGCACACGTACGCCGTCTTCGACCAGATTGACCGAGGCGGCGACGTTGGCGGTGATGCCAGCGTCCGAGTTGCGGTCGACGATCACCTCGAAGCCCGGGCCGGCGCCATCCAGGCCGCGCAGGAAGCCGGTATTGCCACCGTCGTCCCAGCGCGCGGCCAGGATGCCGGCGACGGTGGAGCCGTGGCCGTCCGGCTTGTCGGCGTCGCGGCTGTACAGGCGGGTGTGAGGCGTGTTGCCCTGACGCTCGGCGGCGCCCAGGTAGTCCTTGAAATCCGGCGCGTCGAAGTCGACGTTGCGCTCGATCAGGCCGATGCGCACCGGCTTGGTGGCGATGGGCGAGCGCTTGGAGGGAATGCGCCGCTGGTAATAGTTGACCGCATCGACGAAGCGGTTGGCGGCCCATTCCTCCTCGTTCAACTGCTCGTCCTTGCTCTCGCCCGACGGCGCTTCCTGCTCCTCGGCGGAGGATTCCTCGATCACCACGGCATCGACGCTCAGCTCGCTGCCCAGGCGCAGCACCATGGCGTCACGCTGGACCAGGTCCTCGGCCGGCAGGCGCAGCTGGTAAGTGTTTAGCGGTGCGATGGCACCGACCACTTCGGCGCCGTATTTCCTGGCCAGCGCCTTGGCGGTATCCAAGCCGTTGGCATCTTCCTCGATCACCACGCTGACAAGATCGACGTAGGTGTTCAGGCCGTCCATGTTCTTTGCCACTTCACCCGGTTTGGCGGCCACGACGTGGCTGCCGGCCATCGACAGCCACACGGGGTTACTTTCCTGCTCGCCCTGTTTCAGCCACAGCGGGCCGCTCTGGTAGTCCTTGCTGTCGAGGGTGATGCGCAAGCCGTCCTGACGCTTCACCGCGCTTTGCGGCAGGGGCTTGCCATCGAGCAGCACCTGCAACTGGCCGTCGGACACGCCACGCGCATTCAGGCAGAAGGTCTGGCGCTGGGTATCGAGCACGTCCTCGCAACGATAGAGGTGCTTGAGCCGCAGCGGCTCGGCGGCCAATACCGAAGGCGCTATGCTCGCCACGAGCAGAGCGCTGAAGATGGGGCGCAGCAGGGGCTGGCGGAGCATGGCGAGGTCCTTTGTGCGGGGGCTTGGGCCTCAGACTGGCGGGCGCAGAGCTTGGTTCAGGCGACGTTCGGCGGATAACCCGAACCCTGCGCGCGGCACTGGCGTCACAGCTCTACAGGCGCACAGGCGCCGATAAGAACGGAGACCAAGCCATGACGATTCATCAGCACACCCACAACTGGGATCTAGTCGAACGCATGCTCCACGCGGTACAGAACGGCGCCGGCCAGCCATTCGTGCCGCGCCGCTGCGCCGAAGAACTGGCCGATGCCTTGCAGCAGGCCGGCAAGCCGGTCGACAACCTCGACTCGCTCAAGGCCCAGGCCGACGATTACGAGGCCATGCTGCTCGAAGGCGGTTTCATCTCCCCACGGCCAGAAAGCGATGGTGGCAATGGCGAGAATTTCGTGCTGACTCCGCGTGGCGCGCAATTGCTGAGCATGATCGACAGCACCTTTCCGGGCGAGCAGCACCCGCGCGAAGTGCTCGACCGCCACGGCCTGACGGCGCTGACTCCGTCGGTGTTCGACGGTCTGGCGCCGCGCGAGGCGCTGGTCTGATACCCAGCGCCGCCCTGGCCGCGTAAACTGTTCGCTCACGGTCTGGCCTGCCAGGCCAAGGGAAGAGTCGGCGCGGCGAGGGCGTTTCTGGGATGAAGTGGTGGGCAATCGGACTGCTGCTGTTGGCGATCGACGCCACGGCTGAAGAGCTAAGGATCGGCTTTGGTACGCATAAACCGCCGTATATCTTCCAGGGCGAGCAACGAGGGCTGGAGTACGACATCGTGGTCGCCGCTGCCCGTGCCGGTGGCATGCAGGTCATTCCCTCCTATGCACCGCCGGAACGCTTGCACCGTGCCTATAGTCGTGGCGACCTCGATGGCATCGCCAGCACGCGCCTGCAAGGCGGAGTGAACAGCTTCTACACCCAGCCTTACATCAGCTATCAGCATGTGGCCATCGCGCTAAGCGCGCGCAATTATCGAATCGAGCGTATCGCGGACTTGGGCGATTATTCGATTCGCGCCTTCCAGCGGGCACGCATCGTGCTGGGCGATGAATTTCAGCGCATGGCCGAGGCCAACCCGCGGTATTACGAGGAGGCTCAGGAGATCGCCCGCAATCGCCTGCTGTACAGTGGCCGGGTCGACGTGGTGATTGGCGACCGGCGGGTGCTGCATTACTTCAATCGCGAGGTGTATCGCCAGGTGGATGTCAGCCAGCCGATCACCGAGTACCGGCTGTTCCCACCGACTTCGTACCAGTTGGGCATGCGTGATCAGTCGGCACGTGATCGTTTCGATCAGGGCCTGGCCGAGATTATCGCCAGCGGCGAATACGCACAGATCGAGCGCCGCTATGCGATGTACTGAGCCGCCCCGTCACTGAGTCAGTTCTTCGCTTTCCTCGTCGACCTTGGCGGCTAGCATCTCGCTCTCTATGGGGCGCGTTTCGACGCTGAAGTCGGTGATTTCGATGGAGCCCTTGCCTTCGCCCACTAGGTGGAAGGAGAACGCCTTGCGGGTGTCCAGGTTGTCGAAGGCGAAGCTCACTTCTACCGGCTTGCCCTTTTTCAGGACGGGTATCTCCGGGACGTTGATCAGCACGTCGCGGTCGAACTCCTTGGTCTTCAGGCGCAGCGTGGCGCCTGCCGCGCTCATGTTCAGCGCATTGATCTTCAGGGTCACGCGGGTTTGGGTGCCCTTGGGTAGCTCCAGATACTGGGCTCCAATCAGGTTGTCGGCCCAGTCGTCGCCAGGCGTCGGGCTCAGACGAATGCGCGCGTTGCTGGCGAACTGCAGCACCTGATTGTCCTGGCCATCGGTCAGTGAGCGATCCAGCAGCTCGGCACGCAGGCTCACCTGGCGCGCCGGCTTGCCGCTCACGCGGCCCAGATATGCGGCATCGGCAGCGATAAAGCCCGGACTGGCGTAGCGCCGGCAAACCTGCTGGAAGTTGCATTCGGTCAGCGTGCCCTGGCCGTCGTGCTCACGCAGCAGGCCGTTGGTGTAGGAGATGATCTGGCGGCCCTGGTTGTAGTCGCGCAGCACCGAGCGCCCGGCGATGTTGGCCGGCAACGGCAGGGCCAGGTAGTCGAGCACCGAGGCGGTCAGGTCGATATGCCCGTACACACCGCGCTTGAGTGACGGCAGCTGCGCCTGCTCGGGCGCCAGCATCAGATTGAAGCCCCAGGCCGAGGCTAGGCGCACGTTTTCGATGCCGTGGGATTCGTCCGAGGTGACCACCACCAGGGTGTCGTCGAGCACGCCGCGTTTTTGCAGGCCATCGAGGAAGTCACCCGCTGCATCGTCCAGATAGGCGATAGCCGCCTGTTTGGCGCTGGCATGGCGTTCCAGATAGTCAGCAGGTGCGGAGTAGGGCTGGTGGGTGCCGACGGTCAGCAGGGTCAGCATCCACGGCGCTTTCTGCTTACGCAGGCCGTCGACGTAAGTCAGCGCGCCTTCGAAGTAGGCCTTGTCGTCCATGCCCCAGGCGAAGTCCAGGTACGGCGTGTTGCGGAACCAGTCGCGGCCCAGGGTCTTGTCGAAACCCATGCGCGGCATGATCTGGTCCTTGGCCATGAAGCGCAGCCCGGCACCCTGCAGAAAATGCGTGCTGAAACCATTGTCACGCAGCTGGGCCGGCAGGCACTGGGCGGCCCGCTCGGCATTGCCCAATAGCTCGATGCCCTTGGGTGTGCCCGAATTGAGCTTGTCATAGTCGCCGCAAAGCATTGCGTACAGACCGCGAATGGTCTGATGGGCGTGTAGCACGTAGTCGCTGGTCAGCATGCCGCGCTCGGCCCAGGCGCTCAGGCGTGGCATCAGATCTTCCTGATACGGGCTGCCGATGGCCCGACGGCTGGCGCCGATATAGGCACCGGGAATGCCTTCCAGGGTGATGATCAGCACGTTGCGCGCGCGGCCTGGCTCGCTGAGCAGCGGCGTGCCGTCCATGTCCAGGAGGGTCAGGCCGCTGGCATCCGGCGGGCTGTGGGGTTGGCCGCGGGTCATCCAGTCCTCGACGCCCAGCTGGGCCAGGCTGACGCCTTCGGCCAGCCATTTATGTGGCAGATTGAATTGCACCCACTGGTCCGCTTCGCTGGGGCTGCGATATTGGTAAACGGCATGGGCGGCGAACAACGCCACGGGTGCCAGCAGCCAGACAACTGACGGTTTGCACAGCGGCGGGCGCGCGGCGAGTAAGACAAAGAACGCAAGAACCGCAAGGATCAAAGCGCCAGCCAGCCAGGGATGGGTAAGGCCACCGCCCTGGGTCGAGTGGCTGAGAAATTGGGCGTCGGCCAGGTAATGCAGGTCCGCCAGCTCGGGCATGCGGCCAACGGCGCTGACCAGCTCGATGGTGCCCAAGTTGAAGACTACCCAGGCCACTGCTAGCGGAATGCCCAGGAGCAGCCGACGACGCAGCGCCAGCCACAGCAGCAGGCTGCAAATGGCCAGGTCGGAGAGGTAACCGAACGGGTGGGACCAGCCCAGCGAGTAGCGACCGAGCAGTGGCAACGCGATGAACAGGACAACCAGTACCAGCACGGTGCTGGCCGGTCGCTGCAGCCAGGGGCTGAGAAAACGCACGTATCTTCCTTAAAACGATGATCCACAGACGACAGCACTGCGTATCGGCTCAGACGAGCGATGACCTCAATGCTGGAAAAGACGGTCATCATTTTGAAACATGCGTGTGCTCATCGCCAGCGACAAGCGCCGAAGATGGGAATTAAGTCGTTCAAATCATTGCCCGGGCGGGCGAGAGGCGGGACTGCCGACCTGGCGCCTGGGTGAAGGCGCTGCAGGTCGATACAGACGAAAATTACTTCTTGGAAATGGTGATGTGTCGGCTGGCCGGGCCATTGGTCTGGCCGCTGACGCCCTTGGCGATCTCCTGGATCTTGCCGCCGGACTTGAGGAACGCCGCTACCTGAGCGTCGATCGACTCGCTGGTTTCTACGGCAGGGGCGGGCTTGGGCTTGCTGTGGGATGCTTTGACGCGCATGACGGTCATAGGTGCCTACTCGATTCATCAAGATGGCCGCCCATTGTATCACCGCTGAGTGCTTCGCTGTTCATTCGATGACCAGTGGACGAACCGCTGGTTGCCGGTCGGGCTTCGCGGCGACGACTCGGGTACACTGCCGGCCTGAAAATGAGGGTAGGTACCATGGCTGTTATCGGACGTATGAATTCCTTGCAGGTCGTCAAGCACACCGACTTCGGTCTGTATCTGGACGGCGGGGCGGACGGCGAGATTCTGTTGCCCAAGCGCTACATCCCCAAGGATTCGCCGAGCGAGGTGGACGACTGGCTCAACGTGTTCGTCTACCTGGACAGCGAAGACAAGCTGATCGCCACCACCGACAAGCCCAAGGTGCAGGTTGGCGAGTTCGCCAGCCTCAAGGTCGTCGACATCAACCGCGTCGGCCTGTTTCTCGACTGGGGCCTGCCCAAGGACCTGCTGCTGCCGCATTCGGAAGAAAAGCGCCCGCTGCAGACCGGCGATTACTGCGTGGTGCACGTATTCGTCGACAAGCGCAGCCGCCGCATCACCGCCACCGCGCGCCTGGACCGCTACCTGGACAAAGTGCCGGCCACCTACCAGGCCGGTGAAGAGGTCGACCTGCTGGTGGTCGAGTCCACCGACATGGGTTTCAAGGCGATCATCAACGGCAAGCACTGGGGCCTGATCCACAAGAACGAAGTGATCGGCTTCATGCGCAGCGGTATCCGCCAGCCCGGCTACATCAAGGAAATGCGCAGCGACGGCAAGATCAGCCTCAGCCTGCAGCCGGTCGGCCAGCAAGTCGCCGACACCCTTGGCGAACAGATCCTGCAGCGCCTGCGCGACAACGGCGGTGTGCTGGAGCTGAGCGACAAGAGCGCGCCGGAGCGCATCAGCGCCATGTTCCGGGTCAGCAAGGGCAACTTCAAGAAGGCCATCGGCGGCCTCTACAAGCAGGGCCTGATCCACATCCATGACGAGCGCATCGAACTGGTGAAATAGCCGTCACCGGCGCCCCAGCAAAAAGCACTTGAGCGCCGCGCAGTGCATGCCAATAATGCGAGCCCACGCCGGTGTAGCTCAGTCGGTAGAGCAGCGCACTCGTAACGCGAAGGTCGTAGGTTCGATTCCTATCTCCGGCACCAGAAAATGAAAAAGGCCCGCACTTTGATGCGGGCCTTTTTCGTTCTTGGAGGTCGTCTAAGCCGATTCGGATCAGGTTGCTGCTTCGCCAAGGCTCTGATGGTGGTCGGTGATATCAGGAGCGCACGCCCAGCCGGTACGAGGTCGCTGCCAACGGGCACCCATGTGTCTGATTGCTAGATGCTGGTGAACCTCAATTGCGAATACGCACTGACCGAGCAGCTGGTGCTATCAGGTTACCTGAAGAGCCTGTTCGAAAAGCAGTAGATCACCAACAATCGCAATGACGAGATCATCCATGTCGGCCCGTAGCGCAGACTCGGGCTGGTGTTCGACTACCGGCTGTAAGGCGAGCTGTGCCTGACTGGCCCGCGCCTTTGAGGCGCTCAGACCACGTCGCTGCCGAGCAAAGCGCGCAATTCATCCAGCAAAAAACTCGGCCCCTGGTACAGCGCTTTGGTCGACAGTAAGTGAGTACGCTTATCCACCCGTACCAGCAGTTGCGGCACGCCCTGGATGCCAAAGCGGCTCATCAGTACCTGGGCGCTCTGGACACGCACATCGGTTTGCTGGGCAAGCTGATGGTCCGATGTCAGCTGCCGGGCCAGTTCCTCGCTGTCGCGCAGGTGGCCAGCTTCTGCAAGGATCTGAGTCGTCAGGCACGCGACGACCTCGGCTCTGGCGGTGTTTTCACCACGCACGTATCTGGCCAGCTGCAAATGCCTGAGCAACCGCGGCTCCATTGTCGGGTGGATCTGCCGAGCTGCCGTCAGGGCGCGGTTGATGGCAGTCGAGTCGAACGCCGTGGTGGTATCGGCCAGTATCTTGTCACGGTAGGTCGTGCTGAACACCTCTCCGGTTGCCGCTTCGATGCGCTGATCATTGCTCCAGGCATGAGCTGCCCAACCAGCCGACATGGTGCGGGCTCCAGCACCGGAGAACAGGCCGCTGGGCAGCATATCCAGCTGGTCTGGCCAGCGCTCGGCCAGGGTAGCCAGCGCCTGGGAACTGGCATAGCACCAGCCGCACAGCGGATCGAAGATGTACTGGAAATTGAACGATGCCATGGTCAGCTGTCCCGAGAAGAGTCGTCGCGGCACTCTACGGCTTAGGAGGGGCGTGATATAGGCTCCACAGGTTGCAGCTATGTTGCACAATCCGAACAGATCGGAGCGTGGCGCCATCACATCAGGTGGCGAACCAGGGCTGCAACCAGAATCCCGGTGGCAATGGCCGCCAGCGGCTTCTTGACCAGCAGCATGACGATGGCGGTGGCGAGCAGGGAGAGGCGGGCGCCGGCATCGCCTTCCAGGGCCAGGGGCGCAAGCAGAGCTACCAGCACCGAGCCGGACATGGCGCTGATGAATTGCTGGGTTCGGGTGTTGATCGGCACGAAGGACATGACGAACACGCCGCCCCAACGGGTGGCCAGGGTGACCACCGCCATGACGATCACGACGATCAGCGCGCCGGAGCCGGCGGTTTCCATCATCATGCCTTTTTCTCCATCCACAGGGCGCCCAGCAGCCCGCCGGCAATGGCGCCGACCACTACGTGGCTGTTGCTGGGCAGATACCAGTAGGCCAGCAGCGAGGCTAGGGCCGCGACGGCCCAGATGATCAGGATGCGCAGGTTCTTCTGGCCGCCGACGACCATGGCTAGCAGGAAGCAGCCCATCACCATGTCGAGACCAAAGCTCACCGGGTCGTCGATGGCGCTGCCGAAATAGATGCCCAGCCAAGTACCCAGCAGCCAGGCCAGCCACAACGCCAGGCCACCCCCGAGCAGTAGCCCGAGCCCGGGTTTGCCGGCGCCGAAGGCCTGCATCGACATCGCCCAGTTGGCGTCCGAGGCCACCAGCATCACGCCATAACGCTTGGCCGGCGGCAGGCTGCTGAGCCAGGGATACAGCGTGGCGCCCATCAGCAGGTGGCGGGCATTGATGGCGAATACCGTCAGTGCCAGGGGCACCAGCGGTACCTGGGTGCCCCACAGGTCCAGCGCGGCGAATTGTGAGGCACCGGCGAACACCAGTGCGCTCATCACCAGGCTGGTTTCGGTGCCGAGCCCGGTTTGCGTGGCGGCCAGTCCGAATGCCAGCCCGAATAGCACCACGAACGCCGAGATCGGCAGGAACTGGCGAAAGCCGCTCCAGGTGAGGGCGGCAGTGAGGACGTGCAGCTGTTTTTCGTCGTGAACGGGCATAACGATCCTGGTTGTTGCGGTAACACCGCCGTACGACGGTGTTACCGGTCCATATTTTGCGTGCTGACGACGGTTGATTGCCGGCGGGACGGGATCGGCAGTTTACCAAGCCCGTCTTCGCATTCGTGCGTTTTAGAGCGGCGGCGTGCGTGGTGGGATCTGCCGCTTGCTGCCGGTCGCCTCGAAAGCCGAGCCCAGCTGCAGCAGCGCGTTGTCGTCGTAGGCGCGGCCGGCGAAGGTCAGGCCGACCGGCATGCCGATATCGGCCATCACGCCCATGGGCACGGTCACGGTCGGCACACCGAGATGGCGGATGGCGAGGTTGCCATTGGCGACCCAAATACCATTGCTCCAGGCGATGTCCGCCGACTCGAGATTCACGTCGGCATCGGCCGGGCCCACGTCGGCGACGGTGGGGAACAGCACGGCGTCCAGCCCCAGTTCGTCCATCCACTGTTCGAGGTCGAGCTGGCGGGTTTTTTCCAGGCCGCGCAGGCCGTCCGGCACGCTAGCGATCTCGTCCCAGGCCTTGAGGCCGCGCTGGGCCATGCGCACGTACTCGTCCATGCCGGCGGCCAGGTCATCTTCACGATTGGGCAGGGTGCCGGGATCATGGGGGAAGATCTGCGGTCCATCGACATCGGCCAGGCGGTTTAGCTTGGGGTCACCATTGGCGCGCAGGAAATCATCGAACGCCCAGCCGGACAGCTCCCAGAGCTCATCATGCAGAAACTCGCGGGACATCAGGCCGCGGTTGTAAACGGTCGGCGCGCCGGGGCGGTCGCCCTCGCAGTTGGACACCAGCGGGAAATCCACTTCGACCACCGTGGCGCCGGCGCTTTCCAACGCCGCGCGGGCCTGTTCCCAGAGGTCGATCACCGAGGCGCGGGTGTGGATACGCTGGCCGGTCGGGCCGCCGATGCCGGGCTTCTCGCTGGTGCCGGCCAGCTCGTCCTTGTTGATGTACATGCGTGGCACACCAAGGCGCTTGCCTTTCAAGGCTTCGGGCTTGGCTGCCAGATCGAGATAGGACGCCGGGCGAATGTCCGAGGCTTTCGGGATTGGTACCCAGGGCTGCAGGCGCCACAGGTCGCCGCGGGTATCTGCGTCATCGGCGACCACTACGTCGAGCACTTCGAGCAGGTCGCTCATGCTGCGGGCATAGGGCACTACCACGTCCATGGTCGGCGTCAGCGGCCAGTTGCCACGCACCGAAATCACCCCGCGCGACGGCGTGTAGGCGCACAGGCCGTTGTTCGAGGCCGGCCCACGACCGCTCGACCAGGTTTCCTCGGCCAGGCCGAACGCGGAGAAGCTTGCCGCCGTTGCGGTACCGGCACCGTTGGACGAACCGGAGGCGAACGGCGCGGTGAGGTACTTGACGTTGTAAGGGCTTTCCGCACGGCCATACACGCCGCGCTGCATACCGCCATTGGCCATTGGCGGCATGTTGGTCTTGCCCAGGCAGATGGCGCCCGCGGCACGCAGGCGCTCGATGGTGAAGGCGTCGCGCTGGGCGACCAGATCCTTGAAGGCCGGGCTGCCCGATGCAGCGGTCAGGCCCTTGACCAGGTAGCTATCCTTAGCTGTGTAGGGAATGCCATCCAGCGGGCTCAGCAGCTCGCCGCAAGCGCGGCGGGCATCGGAGGCTTCGGCTTCCTTCAGGGCATCGGGGTTGCGAACCACCACGGCGTTGAGCTTGGTGGGCGTAGCGGCGCCGTCATAGGCATCGATCCGCGCCAGATAAGCCTTTACCAGCTCGACCGCGGTGGTGCGGCCGGCCTCGAGCGCTGCGCGCAGCTCGGCGATGGAGACTTCGGTTACCTCGAACATGCTGTCACCCCTTATGGCTCGCGGGCCGGCGATGTTATTTGTGTGCCAGATGCCCGGTTGGATGGCGGCTTACTTGCAGCCGATCGGAGGCCGATTCTAGTGCCCGCCGTGCAGAAGGTGCAGCCCCTGGCGTTCAATTTTCTGCACAGTGCAAGGATGCTATAAAGTGTCACCTGGTTTTCAGCGAGGTGCCGCGATGTATATTTCGATCAAGCCCGTGAACCTGGACAAGGCCTACCGCCTGCTCAACCATGGTCCGACCGTGCTGGTGTCAGCTCGCCATAACGGCGTCGACGGGGTGATGGCGGCCGCCTGGGCCTGCGCGCTGGATTTCGACCCGCCCAAGCTCACCGTGGTGCTCGACAAGGCCACCGCGACTCGCGGTCTGGTCGAGGGTAGCGGTCAGTTCGTCATCCAGATACCGACCGCCGCGCAGCTGGAGCTTACCTACCAGGTCGGCTCGCGCAGCCTTAATGAGGAGCCCGGCAAGCTGGCCGCCAGCGGTGTCGAGTTGTTCCCCCTGGGTGACGTAGATCTGCCGTTCGTGGCTGGCTGCTCGGCGTGGCTGGCCTGTCGGCTGATTCCCGAGCCCCACAACCAGCAGGCGTATGACCTGTTTATTGGCGAGGTCACCGCGGCCTGGGCCGATGAGCGGGTATTTCGTGACGGACGCTGGCACTTCGAAGACGCAGATCCCGCTTGGCGCAGCCTTCACCATGTTGCCGGCGGTCACTTTTATGGCATCGGCGAGGCGCTGACCCGCAAATGATTCGGTGCGCGTGCTGTCTCAGGCAGACATGCATTGCAGGCGCGCTGGCGCCCGAATCGGAGTTCACAATGAAGGCACTGATCGGTCTTACCCTGGCGCTAGCCGTCATGGCCGGCGCCTCTGCCGCGCTGGCTGACGAGCGAGCGCCGCAAACCATCCGCGTGATTCCCAAGTCGTACGTCAGCCCCGGGGCGAGCGGTAGCGTCGATACCTACGAGCGCCAGGAGCAATACAACCTTTATGGCGGTCAGCGCCTGCCACAAGGCATCAACACCCGCCGTTATGAAAGCGGGCAAAGCAGCTCCACCTTCGAGACCCGCGGCGGCATCCGCCAGAGCACCGAGTATCCCAATGGCTATGAAGTGCAGGGGTATCCGGGGCAGGGCAGCCATCAGTACGAACAGCGGCGTTAAGCCGCATTAGACTTTGGTCTAAAAAGCGAGGGGTTTCGACTAAGGTCGTCTGTCAGAAGTTGAATGCTGACATACAGTTATCCGTACCAGCATCCTGCTGTGGAGGATAACAATAAAATGAACGACAGCATCTACCGGCGGATCGAGCAAAATCCGCGCTTCCAGGAACTAGTAGCCAAGCGCGAGCGATTCGCCTGGATACTCTCCGCCATCATGCTCGGCATCTACGTCGGCTTCATTCTGCTCATCGCCTTCGTGCCTGGCCTGCTCGGAACCCGCATCAGTGCGGACTCGCCGATCACCTGGGGCATTCCAATTGGTGTCGGGGTAATCCTGTCTGCGTTCGTGCTGACTGGTATCTACGTGCGCCGCGCCAACAGCGAGTTCGACAACCTGAACCAGGCGATCCTGGACGAGGTGGGCAAATGATCGGCCGTATCCTTAGCGCCCTGGCCCTGATGGCCATGGCACCGGCCCTGTGGGCCGACGCGCTGACCGGTGATGTGCAGCGCCAGGCGGTCAACACGCCTGCCATCGTGATGTTCCTGGCTTTCGTCGGTGGCACCCTGTGCATCACCTACTGGGCTTCGAAACGCAGCAAGTCGACGTCGGACTTCTATACCGCGGGGGGCGGTATCACCGGCTTCCAGAACGGTCTGGCCATCGCTGGCGACTACATGTCGGCGGCGTCCTTCCTGGGTATTTCCGCCCTGGTGTTCACCTCCGGCTACGATGGCCTGATCTACTCGATCGGCTTTCTGGTCGGCTGGCCGGTGATCCTGTTTCTGATCGCCGAGCGCTTGCGCAATCTGGGCAAATATACCTTCGCTGATGTGGCGTCCTATCGCCTCAAGCAGAAGGAAATCCGCACCCTGTCGGCCAGCGGCTCGCTGGTTGTAGTGGCCTTCTACCTGATCGCGCAAATGGTTGGTGCCGGCAAGCTGATTCAGCTGCTGTTTGGCCTCGACTACCACGTTGCGGTCGTGCTGGTCGGCATCCTGATGGTGATGTACGTGCTGTTCGGCGGCATGCTGGCCACTACCTGGGTACAGATCATCAAGGCGGTGCTGCTGCTCTCCGGCGCGTCGTTCATGGCGCTGATGGTGATGAAGCACGTCGGCTTCAACTTCGCGACCCTGTTCTCCGAAGCCATCAAGGTACACGCCAACGGTGAAGCGATCATGAGCCCCGGTGGCCTGGTCAAGGACCCGATCTCGGCGATCTCTCTCGGCCTGGCGCTGATGTTCGGTACTGCTGGCCTGCCGCACATCCTGATGCGCTTCTTCACCGTGAGCGACGCCAAGGAAGCCCGCAAGTCGGTGTTCTACGCCACCGGTTTCATCGGCTACTTCTACATCCTGACCTTCATCATCGGCTTCGGCGCGATCCTGCTGGTCAGCACCAACCCGGCCTTCAAGGACGCCACCGGCGCGCTGCTGGGCGGCAACAACATGGCGGCGGTGCACCTGGCCAACGCCGTGGGCGGCAGCATCTTCCTGGGCTTCATCTCGGCGGTAGCCTTCGCCACCATCCTCGCGGTGGTTGCCGGTCTGACCCTGGCGGGCGCTTCGGCGGTTTCCCACGACCTGTATGCCAGCGTGTTCAAGAAGGGCAACGTCAACGAGAAGGACGAGCTGCGCGTTTCCAAGATCACCACCGTGTGCCTGGGTGTCCTGGCCATCGGCCTGGGCATTCTCTTCGAGAAGCAGAACATCGCGTTCATGGTGGGCCTGGCCTTCTCCATCGCGGCGAGCTGTAACTTCCCGGTGCTGTTCCTTTCCATGTATTGGAAAAACCTGACCACCCGCGGCGCGATGATCGGCGGCTGGCTGGGCCTTATCACCGCCGTGGTGTTGATGGTGCTTGGCCCAACCATCTGGGTCTCGGTACTCGGCCACGCGAAGGCCATCTTCCCGTACGAATACCCGGCGCTGTTCTCGATCGCCGTCGCCTTCATCGGTATCTGGTTCTTCTCGATTACCGACAAGTCCAAGGCTGCCGACGAAGAGCGCGCGCTGTTCCTGCCACAGTTCGTGCGTTCGCACACCGGCCTGGGAGCCAGTGGCGCTTCGGCTCACTGATCCACTGCTGGTAAACAAAAGGGGCGGCCTTCGGGCCGCCCCTTTTTTGTTTGCGTGGCGGATCGGCTTGCGCACCGCGGGATTGTGCTGGTGGATGTGATCGGCAAGTTGGCTCTTGCTGGAGGCAGCCGCTGAGCCCTGGCGGCAGGTGAGGCTCGGCTGTAAGGTCAGCCATTTTGAGGCGCAGCAGAGGCGATTAGTGGTGCCGGCGACGGGAAGGTCTGGCTCATATGCCGCGAAAGCGACTGCTGAACCTGAGAGAATCACCGCGCAGTGACAGAAGGTGCGAGTACCGCTCGCCGATAGTGCCGTAGCCGGCCTAGCTACCGTCAGGCCATTTCCACAGTCGGGTAGGTATCGATATGGATGCGGTTGCGACCGGCGCGCTTGGCTTCGTAGAGCTGCTGGTCGGCGCGTTCCAGCCAGTCCCGCCAGCTTTCGTCGGCGTACAGCACGGCACCACCCATGGACACGGTCACCGGGCCATCGGGCGTTTTCAAATGCTGGGCGATCTGTGCCTGCAACTGCAGGGCAGCCGCACGCAAGCCCTTTTCGTTGGTGTTGCTGAGTAGCAGCAGGAATTCTTCGCCACCAAAGCGGAACAGCCGGTCTTCATGGCGGAAGCAGCGGTTGGTCAGCTCGACGAATTTGATCAGCACCTGGTCACCCATCGGATGACCGAAGCGGTCGTTGACCTGCTTGAAGTGGTCCATATCGATGACCAGCACAGCGCTGCTGATGCCGTGCCGGCGTTTATTGGCCACGGCGATCTTCAATTCCTGATCCATTATCCGGCGGTTGCGGGCGCCTGTCAGCGCGTCGCGAGTTGCCCAGGATTGTAGCTGCCTGCGCTGATAGGCGGCACGCTGGGCGAAAATGAAGCTCATGATGCCGGCGACCATCGCGGTGACGAGGAACGATAGCATTTGGTAGTGACTATCGAATACCGAGCCCGGCACCAGGGTCGCGTACGTTACCAGCACCGATAGCACCGCGCCCGTTGCCAGTAGCGCGATCAAGGGCACTACCATGAAGAAGTTCAGCAGGATCAGCGGATAGATCCAGAAAAGGCCGTTGACGCCCAGCTTGACTGCAATCAGCGTTGCGCAAAGGGAATCGACCGCTACCAGCCATAATCCGGCTTTGCGAGTATCGCCGGTTCGCCAGGCATAAGACATCGCCGCGATGGTCGACAGGACGATAACGGTGTCGGCGATGCCGACCGGGTAGTTGCCCTGGGAAAGGCGGTAGACCGCGTAGGGCGTAATGCCGAGCACACCGAAGAAGCCCATCAGGGTAATGATGCACAGCTGAAAATCCTTGCGCAGTCGCGCAAGGACACGGTTGAAACGTCTGCCCATGGCCTATTGTTCTCATAGATCGCGTGCTCGTCTGGCAGCCGATCTCGCACCTGTCTATAGCGCTTGGATCCATGGACAGCATCCATGGCGGGCAGTTGCGGCTATCGAGAAGCTTAGTGGCGGAAATGCCAGTGTCACGCTGGCTATGAGATATCAGAGTGCCATTGCGTTCAATATTTTTTTCAATCTGTAACGCTGCAGGCGTTCGGCCAGCGTTTCGGGCAGTGACGGGCAGGGTTCGAATCCCAGGCGGCTATAGAACGATTCGAGATCCGGGTGACAGAACAGCCACACCGGTGTGTCGACCTTTTGCAGGGCGCAGGTGATCAGTGCGCTGGCCACGCCTCGATGGCGTTGGTCGGCATCGACCAGCAGACTGGTCAGCCATTGCCCGTGGGCCATGGGCTGCAGGCACAGGGCGGCGATGATCTGCTTGTCTTCAGCCACCCACACCTGGTGGGCCGCCCGGGTGCGCATAGCCGAATGCTGGCTACGGTAGAACTTGTCGGCCAGGGGGCGCAGGTGGTCGGGCAGGCAGCGAAACGTTGGCATCGATCTGGCAGTTCATGAGAGTGCGCCAGTCTACGTTTCCGCTGCCCGGGCGACCAGTATCAGGCACTGCGTTTGAGAAGGCGCACGGCGCTGATTTCTGGTAGATCATCGCGGCGCAGGTAGACGCGCAGTGGTTCGCTGATAGCCAGGCGCTCGTCGATGCGCAGCTCGGCCAACAGGCGCAGGCGGTCGCGCTTGAGCGTCATCAGGTCGGCGCCGTCCGCGGCTTGCCAGACGAATTCGCTGGTTGGAGTGATGCTATCTTCGGCCACATCCAGACCGAAGGAATCTTCGCTGAAGCGCATGATGTGCTGGCCGGTCTTGAGGTTGAAACCCACGAACCCTTGCAACTGGTCGGCCGCGGCGCAGATGCCGGCAGAAGTGATAGCCATTGTGAGCCCTCGCGTAAGTGGATCGGCTCAGGCTAAGGGCTGGATGCGCGGGTGCCTTGTCGTGGATCAATGAATCGCCGGCCTGCATGCTGTGTCATTGCCGCAGCATGCAGGCCGATCAGCCTTCCGGCAGCGAGCGCGGCTGCGGGCCGATATCGCGGATGGAGTTCGACACGCGGTATTTGGGCGCCTGCAGGGCGCTGCGGATCTTCTCGTAATCCTCGTACGGCAGGCCGCTGCGGCTGAGCATTTCCAGGGCGAACTGCTTGATCTCGGCGTCGGTGTAGGGGCGTTCGGCAGCCGACTGCGGGGTGGCGCAGCCGGCAAGCGAGAGGGTAAGAAGGGTGAGCAGAATGAGCAGTGAACGTTGCATGGTGGGCACCTGTGAGCGAGATCTTTGATAGCGCGTAGGCTATTGGCTGGCTCGCTGGCGCAGAAATCATTCACCTCGATAGTGGCTATCGGCACCTGAGGGCCTGTTCATGATCTTTCAGCCCAGACTAGGTGAGTTTGGCAATAAAGTGCTGGTAGCAGCCATCGTCGAGCGGGCCATGCCCGCGATTTTTCGCGCGCATGGCGCGCTCCCACAGTGGATCGGCTAGCGGCCGCTTCTGCCTTGTACCTACCGCTTCAGGCACATAAAGATCGTAAACAGGTTCTAAGAGGCTAAGTTGCGATCAACCCTTGGGCCAGATCAGCGGCAGTACATGCAGGCGCAGCAGCGGTGCCAGGTCGTCGCCATGCGGATCGTCAGGATGCAGCCAGCGCAGCTCTTCGAGCTCGGCTGCCGGTGCGACAGGATGGGAGAGGGCGGCGCGAAAGATATCGGCTTCAACGCGGGTATCGGCTTCGTTGGCGGCCGCTTCATTGAAACGGCCCAGCGGCGTGAAGGCCGTTTCAGGTAGCGTCAGATTCAGCTCTTCGTCGAGCTCGCGGGCCAGGGTCCGCAGGGCGCTTTCACCGGCTTCACGTTTGCCGCCTGGCAGCATGAACATGCGTGTGCCGTGTTTGCGCACCAGTAGCAGCCGGCCTGCGTCGTCGAGCAGGCAGGCGGCTGCGATGTTCAGGGTGCGTGGTGGCATGCTCAGCGCAGGTGGCTGTGCGGGGTTTCCAGCAGGCCGACCTTCACCGCCATCAGCGGCGAGTTGTTGATCCACACGTCGTCGATGACGATGGTGCGGCCAACATCTTCCTTGTCGGCGGCGACCAGCAGGTAGTAGGTGCCATCTTCCGGCGCTTCACCATCCCAGCCCATGCTGGTCATGCCGATTACCGTGGAAGGACGGGCAGGCTTGTTGGGGATGACCGTGCCGTAGGCGTCCATCAGCACGGCGCGGGGCTTCAGGGCAAACTTGTTGATGCCCATGCAGGTGTGGTCGCAGAACGAGTTGACGTTCAGGCGATAGCGCTCGCCCTGCTTGAGCTTCAGCGAATAGACGCGGTAGTTGGACAGTGAGCTGCCGAACTGCATGCTGGCATCGCCGGCGATGCCGTGGGGCACGCTGCTCTGCGGATCCAGTGGCAGCGGCACGACCTGGGCGTTGTGAATCGCCTCCAGGTTGCTGCGTACGATGCTGTCCTGATCGGCCGAGGCGGGTGCCTGCGCCGAGTGAGGGACGCCGCTGCAAGCTCCGAGCATAAAGCAGGCGGCAAGAATGAGGGATTTGTGCACGATGAAGCTCCTGTAAGGCGTATTCCACTGCGCCCCTGATGGGCGCGGAAGGAAGCCGGACAGTATACCGGGTTATTGCGGCAAAACCGTGATGGATTGCCGCAATTTGCCGCTTCGGCTCAATTAGCCGGCCAGACCTACATAAACGTTCTGCACGTCGTCGTGGTTGTCGATGGCCTCCAGGAAGGCTTCGACTTCTTCGAGCTGCTCGGGTGTCAGGCTGGTGACCGGGTTCTTCGGGCGGTAGCCGAGCTTGGCCGAGTTGACGGTGAAACCTTGCTCCGGCAAGGCGCGGCTGACCAGATCCAGGTCGGTCGGCTCGGTGATGAACAGGGTGTTGCCTTCGTCGGCCTCGTCGAAATCCTGCGCGCCGGCTTCGATAGCGGCCAGCTCAGGGTCGGCGTCGCTGTCGCTGGAGGCCTCGATCAGCCCGACATGGTCGAAATCCCAGGTTACCGAGCCGCTGCTACCCATCTGACCCTTGCGGAACAGCACACGGATCTCGGCCACGGTGCGATTGACGTTGTCGGTCAGGCACTCGACGATCAGTGGCACCTGATGGGGGGCGAAACCTTCATAGGTGGTGCGCTCGAAGTTCACCGTCTCGCCGCTCAGACCAGCGCCTTTCTTGATCGCGCGGTCCAGGGTGTCCTTGGGCATCGAGGCTTTCTTGGCCTGGTGGATGGCTAGGCGCAGCTTGGGGTTCATATCCGGGTCGGCACCATTGCGCGCGGCGACCATGATTTCCTTGACCAGGCGGCCGAAGATCTTGCCCCTGGCGTTGGCGGCGGCTTCTTTAGGTTTGGCTTTCCACTGGGCGCCCATGTCTGTTCTCTCGACTATGCGGATAATGGCGTGGCGCAGCCTTCAGGTTACCGGACAGGCTGTGCGACGAATTGCGGTGGCAGATTTTAATCGCTTGGCGTCGGCCTGGCACCCGGCAAATCGCATTTAAGCGGCAGGCATCGCTGCGAATTGCCCGGAGGAACCGGGCAATCGGGCGTTGCGAAGGGGGATCAGGGCGACTGGGTCAGCTTGTCGACCAGTTCGAGCGCCTTCTCGAAGGAGGGGTAGCCGCTCTTGGCAACGTCCAGTTCGGCGTAGTCGGCGCGGTATTCTTCGGCGCGGATCGGGTCGGCTTCATCGACCAG
Organism: Pseudomonas sp. AG1028; assembly: GCF_007993955.1. Taxonomy (NCBI): domain Bacteria; kingdom Pseudomonadati; phylum Pseudomonadota; class Gammaproteobacteria; order Pseudomonadales; family Pseudomonadaceae; genus Pseudomonas; species Pseudomonas sp. AG1028. The sequence continues at coordinate 365,471 of NZ_VIVP01000002.1, forward strand.
GTATGGCTGCGACCAGATGCGATACAGCAGCGCCACGGCGTAGGGCTGCTGCTTCTCGGCAGCGGCTTCCAGCTTGGCCAGCACTTCGTCGGTCTGAGGGCCTTCGCGGATCATCAGAATCGCCTGGTAGAACTCCACTTCGCCGCGCTCGTCCTCGCTCGCCGCGCGGCGCAGCAGGGCATTGGCCAGCTCGTGGCTTTCCATATCGCCGGACATCACCAGCATCTTGGCCTGCAGCATGTCGTTCTGATAGAGCAGTTGACGATCGCGGCAGCTGTCGCCCGTCATCGGTTCATCGCAGGTGGTTGATGAAGTGGCGCAGCCCGCGAGCAGCAGGCTCAGCAGCAGGCAGGCAACGCCATGTCGGCGGTCAATCATAAAAAATCCCCAGGCAAATCTGATGTATCGACCCGCGCGCCGTCTTCAGGTTCGCCGCGTCGTTGTTTTCCAGGCATGTTTTGTTAGCTCAGCGCAGCGCTTCGACCGCCGCGCCAATAAAGGAATAGGTTTCCATCTCTCGTTCATCCATCTCCGGCTTCGGCCAGGTGCTCCAGATTACCGCCACGACCTTCTCTTTGGGATTGATATACAGGAACTGGCCAAAGATACCCTGAGCCTCGAAGACACCGCCGTCATGATTGGGCAGCGCTGCGGCTCCTGTCGGGAACAGCCACCACTGGTAGCCATAGCCCAGGGCGTAGTCGCCGTCGTACAGTTTGCCAGGCTCCAGATGCGAGCCGGTGGGCGCGCGCGTGGCGCGTTGCAGCCAGCCGGCCGGCAGGATGCGTTCGCCGTTGATCACCCCGTCATCGAGGATGAACTGGCCGAAGCGGCCATAATCACGCAGCGTCGCCGACAGGCCGCTGCTGCCGATTTCCTGGCCGGCACGGCTGTCGAGCTGCCAGAACGCATCGCGTTCCATGCCCAGGCGCGCCCAGATGCGCTCTGACAGATAATCGCTGGCCGTCATGCCGGTCGCCGCATGAACCAGTTCGCTCTGCAGGTGCGATTCACCCGTGCTGTAGTTGAAGGTGGTGCCGGGTGCCTGCGCCTTCTTCAGTGCGGACATCTGCTTGAGCAGCGCGCCGGGGTCGTTGGCCAGTTGCAGCTCGAACATGCGGCGCCGGTCCGATTGCGGGTCGCGATAGGTTTCGTCCCAGGCTACGCCGGAGCTCATCTGCAGTACCTGCTCGACGCTGACGCCGTCGTAGGCGCCGCCCTTGAGCTGTGGCAGATAGCGGGTGATCGGGTCGTTCACGCTGGCGATCTTGCCCTGCTGCACCGCAGCGCCTACCAGAGTCGAGGAAATCGACTTGACCACACTGAAGGACGTCCAGCGGGTGCTGGCGTCGTTGCCCATGGCGTAGCGCTCCAGGGCCACCTTGCCGTCCTTCAAAATCAGCAGGCCGCTGACCTGATTACGCTGCATGAACGCTTCTACACCCAGGCGCTGCCCATCTGCGGTGTATTGCACCGGCACCTCGCTACGCCTTGGCAGCGGCAGCACTTGGGCGCCGCGGTGCACGGTACGGGTGTAAAACAGCTCGTCCATGTTCCGGTAGGTTCCGGCCTGATACGCCGGCGGCAGCTCGTAGAGATCCTGGGCGCGGCCGATGCGCTCCGGCTTGTCGGCAGGCGTCGATGGGCTGGCACAGGCGCCTAGCAACAGGGCGATGGCGGCTGGGAGAAGGGCAGTGCTGCAACGCTGCAAAGTGGTCACGAGGCGTCCCCGGTGCGTGGTCGATGGCTCAACCATAGCCGATAACTGCGGCCGATAGCGCACTTGCAGCACAGCCGAGATGTTGAACTGTCGTTTGTGGGCGCGGCTCTACACAGCACCTAGCACGCTGAAGGAGAGCTTCATGGAACTGCCCAACAAAGACCTCGGTACCCTGTTCGAGCAACTGGGCCTGCCGTCCGACCCCGCCAGCATCGACGCCTTTATCGCCAAGCACTATCCGCTGCCCGATGACGTGAAAGTCTCCGAGGCGCCTTTCTGGAATCAGGCCCAGGCCGCTTTTCTCAAGGACGAATTGCTGGAGGACGCCGAATGGGCGCCGGTGGTCGATGAACTCAATGTGCGTCTGCACGAGAACAAACTGGCGTAAGGCCTTAGGCCTTTTATTCGGTTGAGCTCAGGCGCTGCAACTCGCGCCTGACCATCGCCGCATATTCCGGCGGCGAGAGCTGGTAAAGCTCGCTGGGCACCCAGGTCAGCCAGCCGGCGCCGCGGCTGGCGCGCTGCTCCAGCAGGCGCTGGGCATCGGCGATGGCTTGCTCGGCACGTTGCTGGTGGAAGTCGGCACGGCTCATGATGGTCTCCTGCCTCGCGGAGCAAAGCGCTTATTGTCCCTGCCGCCAGGTGCTTGGTAAACCGAGCGCTGCGCGTTAGGCTCGCGGCTTGTATGCCTGATCGAGAGCCCGAGGATGCCAGCAGCGGTGAACTTCAAACAGCGAATTTGCGCGTTGCGCCCTGGCGATCAGGCTGGCGGCGATGTCGATCTGCTCTATGCCTTCGAAAGCGACCGCGGGCGGATCATCAACTCCGCGGCCATTCGCCGTCTGCAGCAACGCACCCAGGTGTTTCCCCTCGAGCGCAACGCGGCGGTGCGCAGCCGCCTGACCCATTCCATGGAAGTCCAGCAGACCGGGCGCTTCATCGTCCGCACGCTGTACGCCCAGCTCGGCGAGCGGGCTGCGGACTACGGCCTGGACGACTTGCAAGGCGCCCTGGAAAGCCTGGTGGAAATGACCTGCCTGATGCACGACATCGGCAACCCGCCATTCGGGCATTTCGGTGAGTTCGCCATTGGCGAGTGGTTCGAGCGGGCTCTGGATGGGCTGTTCGCCGTGGCCGTGCCGCAGCACCAGGCCAATCCTGATCTGCAAGCCCGCATGCGCGCCGACCTGCGCAATTTCGAAGGCAACGCCCAGGCGGTGCGACTGGTGGTCAATCTGCAGCGCCTACGCCTGACCTACACCCAGACCGCCGGCTTGCTTAAATACTTGCGCCCGGCCTACCAGCCCAGGCCCGGCAAGGGCACGGCCGGTGCCTACCTGAACAAGAAGCCCGGCTTCTATCTGTCCGAAGAATATTTTGTCGCCGAACTGCAGCAGGCGTTGGGTCAGGCGCCGGGGACCCGTCATCCGGTGGCGTACATCATGGAGGCCGCCGACGACATCTCCTATTGCCTGGCCGATATCGAGGATTCGGTGGAGAAGGGCATCCTCACCGTGACCGAACTGGCGCCGCTGCTGGTGTCCACGTTCGAGAAGCTGAAATCCACGGACATTCCGATTCCCGGCTCCAAGCAGTCATTCCGGGGGCTGGTCGAGCAAGCTCTCGAGCGCTATCACCAGGAAGAGATCAACAAGGCCGGCGAATTCTTCGTCAAGTTGCGCGTCAGCATGATCCACCCGCTGGTGCAGCACGCGGCGCGGCAGTTCATCGACAATATCGACGCGGTTCACGCCGGCACCCTGGACCGCGCGCTGATCGAAGACGACAGCCTGCCTCACGCCATCGTGCAGACCTTCAAGGACGTGGCCATGGCGCGGGTGTTCTGTCACCGCGAGGTGGAAACCCTGCAGTTGCAGGGGCACCGGATCATTCAGGGCCTTCTGGACAGCTACGGCGCGCTGCTACGGGTGGATGCGCAGACCTTTGTCGAGCTGACCGAAGGCAACTGCCGCCGCGAGGCCTATCTGCAGATGCTGGTGCGCCGCCTGCCAAGCCAACTGATCAAGGCCTATCGCCAGGCAGTGCGTGAGTGCGGCGAAATGGATCGCGCCGCCTGGGAGTTCTACCACCGGTGCCGATTGGTGCAGGATTTCATCAGCGGCATGACCGATCAGCATGCCCATGATGAGTACCGCACGCTGTTCGCGCTTTAAGTGCGTCAGATGTTCTTCCAGACCAACTGCAGTCCGGCCAGCAGCATGCCCAGCCGGGCGATGCGGTAGAACCAGGTGTGGTTGATCCGCGACTGTAGCCACAGGCCCGTCCATACACCGAGCGGCACGATGGGGGCGAGCATCAGGCTGAGCAGCAGGTTCTCCCGGCTGAACTGGCCAAGCCAGGTGTAGGGGATCAGCTTCATGGCGTTGGTAAGCAGGAAGAACATATTGATGGTGGCCACGTAGCGCAGTTTTTCCAGCTGCTGGGGCAGCAGGTGCATCATCACTGGCGGTCCGCCGGCGTGGGCGACGAAGCTGGTGAAACCTGCCACCGAGGACAGCGCCAGGCCGCGCCTGGGTTGCAGCGGTCGCGGCGCCGGGTCGCTCTTGAGCAGCCCCAGCAGCACGAAGGAAATGGCGATCAGGCCGATCAACAGACCAATCAGACTCTCGTTGAGCAGCCCGAAGGTCAGCGAACCGATGATGATGCCGATCACCGCGCCGGGCAGCATGACCTTGAGGTTGGCCACGTCCCAATTGCCCCAGTAGGCCTTGAGCCCGACTACGTCGGCCAGGCAGAGGATCGGCAGCATCACTGCCACCGCCTGCATCGGCGAGGTGGCCAGGGCCAGCAGGGGCACGGCGATGCCGCCCAGCGCACCGCCGAAGCCGCCCTTGGACAGGCCGGTGAGAAAGACGGCAGGAATGGCGAACAACAACAGGTTAGCGAGGGTCATTGCACAGGGCTCTTTCAGCGAGTGCGCAGCGTAGAGGCTGTCGCCGCTGCCTCGCAAGCCAGCCGAGCATCATCAGCCTATTCAGGAGCGTCTGTCTCATGCCCGATTTCCAGCACCCCAGTCTCGATCTCGATGCCCGCTATACCTTCGCCAAACGGGTGGCGCTGGAAGCTGCCGAACGGGCCATGACCTTCTACGTGCGGCGCAGCGAGCTCACTGTAGAGCACAAGGACGGCGATCTGCAGGATGTGGTGAGCATCGCCGATCAGCAGGTCGAGGCATTTATTCGCGGCGAACTGGCCGAGCATTTTCCGGACGACGGCGTGGTCGGCGAAGAGGGCGGTAGCGCCGGCCTGCAAGCGCGCTGCATCTGGGTGATCGATCCCATCGACGGCACGGCGTGCTTTCTCAACGGCCTGCACAACTGGTGCGTGTCCATTGGCCTGCTGGTGGACGGCGAGCCGTTGCTTGGCGCCATTGCCGATCCCAATCACGGCGAGCTGTTTCATGGGTTCGTCGGACGCGGCGCCTTCGTCAACGAAACGCCGTTACTGGCCCATGGCGCCGGACATGTGCGCGAAGGGCTGGTCGGCGTCGGCACCACCCATCGCCCCGGCAAGGAACACTTTCTGCCATTTCTGCACGGCCTGCTCGATGCCGGCGGTATGTTCGTGCGCAACGGCTCCGGCGCACTGATGACCGCCTACGTCGCCGCCGGGCGGCTGATCGGCTACTACGAAACTCACCTGAAGAGCTGGGATTGCCTGGCCGGCCTGGTGTTGGTACGCGAGGCCGGCGGGCGCAGCAACGATTTTCTGCGCGGCGACGGTCTGCTCGCCGGCAATCCCTATCTGGTGGCGGCGCCCGGCGTTTACGAACAGCTGGCGGTACTGGTCGGGCCGTCTCTGGACGAGCCCTGAGTCAGTCCGGGTTGAACTCGGCGAACACCTGCTCGCCGGTCAGTTCGCGGGTCTGATTGGCGAAGCAGTAATAGGGTGGTCTGGATTCGACGAAGATCTGGCTGTCGAACTGCCAGTCACCGTGGTCATCGAGCAGGCCCACCGGCACTGCATGGTGGCCGTTGCTTTTCAGACGATAGAACAGGTGGCTGCCGCATTGGCCGCAGAAGCCCCGCTGGGCCCACTCCGATGAGTCGTGGATGCTCACCTGCTGCTCTCCACTGAGCTGCGCCAGTTCGCCTTCGGCCACCAGCAGCGGGCCGCCGCCCCATTTGCGGCAGGTCGCGCAGTGGCAGGCGCTGACGCTGGGGCTGGCGATACGCAAGGTCAGGGTGACGGCGCCACACAGGCAACTGCCATGTCGATCGAGATTAGCCATGGACTTGCTCCTTGAACGCGGCCGGTGCGCTTGCCAGCCTCAGGTGACAGGGGAGGCCGCCTCGACGACCTGGTGGATGAACTGCAGCTTGCCGACCACCGCTGCAGAAAGCACGAATGGATAGAGATCCTTGTGGCCCATGCTGCGCGCCAGCTCGTTGAGCATAGCGGCCAGTTCGATCCAGGCATTGATGAAGCGCAGGAACTCGTCGGCCTTCGGGGCGTGCGGGTCTGACAGCGCAGCGCCGGTGAACGGTCGGAACTCCAGTTCCACGTCGCCGGCGCGCATGCCGAAGCTCAGAGCGGTGTCCAGGGTGTCCATCATGTGCAGGTAATGGGCCCAGGTTTCCGCCCAGTCTTCCCAGGGATGCATGGTGGCGTAGGCACTGACGAACGATTCCTGCCAGTCGGCTGGCGCGCCCTGTTCGTAGTGGCGTTGCAGCGCGGCGCCGTAGTCAGCGCGCTCATCGCCGAACAGCCGGCGGTAGCCGTTCAGCCAGGGTGTACCGGCGACCAGCCGATCCCAGTAGTAGTGGCCGACTTCGTGGCGGAAGTGACCGAGCAGGGTGCGATAAGGCTCGTGCAGCTGAATGCGCGTCTGTTCGCGCACGTCGTCATCCGCCTCGGCGATGTTCAGGGTGATCAGGCCGCGGGCGTGGCCGGTCACCGGCGGTTGGCCGCTGAGGTCCGGGCCAAGAAAGTCGAAGGCCAGGCCGCGTTCGGTATCCTTGTGCTTGCTGATCAGCGGCAAACCCAGATTTAGTAGTTGCGCCACCAGGCGGCGCTTGGCGATCTCCAGGCGCGCCCAGCGCTGCTCGTTGCCGGATATCGACAGGTCGGGAATGGTACGGTTGAGCTGGCAGGCGATGCACAACTCGCCCGCGCTGTTGTGCGGCAGCAGCCAGTTGCAGCCGGCGGCGCTGTGCAGATTGGCGCAGCGCCTGTAGCGCCGGGTATCTCCGTCGATTCGCCAGCTGTGCGGGCCTTCACCGGCGTGCAGCGTGACCACCTGGCCGCGCTCGGGCTCGTAGCCCAGCGGCGACTGGCAGGCCAGGCACTGGCTGTTGCGAAAGAAGATGGGCTGGCCGCAGGTGCATTTGCCAAGGGCTTTCTGGCTGGGCGAGCGGGATTGGATGGCTGAGTCGCCAATGCGTAGGCCAAGGGCCTGGAAGAACCGGTTCATGCGAAGGCCTCACCCATGCTGACTACCGCAGCGATAGAGTGGCGTGCAGGGGCGGCGGTTCAGGGTTTTCGGCGAGAGGGGGCGGGGAGTGAAGAGAAGCCTGGCACCGGGCGGCACCAGGCGGGGGGTGTGAATCAGTCCTGGCGGCTGGTCACTTCAAGCAGGTGGTAGCCGAACTGGGTCTTCACCGGACCCTGCACCACGTTGACCGGGGCGCTGAATACCACGGTGTCGAATTCCTTGACCATCTGGCCCGGGCCGAACGAGCCCAGATTGCCGCCGTCACGGCTGGACGGGCAGCTGGAGTTGTCTTTGGCGACCTGGGCGAAATCGGCACCACCTTCGATGGCAGCTTTCAGTTCGTTGCACTTCGCTTCAGTGGCAACCAGGATGTGGCGGGCAGTGGCTTTAGCCATGGGAAAACACTCCGTTCAAATGAGTTGCCGAGCCTACCGGATTCGCCCCATGAGTCAAATCGAGTGCGTTGCCGTTCGAGGGTGCCAGTCTTCGCGCAGGCTTTGCACCACATGCTCGATGAAGGCGCGCACCTTGGGCGTCAGATCAACGCGGTCGCGCACGCACAGGTAATAGTCCAGCGGCTCGATCAGCGCCTGGCTGCCAGCGTCTTCGGGCACCCCGAACAGCGGTAACAACTGCCCGCTCGCCAGCAGCGGCTCGGCGACGAAGGCCGCTAGGCGGGTGATGCCGCCGCCATTGACCGCCACCCTGGCCAGCACGTCGATGTCGTCACTGACCAGCGCCACGCGAAGCGGCGCGTCGAAACGCACGCCGTCGCGCACGAAGCGCCAGGGCATTAACCGTCCATCCACCGCGACCTTGAAGGCCAGGCAATCGTGCTGGCTGAGTTGTTCGGGCGCGCGAGGCGTGCCGGCTTTCTGCAGATAAGCCGGCGAGGCGCAGTAGATCGACGGCACGCTGGCGATATGTCGGGCCACCAGGCCGTCTTCAAGCTGTTGGGGAATACGGATGCTGATATCCACCGATTCCTGAATGTGGTTGACGCTGCGGTCGGTGGTGCTGAGTTCACAGGCGATGCGCGGGTAGCGGGCGGCGAAGACCGGCAGCATTGCCGCCAGCACATACCGGCCAAAGGCGGCGCTAGAGGCGATGCGCAGGCGGCCCTGGGGCTGGTCGTGCTGCAGCGTGGCGTTGCTGCGCGCCAGCTCCAGATCACGCAGCACGTTGCGGACCTGGCTGAAATACAGCTCGCCACTTTCGGTCAGGGCCAGACTGCGGGTGGTGCGGGTCAGCAGGCGAATGCCCAGAGACGCTTCTAGTCGTGCGATGTTCTGGCTGGCTGCCGCCGCGCTGATGCCCAACAGACGCGCGCCCGCGGCAATGCTGCCGCTCTCCACCGCCTTCACGAAACTCTCGATGCCGCGCAGGGTATCCATAGTCGAGCTTTCTATTGGTAGCTGGATTGATAAGGTTTGCTTGGAACTGACCTTACCTGTGGGCGGCTACTCGGGGCAATGCGGCGCGTCGATAATCGCCGCCTCGCCACCCCTGGCTCTACACCGCTACCTGATAAGGATTTTTCCATTGCCCGATTCGACCCTGAATACCACCCGCACCAGCTGGAAGCTGCCGGCCAAGCTCTCGCCGATTGCCTTCGCCTTCTTTATGTCCGGGATTATGGCTTTTCTCATGTGCCTGGTGATCACCGCGACCAATCGCGGCTTGAGTGACGGTTACCTGAGTGCGGTGCTGGAAGCCTATCGGCTGGCCATGCCCGTAGCGTTCGTCTGCGTGATGGCCGTTCGGCCGGTAGTGGTGCACCTGGTCAAATTGACGGTGAAAAGCTGATACGCGGAGTGTGAGATGTATCCAAAAATGACGAAGCGTTACCAAATGATTCCGTGATGGATGGTAGGCTGTCACATCCGAATTCAGCCGATCCCATGGAGTTGCAGATGTACTACAAGGAGTTGTTATTGGCCGGCCTGCTGGCCACCGCCGTCCCGCTGAGCTGGGCCGACCAGGCACCGCAAGCCTCGGATGCCCAGGAAGGTGCCGCTCAGCAAAGCCCCGTCGAGGCAGACGAAAGCGAGTACATGAGCGAGGAGCAGTTTCTCGACAGCCTCAATTTCCGCAGCGGCAAGGTGGTGTTGGGCGGCAACCTGGCGACCCTCAATCTGCCGGACAACATGGTGTTCCTGGACGGCGACGACGCCGAGCGCGTGCTGGTCCAGGCCTGGGGCAACCCGCCGGACGAGAAGCCGCCGCTGGGCATGATCCTGCCCAAGGGCGTTTCGCCGCTGGCCGAGGAGTCCTGGGCGGTGACCGTCGAATACGAGGAAAGCGGCTATGTGTCCGATGAGGACGCCGCCGACATCGACTACAACGACATGCTCAAGGACCTGCAGGAAAGCGCCAAGGAAGACAACAAGTGGCGTGCGGAGAACGGTTACGAGCCGGTCTCCATCGTCGGCTGGGCCTCGGCACCGCACTACGATGCCGAGGGCAAGAAGCTGCACTGGGCCAAGGAAGTGAAGTTCGGCGACAGCGACGAGCACACCCTCAACTACAACATCCGCGTGCTGGGCCGTAAGGGCGTACTGGTGCTGAACTTCATCGCCGGCATGCACCAGCTGCCGCAGATCGAGCAGAACGTGCCCGCGGTCCTGGCGATGACCGATTTCAATGACGGTAACCGTTACGCCGACTTCAACCCGGACCTCGACAAGGTCGCCGCCTACGGCCTTGGCGCGCTGATCGCCGGCAAGGCTGCTGCCAAGGTCGGCCTGTTCGCCGCGGCCCTGGTGTTGCTGAAAAAGCTGTGGATCCTGCCCGTGCTGCTGATCGGCTGGGTATGGCGCCGCATCACCGGCAAGAAGTCCGAGGCGCAACCAGCGCCGGTCGAGCCCCAAGTGCAGCCGCAGGCCCCGGCCGAGCCGGCGCCGAACGAGGTGCCGCCGAAGGTGTCCAGCGTGATGGATCTGAACAACACGCCTGACGACAAGCACAAGTAACGCCGTCGTCAGAATGAAAAAGCCCCGGCATCGACCGGGGCTTTTTCATGTCATTCGGGCAGGAACATCGCGATGGCGATGAACAGCCAGAGCAGGATGCCGGGTAGCATGCACAGCCAGTTGGCCAGGCTGAAACGGCTGTTCTGCTCGCCGGCGCTGTCACCGCTAGCCAGGTTGGCCTGTTGCTGGATGGTTGCCAGCGGCCAGGCTGTGACCAAGGTCGCCGCGACCAGCAGTACGATGTCCAGTATCGGATGGCCGAAACTCTCGACGCGGGAAAGGCCGTTACCGACGAAGACCATTATGATGTACGTCCAGGCGACGGCGGCGTATTTCCACTCGCCAAGACCCTTGGCCTGCAGCTGGCCCTGGATCAGTCGGCATAGCGAATGGATGAAGAAGATATGAAAGATCGAGCGCGCGGCGGGGCTGATCTTCTTCGGCAACATGGTGGCCCGCTGGCGATCCCAGTGCTTGTACGCCCAGTAGATCGAGTAGAAACCGAGGGTGAAGAAGTACAGCAGGTACAGCTTGCGGGTAGAGGTTACGAAAAATGTGTCGCTGGCGCGCTCCTGGGGCAGGAGATCGGCGCTTGGGGTCTGATAGATATTGTCCATTCTGGTGTCTCGCAGGCACTTTCTGAGTGCTATGGCTAGGCGTTCGCCACGCGAACGACTCCTCCAGGAGCGCGAGAGATTTTACCGGGTATTTCCAGAATGTGGCGTGACACGAGCCTTGGAAGGTGGGCCATGGCGGCCCACCGGGTAAGCTGCTCAGCAGTAGGTGTCGAGCAGTTCCTGCTTCTGGGCGCGCGGGCGGGCCCAGTCGTGCTGCAGGGTGCGCAGCACGTTGCCGATGAAGTCCCGGTCAGCCGCGGCGCGGCGGCCGACGTAGCCCTGGCCGCGGCGGTAAGTGCGCAGGCGGGTGCGCATGTTGGGGCGCTGGTTGACGAATTCGTCCTCCGGCTGGTCTGCCGGTACACGGTCGATACGGACTTCGCCGGTTTCGCAGACCCACAGGATGTGGTTGTGCAGACTGTCCTTGTGCTGGGAGAACAGTTGAGCGAGTTCGTCGATAGTCGGTTGCTGATTCAGGTTCATGGCGCTTACCCCTTCATTCTCTGATCTGTCTAGGGCGACCGCTTGAGCGCGGCCGTCAATGCCCGTGGCGTTTGAGTGCTGCCGACCAGCGTGTAGTGATGTGTGAATATCGCTACGCCGTGGCGGCTAACCTAGGTCGAGGATGCGCGGGAGAGTGTGGCGAAGACGGGATCGGATGCGGGAGATCGACTGATCAGCCACAGGCATCATGACAACGTCTCGCTAACGCTCTCGTCCTTGCAGGACGCTCGACTTCATCAATCTGCCTTGTGGGCAGTACATATCGTGGAACGCTCGGCTGGTATTACCGAGCTCGCCCAAGTGCCCTTGTCAGGGCTCCCATCAGGGGAGGCGAGCTCATCATGCAAAAGCGCAAAGGGGCCGTCAATACTTTTGTAGTGATTTATTATTACCACTACAAGAAATCTTTAAAGCCTCTGCGAAGCGTCTGGTACGCCGAAAAATGACCTTCCGGTCATCCGGCGAAGAGGCGCCCGTCGCGCTCGCGCTGGGCATCACGCTGCATCGATTCGAGGTTCTTCTCGATGGTCTCGCACAGCGCGTCCATCTGGATCTGGTGCTCGCTGACCTGGAACGGGCTCTGCAGGTCGCTACCGACCCGCTCGATGGCCAGCAGCATGAAGCCGACCACGGTGGAGGCCAGCGGTGTGTACCACTCCAGAGTCTCGACCAGACCGATGGGCACGATCACGCAGAACAGGGTGATGAACAGCCGCGGGAAGTACACGTAGGGGTAGGGCAGCGGCGTATTGGCGATACGCTCCAGGCCGCCCTGGCAGTTGGAGACGTCGACCAGCGTCGACTCAAGACGGGTAAGGCGGATGCTGTCCAGGCGACCGGCCTTGTACTCGCTGGCGATGATGGCCGCTGAGCCGTTGAGGATGTCATTGGGGAAATTGTTGGTGGTGCCGCGCCGATCAAATTCCTCGGCGGACACGAAAGCGCGCACTTCGTCATCGCAGGGCTGGTTGCGCAGGCTGGCGGACAGGCAACGCACGTAGGCTACGTGGCGGCGCAAAAGAGCAGCCTTGACCGGATTGCCGTCATCCTTGTCGTCGATCAGGGTCAGCACCTGGCGGGCGAAGCTGCGCGAGCTGTTGATCAGTGCACCCCAGATGGTGCGCGCCTCCCACCAGCGGTTGTAGGCGCTGGTGTTACGAAAGCTGATCAGAACCACCAGCGCCGAACCGAGCAGGGTCAGCGGCATGGTTGGCAGGCTGATCTTGCGGTCGAGAAACAGCATGTAGTCGACCGTGACGATGATGTCCCAGATCAGCAGCCAGAACAGCGACCAGCCGACGTAGCCGAAGGTCTTGAGCAGGTAGCGATAACCCCGGTTGAAGGAATTCGTCACTTGGAGTTCTCCGCGGGCAAGGAATGCGAAAGCGCAGAGGTTCGGACGTGGGGCCGGTGGAAAGGTTCGCCAGGTGCCGCCAATCAGCCGTGCTGGCGCGCACTGGCCAGCGCACAGAAGAATTCGACGTACTGGCGCGGCCCGCCGGCGAAGAGGGTGTCCAGGCGCAGCGGGTCCTCGGCATCGGTGATGCCTGCCAGCGCCGGCCAGGGCTCGCTCGGGTGGGCTCGCAGATAGGCGGCATCCACGCCGGGGCGCTGCACTTCGCCCCGGCTGCTGTCGATGTACAGCACGCGGTTGTCCTGCCCGAATGCCTCGCCCAGTTGCTGCACCAGGGTAAGAAAGCCACGGTCGCTGCCGCCGCGCAGCCACTGGGTGCTGCCATCGTCAGCCGTGACGGCGGTGCTGGTCAGGGTATCGCCAACGCCGACCAGACGGGGTATGTGCTGCGGTTCGAAGCGTTCGACCGCCAACTGCAGCAGCGCCTCTAGGCTGGTCGGCGCCTGGCGCACGTTGAACGCTTCGCCCAGCGGATAGACGCCGGTGCGCTGGCCGTAATAGCGATTGAGGATCACCAGCACGCCGGCTTCCTTGATGGAGCCGCGCAGCATCAGTTGCAGATCGGTGGTGCCGGCTGCTGTGCCTTGCGCTGGGCGCAGGCGTTCGCGGCCGCTGGCATCACGGCCAAGGTTGGGTGCGTAGTGCACGAAGAATGACTGCGCCAAACCCTGGGCAGCGGCCTTGTCGAGCAATTGCTGCAGGAGCGCGGCGCTGTCGGTTTGCAGGCGCGCATAGAGATCCGGCCGCTCCTGCCAGTGATGATGGAAGGCGTTGAGGTTGAGCGTCGGCGATACCGGGTTGTCTATCACGCTGCTGGCCAATAGAGGCTCGATATCGCGATCCGCCAGCCTGTAGGGTGCCTGTCGCAGCAGGCTTTGCAGCGCTTCGCTGAGCCAGACGGGTACGGCGGCTAGAAACGCCAACTCCTGGTCGCTTACGCCCGGGTGGGAGAGGCGCCCATGGCGATCCTGCAGCTGTACGCCACCAGCTGCCAGCCCGGGCAGGTAGAGACCCTGTTCCTGGCAACGTTGCGCCGAGCCGAGGGCACGCTCGACCAGGCTGTTCACACCGCGGCTACCGATATGTTCGCCATTGGTCAGCACCTGGAAATGGCCATCCAGGTCGCGAGCGGCCTGCAGGTAGGCGGGGTTCAGCGTGCGGGTGAGGGGATCGCGCACCAGGTCCATGCACACACCATCCAGGTCCTGGATGATCAGCAGGTTTTCGGTGCCGGTGAGGCTGTCGAGCAGCGCAGAAGGGTCGAGCGAGTAAGCGGTTTCGGTCACAATCATGGCGCCCGAGTCTAACGCGGTTTTACCCGATGGGGCGATTGCCTGAAGCATTTGGCTCAAGCGATTGTCCATCATCAGATTGGCAGAGCGGATCGAGAGGATGCACGGATGAGTGATTCACCCAAGCGGGTTCGGCAAATCGTTACGGCAGCGCTGCTGCTTTGCGCGAGTGCCGCGGGGACTGCGAGGGGCGATGAAGCCGACCAACTGGCCAAATTGATCAACAGTTACCGCGAGGCGGGGCAGGGCTGTGGCGGGCAAGCCAGCCCGGCCGCCGGCCCGCTGGCGCCGGATCGGCGGCTGGCCGGGCAGCAGGTCAATTCTTCCGAGCAATTGCAGCAGGCGCTGCAGCAGGCCGGCTACCAGGCCGAAGCCGTGCAACTGATCCGCGTCACCGGCCCTAATACGCCGCAAGCGGCCATGGCCATGCTGCAGCAGTCTTACTGCAAGCAACTGCAGGATGCGCAGTTCGCCGATATCGGCGTGCGCCACGAGGGCAACAGTTGGCAGGTGGTGCTCGGCCGCGCGCTGTTGCCGGCGCGCCTTGGCGACTGGCAGGAGGAGGGCAAGGCCATTCTGGCGGCTGTCAACAAGGCCCGTGGTGCGGCACGGCAATGTGGCGACCAGCCCTTCGATGCCGCCGAGCCGCTGACCTGGAACGACGCCCTGGGCCAGGCAGCCCTGGCCCACAGCCGCGATATGGCGATGAACAGCCTGTTCAGTCACCAGGGCAGCGACCGCAGCCTGGTCGGTGCCCGCGCCACCGCTGCAGGCTACGACTGGACGGTAATTGGCGAGAACATCGCCGCTGGCCAAGGCCGCGCCCAGCAAGTGGTCGAAGGCTGGCTAGCCAGCCCCTCGCACTGCTACAACCTGATGAATCCGGACTTCCGGGAAATGGGCGCGGCTTATGCCAGTAACCCGCAGAGCCAGGCGACCATCTACTGGACTCAGGTGTTTGGTGCGTTGGGGCGTTCTGGGCTTTAGGTGGGTTTGGCGATCTGGCGGCGGTGGTTAGCGCGAATCTACGCCTGGCCATCACTTGTGGGAGCCGCTGCCAATCAATACCGGTTTCTTGTTGATCGTCAGATCTGACGATCGCTCAACAGCGGTGGCATCGGGCAATCCAGGGTGTCGGCCACGGCGCGCATCAGCTCCGCTTCACCGGCACTGATGCGCCCGTCGTGCTCGATGCAGCGGGCCATGGCCTTGAGCAGCTGCGGCTTCTGCAGTGGCCGCATCTGGTTAAGGCGGTTGAGCGCATCGTTCAGTTCGTTGATCCCCGCTTGGCGCTGTTCGGCAAAGGGCCGGTCGGTGAATGGCAGGGTGCTCCAGGCGGCCTGGAAGGCTTCGTCGGCGGCCTGCTCGCTGGTATTGCCGGCTCGCGCCAGGGCTGCCAGCAGTACGCAGCTTTCATTGCCCAGCGCGGCCAGCGGCAGACGACCCTGCACGGGGCGTTGCATGCCCAGGTTGCGCTCGACGATGCGTAGCAGCGCCCACTCCATGAAGCCCAGCTGCCCGGTGCTGATCAGCAGGGTGCCGATATCGCGCTTGAGACTGACGAAATCCTGTGGCTCGAGTTGCTTGAGCGCGGGGATGGCCAGCTCCAGCAGCGGCAGGCGACGCCCGGCGGGCAGCTGGTGCAATGGCTCGGCCAGCTCCTGCAGGCGGTCGGACAAGAGCGGCGCAAGGTTGGCCTGCATCCAGCCGAAGCGTTGCTGGCGTGTGGCCTGGTCCGGGCCGAGCAGCAGGCCGTAGAGAATCGTCAGTGCACCGTGGGGATCGTGGGCGGCGTCGCGCAGACGATCATCGATCTGCGCAAGGCTTTCACGCGCTTCTTCCAGGTGCAGGGGTTGGGGGGCGCCGATGCTGGCGATGGCCGCGCTCGCCGCGGCGGCGCTGAAGTTTGCGGTAGCCGGTTGTTGAGGCACGGCGGGCTGGCTAGGTGCTTCGAACACTTCATCGCCCAGCACCACGCCGTTCCAGTGAGGGTCGATACGGCGAATGCGCTCTTCCAGCGGTGGGTGGGTGGCCATCATCTTGCTCAATGCCAGGCCCTGGCCGAAGTACATATGGCTGTACTCGGCGGCATGGCTGGCTTCCAGGCGCGAACCGCGGCCGAGCTTCTTGAGAGCACCGGCGATGCCGCTGGGGTTGCGGGTGTACTGCACGGCCGAGGCGTCGGCGAGAAACTCGCGCTGGCGGCTGACCGCGGCCTTGATCAGGTTGCCGAAAAAGGTGCCGGCGTAGCCGATCACCAGCAATGCCAGGCCTACCACCATGACCAGCGCCACGACGTTGCCGCGGCCCTTGTCATCGGAGCGGCTGGAGGTGCGAGTGGCGCCACTGTTGCCGACGCCGCGCATCAGCAGCTCGCCGATCAAACCCAGTAGCAGAATGCCATGCAGCACCGCCACCAGGCGAGTATTGAGGCGCATGTCGCCGTGCAGGATGTGGCTGAATTCGTGGGCGATCACGCCCTGCAGCTCATCGCGGTTGAGCCGTTCGATGGCACCACGGGTGATGCCGATCACTGCGTTCTCAGGTCGCAAGCCGGCGGCGAAGGCGTTGATGGCAGGCTCTTCAAGCAGGTAGACGGGCGGCACCGGAACACCGGCGGCCAGGGCCATTTCCTCCACCACGTTGAGCACCCGTTGCTCGCGCATACCTTCGGGCTTGAGGTTGAGCAGGCGCCCGCCGAGGCGCTCGGCCACCACCTTGCCGCCGGCACTGAGCTGCGACGCCTTGAATGCCCAGCCCAGCAGCACCACGCCGACCACCACCGCAGCCACGCTGAGCAGAAGTTCCCTGCTCATCGCCTGTAGGCCGTAGTTGCCGTATTGGTAGACCTGCCAGGCGATGGCGATCACTAGGGTGGTACTGACCACCAGAGTCACCACCGCCAGAATCAGCAGGATCACCAGGCGTGAGGTATTACGCCGGGCCCGATCCTGATGCTCGAAGAAATCCATCCGCTAGGCCCCTGTACTCAGAAGGAGACTTTTGGTGCGTCCTGAATCGCCGCGCTGTCGGCGAACTCCAGCAGGGCAGCATCGCTGCCATGGCCGAAGGCGCCGGCCAGCACCACTGGCGGGAAGCTCTGGCGGTAGGCGTTATAAGCGGTGACCGCATCGTTGTAGGCCTGGCGGGCAAAGGCCACCTTGTTCTCGGTGCTGGACAGCTCTTCGCTGAGCTGCTGCATGTTCTGCGAGGCTTTGAGGTCCGGGTAGGCCTCGACCGTCACATTGAGGCGGCCCATGGCGTTCTTCAGCGCGCCTTCGGCATTGGCCAGCAGATTCATGCTCCGGGCATCGCCCGGGTTCTGCGAGGCCTGCTTGAGGCCGTCAACCGCGCCGTTGCGCGCCGCGATCACCGCTTCCAGGGTTTCGCGCTCATGGGACAGATAGGCCTTGGCGGTTTCCACCAAGTTGGGGATCAGGTCGTAGCGGCGCTTGAGCTGCACTTCGATCTGCGCGAAGCCGTTCTGGTAGCGATTGCGCAGGGCGACGAGGCGGTTGTAGACGCTGATCACGTAGAAAACCACCACGACCAGTACGGCGATGATGATAAGGGTGGAGATATCCATGAGATGTCCCTATCGGTTGGTAAACGTTGCCGCATGGTAACGGAAAGTGCATCGTGTCGGGCGTGCCATGGCTGCCGGGCCTGCGTGGATGTGCGGTGGTTCCGGTTACTGTCCGTCGCCCTTGTTCGGGGCGAGCGCCAGCATCTGCACGGTCAGGCGCGGCGTGGCCAGGCTCAAGCCGGACTCGTCCAGATGGCGCTTGAGCGCCAGGTTGAAGGCCCGCGACACCTCCCACTGGCGTATCGGCGCGGTCTTGAAGCGCGCGCGCAGCACCGCGTTGCCGGACTCGAAGCTCTCCACGCCCTGGATTTCCAGGGGCGACCAGATGTTGCGACGCATCAACGTGTCGTTGCGCAGTTCGGTGGCCACTTCGCGCAACAGCTTGATGGCGTCGTCGATGTTCATGTCGTGGGGCACCGCGACGCGGAAGATGGCGTAGCCGAACTCGCGCGAGTAGTTCTTGATGCTCTTGATCTCGCTGAACGGGATGGTGTGCACGATGCCGTCGATGTCGCGCAGGCGCACGGTGCGGATGGTCAGGCCCTCGACGGTGCCCAGATGGCCGCCGACGTCGACATAGTCGTCGATGGCCAGGGAGTCTTCGATGATGATGAACAGGCCGGTGATCAGGTCGGCCACCAGCGACTGCGCACCGAAGCCGATGGCCAGGCCGATCACCCCGGCACCGGCCAGCAGCGGGGTGACGTTCACGCCCATGTTGGCCAGGGCGACGATGGCCGCGATGATGAAGATGCTGACGAACAGTACGTTGCGGATCAGCGGCATCATGGTCTGCGCGCGGGCGTTGGTCTGCCCCTTGCGCGAGCGGGTCAGGGCGTGATGCACCGCGGTGTCGGCAAGAATCCACACCAGCCAGCCACAGGCCAGGGTAGCGCCCAGGCCGACCAGCTTGAGACTGATTTCGTGCCCGCCGCCCTCGGCGAAACCGATCAGCGATAGCCCCCACACACGCAGGCCCAGTTCGAAAAACACCAGCCACACAGCCAGGCTGAGCATGGTGTGGAAGAAGTTGCGAAAGCGCTCGAAGTAGGCTGCATGCCGGCGGTGGCGCGAGCGGGGCTTGAACAGCCGCCGGCGGATCAGACCGTTGATGACCATGCAGGTGACCAGCAGCACGGTGCACATCAGCGACTGGCGAAACGCCGTGCTGGTGTCGCCGGCCGATACGAAGGTTGCTGCCAGGGAAATCGCTACCAGGGCCAGGGCCGGCAGGTACCAGAAGCTGCCGAGCAGTTCCACGGTCTCGCTGATGCCACGCTGGCGCAGGCGTCGCGCCAGGGGCTGGTTGCGCATCAGGTGGGCGATGGGGCGGCGGAAGCGGATGATGAACAGGCCGGTGCACAAGGCCGCCAGCACGTTGGTCAGCGTCGCCGTGGTGTGTGCCAGATTGCCGCCGAGGCTGGCGACCAGGCGCGGATCGTTGAGCGCCTCGCCAAAGGCGGCGAAGCTGCCGATCAGCCACAACGGGCGAAAGGCGCGGCGGCGCAGGATGTTCAGGGCGGTGCGCCGGTGCGGGCCGTCGAGCAATGAGAAGGCGATCACGCAGATCGCCGAGAAGCAGGTGCCGACCACCAGCGCATAGGCCAGCACCATGGCCAGATCGCGGCCCAGGGAAGCCGGTAGCACGTAGCTCAGGTAGCCGGTGATCAATAGCGCAGCGAACCAGGGGCCGAGTTTGCGCAGGGCGAAGCGCAAGAGATCTGTGGGGCGCGGGTTCTGCGGCAGCTCCTCGGCCAGGCCGAAGCGCAGGCGTACCTGGTGGCTGAGCGCCCGTAGCCCGAAGGCCAGCAGGCTCCACACGCCGATGATCAAGGCGAAATTGCTGATCAGCGCCAGGCGCTCGCCGGCTTCGGGCAGTAGCGCCGCCAGCTCGCTGCGGCTGCGCGACAGCTCCAGCTGCCAGCGCGCTAGCGGGCTTTGTTCGCCCGAGAACTGGCTTTCGATGTCCGTCAGTGCGTTGCCGATCAGCCCCAGTACGCCGTCGCGGCTTTCGGGTTGGGCCTTCTGGGTGGTGTCGCGCAGGGTTTTCAGGTCATTGAGCAGCTGCGCACGCTGCTTGTCGTTTTCCAGGGACTGGATCACTTCATCCAGTGAGCGATCCAGCGGCTGATCCGCCTGGGGCTGCGTATTGCTGGCGTTGCCGGTGTTGCCGAACAGCGTGGGGATGCCCGCCGCCTGGGCAGAGGAGCAGGCCAGCATCATCAGGAACAGCAAAAGCAAGGGATGCAGCAGGGCGTGGAAGCGGATCACGCGCGAATTCTCCGTCACGCGGGTGAGTGCCGGGGCGGCGCCGAGCGACGCCGCCCCAGGCTCAGGCGTAGTTTTCCGGGCTGAGACGGCGCTCGACCAGCTCGATGAGGATATGGATGACCTTGATGTGCAGCTCCTGGGTGCGGTCGGCGAAATCGCCGCCCGGCGCACAGATGCACACGTCAGCCAGGCTTTCCAGCAGCGAACCAGGCTTGCCGGTCAGGGCGATGACCTTGATGCCCAGTGACTTGGCCGCTTCGGCGGCCTTGACCACGTTGGGACTCTTGCCACTGGTGCTGATGGCCAGCAGCACATCGCCCTCGCGGCCGTGGGATTCCACGTAGCGCGAGAAGATATGGTCGTAACCGAAGTCGTTGGCCACGCAACTGATATGGCTGGCGTCGCTGATCGACACCGCGGCGATGCCCGGGCGGTTCTTGCGATAGCGTCCGGTGAGTTCCTCGGCGAAGTGCATGGCATCGCACATCGAGCCACCGTTGCCGCAGGAAAACACCTTGCCCTTGGCCTCGAAACTGCTCACCAGCAGGTCGCCGGCGCGCTCGATATTGGCCAGCGTCTGCTCGTTGCCGATGAAGGCGTTGAGGGCGCGCTGGGCTTCGATCAGGCTATTGCGGATATGTTCGATCATGGTCGCCTCAGGGCAGGTCATGGCTGTTGTAGAAGGCGCCCAGGACTTTCACCAGGTGTGCCAGGTCCTGGCTGCCGGCCAGTTCGCGAATCGAGTGCATGGCGAAGGTCGGCAGACCGATATCCACGGTACGCACACCGAGCTGGCTGGCGGTGATCGGGCCGATGGTCGAGCCGCAACCCATGTCGCTGCGGGTCACGAAGCTCTGTACCGGCACTTCGTTTTCCAGGCACAGGTGGCGGAAGAAACCGGCGGTTTCGCTATTGGTGGCGTAGCGCTGGTTGCTGTTGATCTTGATCACCGGGCCAGCATTGAGCTTGGGCCCATGATTGCCGTCGTGCTTGGCTTCGTAGTTGGGGTGCACGCCATGGGCGTTGTCGGCCGACACCAGCAGCGAACGCTGGATGGTACGCACGAAGTCGTCACCCTGGGGCAGCACGCGGCGCAGCACCTGCTCGAGCATCGGGCCATCGGCGCCGCACGCCGAGCTGGAGCCGACCTCTTCGTGGTCGGTGCAGACCAGCACGCAGGTTTCCTCGTCACCGGCGTCGAGCAACGCCTGCAGGCCGGCGTAGCAGGACAGCAGGTTATCGAGGCGCGCACTGGCGATGAAATCCTGGTTCAAGCCCACCACGGCGGCGCTCTGGGTATCGTAGAAACTCAGCTCGTAGTCGAGCACCGCATCGGCGTTGAAATCGTGCTCCATGGCCAACTGCTCGCTGAGCAGGGCACGGAAGTCGGCACCCTCGGCACCGGCCAGTTGGGCGAGGATCGGCGGCAGCTCGTTCTGCGCATTGATCGCCCAGCCTTGGTTGGCTTCACGGTTGAGGTGGATGGCCAGGCTGGGGATCACGGCAATCGGCTGGTAGAAGTCGATCAGCGCGCTTTCCACCTTGCCGTCGCGGCGGTAGGTGACGCGGCCGGCCAGGGACAGGTCGCGGTCGAACCAGGGGGCCAGCAGCGCGCCGCCGTAAACCTCGACGCCGAGCTGGAGGTAACCCTGACGCTCCAGCTCCGGGTTGGGCTTGACGCGCAGGCAGGGGCTGTCGGTATGGGCGCCGACCAGGCGCACGCCGCCTTCGACCGGCGAGCGGGTGCCGAGCTTGAAGGCGATGATCGAGGAATCGTTGCGGGTCACGTAATAACGGCCACCGGCTTCTGTGTACCAGGGCGCGCGCTCGTCGAGCTGGCGGTAACCGGCGGCTTCGAGGCGCATGGCCAGGCTGCTGGTGGCGTGAAACGGTGTAGGGGAGGCGTTGAGAAAGTCGAGCAGGCCTTGATTCAATTCTTCGCGCATGGGGCACTCCGGACGGCAATGTGCCGAGTTTATCGGATTTGCCCGCGGCGCTGTTGGCGTTTCAGAGTAGTGGCCCGGTGTTGAGCGCAGCGATACCCGGGGATCGGTCTTCAGAGCGATGCTGTATTCAAGTTGATCCTGGGCATCGCTGCGCTCAACCGCAGGCTACGGGTGTGCGATGGCCACCAGGCTCAGGATCTGCCCGTCCAGCTCCGCGTAGTAACCCTCTAGCTCGCTACCTGTCGGCCATTCTTCGCCAAGGTCGATAATCAGGCGCAACTGCGCGGTTTGCTGAGCTGTGTCGAGGCTGAGAAGCTCGGCATCCTGAAAATAGAAGCGCGTGAGCACCAGCGGATAGAGCGCCTTGAACAGGCTCTCCTTGAGCGAGAAGGTCAGGCTGATCCGCCAGGCGCGCTGCTCTGGGCTCAAATCGGCTATCCGCACCAGCTCATCCGCGGTGAGAATCTCGCCCACCAGCCGCTCGGCGCGCTCGCTAGACAGCAGCCGCTCGACGTCCAGGCCCAGCCCTCGCCAATGCCGTGCGGGCGCGACGATGGCGGCGGCCCAGCCCTGGCCATGGGTGATTGACCCACTGACCTGTGCCGGCCATTGCGGCGCCCGGTCATCGCCGACCGCCGGCACGCTGGCCACGCCGGTGACTCGATACAGCGCTTCGCGCGCGCATACACGCCCGGCCAGATGCTCGGCCTGGCGCTTGGCAACGCCGCGCACCAGCGGCACACCAGCGGCGGTGTAATCACCTTCGTCGAGTCGGCCGGGATCGAAATGGGTGCTGATCAACTGTACGCCGGCCAGTGGCTGCGTGAACGGCCAATGATCGTCTAAAGGGCTGCAGCAGCGGGGCAGGTGAGTCTCAATCATGGCCGGCATTCTGCCGCGCCGGCCGGCTGCTTACCAGCCGGATAGGTAGCACTGCTGGGCTGGTCATCTGGCTGCTGCAAATGAACGTGTACAAGGCAGTAGTCGGATCAGACCCATCGTTCAGGTGAGGTTCAGCGAGGGTTCAGGAAGGGTTCAGTGGCTGGCAGGCAGGATGATTCTCGAGTTTTTCATTAACCCACTGCCATTCGAGAGGCATCTCCATGAAAGCGACTCTGACCAAACTGGCTCTGGCAACTTCCCTGGTATTCGGCGCTGCAGCCACCGCTCATGCCGACAACAACTTCGCCGGATTCACCTGGGGCCAGACCAGCAACAACATCCAGAAGTCCGACGCGCTCAATGCCAACCTGGGCAACCCGAACTTCGACAGCGTCATCAACAACGAAAGCACCTGGGGTATCCGCGCCGGTCAGCAAAATGATGCCGGCCGTTATTACGGCACCTACGAATACATCTCCGGCAGCAACAATGGCCTCAAACTGCGCCAGCAGAACCTGCTCGGCAGCTACGATGCCTTCCTGCCGCTGAACGAGAACGGCACCAAGCTGTTCGGCGGTGGCACCCTGGGCCTCATCAAACTGGAGCAGAACAGCTCCGGTGTCTCGCGTGACAGCAATGTCGGGTATGCTGCCGGCTTGCAGGCGGGCCTGCTGCAGGAAGTCAACGAAAACGCCTCCATCGAAGGTGGCTACCGTTACCTGCGCACCAACGCCAGCACCGAATTCGCACCGCACGGCGAAGGCAAGGTCGGCTCGCTCGATCTGCATAGCAGTGGTCAGTGGTATCTGGGTGCCAACTACAAGTTCTAAGTCTTGTCTGTAGAGAGTTCGGGTCGTCCGATGGGCGACCCGACTTCATTCATGATGAAGAGGACATGCAACGATGAAATTGCTGGTCGTGGAGGATGAGGCGCTGCTGCGCCACTATCTGTATACCCGACTCGGCGAACAAGGCCACGTGGTGGACGCGGTCGCTAACGCCGAGGAAGCGCTGTATCGCGTCGATGAATACCATCATGATCTGGCGGTGATCGATCTTGGTCTGCCAGGCATCAGCGGGCTGGACCTGATCCGTCAGTTGCGCAGCCGCGACAAGACCTTTCCCATTCTGATTCTCACCGCCCGCGGCAACTGGCAGGACAAGGTCGAAGGCCTGGCCTCGGGCGCCGACGATTACGTGGTCAAGCCCTTTCAGTTCGAGGAACTCGAGGCGCGCCTCAATGCGTTGCTGCGCCGCTCCTCCGGCTTCATTCAGTCGACCATCGAAGCAGGCCCGCTGCTGCTCGACATGAACCGCAAGCAGGCGCTGATCGAGGGGAGTGGCATGGGCCTGACCGCTTACGAGTACCGCATCCTTGAATACCTGATGCGCCACCACCAGCAGGTGGTGCCCAAGGAACGCCTGATCGAACAGCTGTATCCCGATGATGAGGAGCGCGATCCCAACGTGATCGAAGTGCTGGTCGGTCGCCTGCGTCGCAAGCTGGAAAGCTGCAACGGCTTCAAACCGATCGAAACGGTGCGCGGCCAGGGCTATCTGTTCACCGAGAGATGCCGGTGACCCGAGGTTTCGCGCAACTCAAGGCGCGTTGGATTTCCTCGCTACGCCTGCGCCTGATGCTCGGCAGTACGGTTATCGCCGTGCTGTTCATGGCGGCGTTGCTACCAACCTTGCAGGGCGCCTTTCTGATCGCCCTGGAAAAATCCGTCGAGAAACGCCTGGCCGCCGACACCGGCGCGCTGATATCCGCTGCCCGCACCGACGATGGCAAGCTGCGCATGCCCATCAAGCTGCCCGACGAGGAGTTCGACCTGCCGGATGCTCAATTACTGGGCTTCATCTACGACCGGGACGGCACGCTGCTGTGGCAGTCGCCTTCTACCCGCGATATTTCCCTGTCCTACCTGCCCAGCTACGACGGCCGTGGCGACGAGCTGCTGCGTGTAGAGGACCGTCAGGGCCGCGAGTTCTACCTCTATGATGTGGAGATCAAGCTGCTACGCGGGCAGAGTGCGGCGTTCAGTATCGTCACCCTGCAGCCGGCCAGCGACACCCTGGCGCTGTACCGGGATTTCACCAAACAACTCTACCTGTGGCTCGGCGGTGCGCTGCTGCTGCTTCTGGGGCTGCTGTGGTTCGGCCTGACCTGGGGCTTTCGCAGCCTGCGCGGGTTGCGTGAAGAGTTGGACGAAGTGGAGGGTGGCCTGCGCGAACGCCTGAGCGATGAGCATCCGCGCGAGCTGCTGCGCCTGACCGGCTCGCTGAACCGCCTGCTGGACAGTGAACGCCAGCAGCGCGAGCGCTACCGCCATTCTCTAGATGACCTGGCGCACAGCCTGAAGACCCCTTTGTCGGTGCTGCAGGGCGCAGCCGAGGTGATCGCCACCCGGCCGCAGAACCGCGAGCAGTCGCAGATCCTGCAGGGGCAGATCGAGCGCATGAGCCAGCAGATCGGCTATCAGCTGCAGCGCGCCAGCCTGCGCAAGAGCGGCCTGGTGCGCCACCGGGTGCCGCTTGCCGGGGTGGTGGACAACCTCTGCGACGCCCTCGACAAGGTCTATCGCGGCAAACAGGTCAGTGTGCAGCGCCAGTTCGATGCCTGGCTTGAAATTCCCATGGAGCGTGCAGCACTGCTCGAACTGCTCGGCAACCTGCTGGAAAACGCCTACCGCCTGTGCCTGGGGCAGGTGCGCATCGGCGCTCTTATCGAAGGCGGCACCTGCGAGCTGTGCGTCGAGGACGATGGCCCAGGCGTTCCGGTCGATCAACGCGAGCGCATCCTGCGCCGCGGCGAGCGTCTGGACACCCAGCATCCAGGGCAGGGCATCGGTACCGCTGTGGTCAAGGACATCATCGAAAGCTACGAAGGTGAGCTATTTCTCGAAGAGTCCGAGCTCGGTGGGGCGGCGTTTCGGGTACGGATCTGAGCGCCAGTCCACCGTTTTGGTGGGAATCCGCCACGCTCGCCTGAGTGCCTGTGCGGAAAACCGCCATCGGCCGCGCCAGGGCGGCCGAAATCTTTGCTAAAACCCACGCCAGTCAAAGGTTTATCCGGATATTTCCTGTGTG
This sequence comes from Pseudomonas sp. AG1028, assembly GCF_007993955.1. Lineage (NCBI taxonomy): Bacteria > Pseudomonadati > Pseudomonadota > Gammaproteobacteria > Pseudomonadales > Pseudomonadaceae > Pseudomonas > Pseudomonas sp. AG1028. Next base: position 391,220 of record NZ_VIVP01000002.1, read on the forward strand.
GCATGGCGCTTGCTTTTGCAGCGTCAAGGTCGCGAGAGCGCCCTATAACAAATCCCTCCAGGTCAGGAGGGTTGGCGCCTAAACAAGAAAGGTGGTGCGGACGTCGCAGGATGTCATTGCCGCACCCGAGAGGATTCACCATGACTGCCACAACGCATGAAGTTGTCCGTCAACCGTTCTACAAAATGCTCTATGTCCAAGTGCTGGCTGCTATCACCATCGGCATTCTCCTCGGTCACTTCTATCCTGAAACGGGCGTCGCCCTCAAGCCGCTAGGCGATGGCTTCGTCAAGCTCATCAAGATGGTCATCGCACCCATCATCTTCTGCACCGTCGTCAGCGGCATCGCCGGCATGCAGGACATGAAGGCAGTCGGCAAGACCGGCGGCTACGCGCTGCTGTATTTCGAAATCGTCTCCACCATTGCCCTGATCATCGGTCTGGTCGTGGTCAACGTCGTGCAGCCGGGCGTCGGCATGCACGTCGATCCGAGCACGCTGGATGCCAGCAAAATCGCCGCCTATGCCCAGGCTGGTGAAGCGCAGACCACCATCGGCTTCATCCTTAACGTGATTCCGGCAACCGTGGTCGGCGCGTTCGCCAACGGCGACATCCTGCAGGTGCTGTTCTTCTCGGTGATCTTTGCCTTCGCTCTGCAGCGCATGGGTGAGTTCGGTCGCCCGGTGCTCGAGTTCATCGATCGCATCGCCCACGTCATGTTCGGCATCATCAACATGATCATGAAGCTCGCGCCCATCGGTGCCTTCGGTGCCATGGCCTTCACCATCGGTCAGTACGGTGTCGGCTCGCTGGTGCAGTTGGGCCAACTGATGCTGTGCTTCTACATCACCTGCTTCTTCTTCGTGCTCGTGGTACTGGGCGGTATCTGCCGTGCTCACGGTTTCAGCGTTCTGCGCCTGATTCGCTACATCCGCGAAGAGCTGATGATCGTGCTGGGTACTTCGTCGTCGGAGTCGGCCCTGCCACGCATGCTGACCAAGATGGAAAAGCTCGGTGCCAAGAAGTCGGTCGTTGGTCTGGTAATCCCGACTGGCTACTCCTTCAACCTCGACGGTACCTCGATCTACCTGACCATGGCCGCGGTGTTCATCGCCCAGGCTACCGATACCCCGATGGACATCACCCACCAGATCACTCTGCTGCTGGTGCTGCTGGTTGCTTCCAAGGGTGCTGCTGGCGTGACCGGTAGCGGCTTCATCGTTCTGGCCGCCACCCTGTCTGCCGTCGGCCACCTGCCGGTTGCCGGCCTGGCGCTGATCCTGGGTATCGACCGTTTCATGTCCGAAGCCCGCGCGCTGACCAACCTAGTCGGTAACGGCGTCGCCACCATCGTGGTCGCCAAGTGGTGCAAGGAGCTGGACGAAGACACCCTGCAGCGCGAGCTGGCTTCCGGTGGTCGTCCGGACGTGGTGGCCGTACCTGCCGACAACGCTGGCAAGGTGTCCTGATAGCAATGTCGTCGACCTTCCCGGCAGGGAAGGTCACCTGGCCCGCCCTTGTGGCGGGCTTTTTTATGGGTGCATGAAACTGGGCTGGCACGTCGCCTTTAGGTCACCTGTTCTATTGAGCGGGGCAGGGTTCGGCAGGAGCATTACCAGGCGGGTAGCGCTTCGCGTGATCGACAGTTGTAACGCGTGGCGCCGCTCATCAATCCTGGATGAATGGTGAGGTTTCCATGAAACGCATGAAGAACACGCGCTCACGTAGCCTGACGCTGGCCGCGGCGCTGGTAGCTGGAATAGCATTTAGCGGCACCGCCAGTGCCTGGACGTTCGAGCATGGCTGGAGTTGCCAGAACAAATGGTACCAGATGGGCCTGATCGAACTCATCGCCTGTGGTGGGGGTGGTGAGGGCTGAGCTCTGAGAGTTAAATGCCAGAAACGAAAAAACCGGCCATCAAGGCCGGTTTTTTTGGGATTTGGTCGGAGAGACAGGATTCGAACCTGCGACCTTCTCGTCCCGAACGAGACGCGCTACCAAGCTGCGCTACACTCCGAATGCGCTAAATTCTACTCAAAAACTTTTGCTGCACAAGGGGTTAGCAAAAATTTTTAATCAGGGCGCCGCGTTCGGCATGCGCCCTTGAGTAGAAAAGACGCTTACAGCTCCTTGACGGTACGAACCTGGTCCTTGTTGACCTTGGTGCGTTTGCCATCCAACTGCTCGAACTCGTAGAAACCGGTGTCCTTGTCGAAGTCGGGACGGTCGACGGTCTGAATTTCACGGCCATCGTTGAGGGTGATCACCGACGGGGTAGAGCAACCTGCCAGGGTAACCAGGCCGAAGGCGAGTAGAAACGCAGCGGTAGTCCGTTGCTTCATGGCTTGTCTCCTAAATCGAAGCTGAGTGATTACCTTGGCTCAGACGAAAGCGCCAAGCTCAAGTTCCGCCCTATTTATGCTCGGATGACGCGCCCGCTGCAAGCCTTAGAGCCTGTTCAAAGTCTCGCGAGCTAGAGCAATGCAAGGCCTAGGCGGCCCCGCAAAACAGGCGAGGACGCGGAGTTTATGAGCTGTAAATGAGCATTACTCGCTCCGCTCGCCCTTCGGGCCGCACTGAAGTGCGTTAGCCGCAAGCGGCTTTCCGAGCCTGTTTTTAACGCCGCAGTGCCGACGTGCAGCACACTCTGAACAGGTTCTTAGTCGAGCAGGTCGGGCGAGTTGAGGTTGCTCAGGCGCGGATCATCCGTCTCGCAGACCAGCGCCGCGGGCTGGTGGGCGCGCAGCCAGCGCTGGGTGCTACGCTCGCCAGCCTGCCAGGCCTCTTCCAATGATGGCAGCAGGCGGCCGGGTATGACCGCGAACAGCGGCTCCCAGTAACCGTCGCGCTGTGCCATGACCGGATGATCCTCGGCCAGGACGAGTAGGCTCTCGATCAGCGTGCGGTCGACCCTGGGGGCATCGCACGGCAGCACCAGCAGCAATGGGTGGCGGGCGACCTGCAGGGCGGCTCGGATGCCGGCCAGCGGGCCCGGATAGTCAGCGCTGTCGTCGCCGACCAGGCGGTCGGCGTAGGCCGCGTAGTTCTCCTGGTTGCGGTTGCAGGAGATGATCAGGTCGTCGGTGAGTGGGCGAACCACCTCGTGCAGCCATGCGATCATCGGCCGCGCCTGCCAGTGGACCAGGCCCTTGTCCAGGCCGCCCATGCGCTGGCCCCGGCCGCCTGCGAGCAGTACCACGGAGAAGGGCTGGGGCATTGCGGTGGCGGGCATGGCGGGGTCTCCGGAGGTGGCGCTGTGGTATAACACCGGCCTTTGTCGACCACAACTGGAAGCCTGCCATGAGCCACAAGGCCGATGCGCCATTCGTGCCCCTGAATATCGCCGTGCTGACGGTCAGCGATACCCGCACGCTGGAAACCGATACCTCCGGGCAACTTTTCGTCGACCGCCTCAAGGCGGCGGGCCATAACCTTGCCGATCGGGTGCTGCTCAAGGACGACCTCTACAAGATCCGCGCCCAGGTCGCCACCTGGATCGCCGAAGACGTCGTGCAGGTGGTGCTGATCACCGGCGGCACCGGCTTCACCGGTCGTGACAGTACACCGGAAGCGGTGGCCTGCCTGCTCGACAAGCAGGTCGATGGTTTCGGCGAGCTGTTCCGGCAGATTTCCACCGCCGACATCGGCACCTCTACCATCCAGTCCCGCGCGCTGGCCGGCCTGGCCAACGGCACCCTGGTGTGCTGCCTGCCGGGCTCGACCAACGCCTGCCGCACCGGCTGGGACGGCATCCTCGCCGAACAGCTCGATGCGCGTCATCGCCCGTGCAATTTCGTGCCACACCTGAAGCTCGCCGCGCCGTGCGAGAGCCGCGGATGAGCGAGGCGCATTCCCCGTTGATGCCGGTGGAACAGGCCCTGGCTCGGCTGCTGGAACTGGCCGAGGCCGCGCCGATCGTCGAGCACGAGCGAGTCGACCTGGCTGAAGCCGATGGTCGCGTGCTGGCCGAACCCATGGTCGCCGGCCTTGACCTGCCGCCCTGGCCGAACAGCGCCATGGACGGCTACGCATTACGCCTGGCCGACTGTCAGGGCGAGCCGCTGGAAGTCAGCCAGCGCATCCTTGCCGGCATGGCGCCCGATGCGCTGCGGCCCGGCACCTGTGCGCGCATCTTCACCGGTGCACCGGTGCCCGATGGCGCCGATACGGTGGAGATGCAGGAGAACGTCAGTGTCGGCGAGGACGGTCGCGTGCACTTCAATCAGCCGATGAAGATCGCGCAGAACATCCGCCCCCAAGGTCAGGAAAATCGTAAGGGCGAAACGCTGCTGGCTGCCGGTACGCGGCTGGGGCCCGTCGAGCTGGGGCTGGCGGCGTCCATCGGCCTGGCGCAGCTGGCGGTTCGCCGCAAACCGCGGGTGGCGGTGCTGTCCACCGGTGATGAGCTGATCGAACCCGGCCATGAACTGGGCGCCGGGCAGATCTACAACAGCAACCGTTATCTGCTGGTCGCCTGGCTTCAGCGTCTAGGTTGCGAAGTCATCGACGCCGGCATCCTGCCCGATAACCTTGAGCGTACGCGTCAGGCGCTCGGTGAGTTGGAAGATGTCGACCTGATCCTGTCCACCGGCGGCGTGTCGGTCGGTGAGGCGGATTTTCTCGGTATAGCCCTGCGCGAAGCCGGCGAATTGGCGTTGTGGAAGCTAGCGATCAAGCCGGGCAAGCCGCTGACCGTCGGCGAGTTCCGCGGGTGTCCGGTGATCGGCCTGCCCGGCAATCCGGCCTCGACGCTGGTGACCTTCGGTCTGCTGGCGCGCCCCTATCTGCTGCGCCGCCTGGGTGTGCAGAAGGTCGAACCCCTGGGCTTCAGCGTGCCGGCGGGTTTCACCTGGCCCAAACCGGGCAAGCGCCGCGAGTTTCTGCGCGCGCGCCTTGAAAACGGTCGCGTGGTGCCCTATTCGAACCAGAGTTCGGGGGTGCTGCGCAGCGCAGCCTGGGCCGAGGGGCTGGCCCAGGTGCTAGAAGGTGCCACGCTGGCTGAAGGCGATCCCGTGCGCTTTATCCCGATGAGCGAACTGCTCGGCTGACGACAGGCGCGTGCGACGGGCGTGATTATTCCCGCCGCACGCTGTCTGCATTAGGCAGCACAGACTTCTTTTCTGTATCGGAGCCCTTATGCAAGAGCGTAAAGCCCTGTTGATCCTTCATGGCAAGCAGGCCCTCAACGAAGAGGTGCGCGTGGCGGTCAACAGCCAGCGTGAGAAGTGCTGGGACCTGGCCGTGCGGCTGACCTGGGAGGCGGGCGATGCTCAGCGCCTGGTCGCCGAAGCGCTGCAGGCAGGCTACCCGACGCTGATCGCCGGCGGCGGGGACGGCACGCTGCGCGATGTCGCCGAAGCGATGGCCAAGGCCGAGACCGATGCCAGCCTGGTATTGCTGCCGTTGGGCACCGCCAACGATTTCGCCCATGCCGCCGGTATTCCGCTGACGCCTGGCGAGGCCCTGGCCCTGCTCGACACGCCGGCGCAGCCGATCGACCTGGGCGAGGTCGATGGCGAGCTGTTTCTCAACATGGCCACCGGCGGCTTTGGCTCCAACATCACGGCCAATACCTCGGAAGACCTCAAACGCTTCCTGGGTGGGGCGGCCTATATGCTAACCGGCCTGACCCGCTTCGCCGAGGTGCGCTCGGCCTTTGGCCGCTTCAAGGGGCCGGATTTCGCCTGGGAAGGCGAGTTCCTCGCCCTCGGCATCGGCAACGGTCGCCAGGCAGGCGGCGGGCATGTGCTGTGCCCCCATGCCCTTGTGAACGACGGCTTGCTGGACGTGTGCATCGTGCCGGCCGCCTCCGATGTGGTCGGAACGCTTGGCACGCTGCTGTCCGGCGGCTTGAAGGGTATTGAGGGTGTGTCGATCAGCGCGCGCGTGCCCTGGCTGGAAATCGACGCCCCCGAGGGCCTGGATCTGAACCTCGATGGTGAGCCCCGTGGCGGGCATCGTCTACGCTTCGCTGCAAGGCCTCAGGCGTTGCGGCTGCATTTGCCGGCAGGCTCGCCGTTGCTGCACGACTGATCAGCGGGTATTGCTGGTGCGCCGCCGCGCGCTGGTGCAAGATGGCGTTGCGCCATGCCGCCTACAGTAATTGCACGACTGGCCGATAGCTTCATACGAACACCACGCCTCACAGGAGCGAATAATGGCCGGTATTCTCGACACCGTTGATCAACGGACGCAGTTGGTAGGCGAGAACCGCCTGGAAATCCTGATGTTCCGTCTGGCGGGCCGGCAGATGTTCGCCATCAACGTTTTCAAGGTGCAGGAAGTGCTGCACATGCCCAAGCTGACCCTGATGCCGCACCGGCATCGGTTCGTCTGTGGGGTGATCCACCTGCGTGGCCAGACGCTGCCGGTCATCGACCTGTCCCAGGCCATCGGCATGCGCCCGATCGTGCCGGATGAGCGCAGCACCATCATCGTTACTGAGTACAACCGCTCGATTCAGGCGTTCCTGGTCGGCGGCGTCGACCGCATTCTCAATCTCAACTGGGAATCCATCCTGCCGCCGCCCGGCGGGGCGGGGCGTCAGCATTACCTGACAGCCATTACCAAGGTCGATGACCAGCTTGTCGAGATTATCGACGTGGAAAAGGTGCTGGCCGAGATCGTGCCCTACGACACGCGCATTTCCGGTGACCGCCTGGCCGATCCTCTGCTGGAAAAAGCTCGTGGCCGGGAGGTGCTGCTGGTCGACGACTCCAGTGTGGCTCTGGCGCAGCTGCGCGACACCCTGACTCAACTGGGCATCAAGCTGCATGTCGCCACCGATGGGCTGAAAGGCTTGAGGATGCTCAAAGCCTGGGCCGATGCGGGCGAGGTGATCACCGACAAGCTGCTGATGATGTTCACCGATGCCGAAATGCCTGAAATGGACGGCTATCGGCTGACCACCGAGATTCGCCAGGATCCGCGCCTGCGCGACCTCTATGTGGTGCTGCACACCTCACTATCCGGCAGCTTCAACGATGCGATGGTCAAGAAGGTCGGTTGCGACAACTTCCTGTCCAAGTTCCAGCCGGACAAACTGGTGGATGTGATTCGTCAGCGCCTCGCCCTGGACGAAAAGTAAGGCTCTGGCTGCTTGAGCCCCAACGGCGGTTTGCGTATAACCGCCGTTTCGCTCAAGTCAGGACGCCGAGCCATGCACCTCTCCGCGCTGTACCGCTTTCCCCTCAAATCCGCCATGGGTGAATCCCTGCCAAGCCTGCAGCTCGATGATCTGGGCGTCGCCGGCGATCGCCGCTGGATGTTCGCGGACGCGGAAACCGGGCGGTTCATGACCCAGCGTACCTTTCCCCAGATGAGCCAGTTGCAGGCGCGCTGGAACCTGTCTGGCGGGCTGACACTGAACGCGCCGGGCATGCCCACGCTGGAAGTAGCGTTGCCGGATCCCGACCAGGCGCTGCGTGGCGTGATCATCTGGCGCGATACCCTGCGCGTACCGGACGCCGGTGACGAAGCCGCCGCCTGGGGCAGTGCGTTCATGGGCAGGGGCTGTCGCCTGGTGCACGTGCCTGCCGAGCGGGCGCGTTTTATCGAAGGCAATGTCAACGGTGACGAGAAGGTGGGCTTTGCCGATGGCTTTCCACTGCTGCTGATCGGCCAGGCGTCGCTGGACGATCTGGTGGCGCGGGTCGGTCGCCCGCTGGAGATGCTGCGCTTTCGCCCCAACCTGGTGGTGCAGGGCGCCGAGCCATACGCCGAGGACACCTGGAAGCGTATCCGCATTGGTGGAGCCGAGTTCACCTTGGCCAAACGCTGCTCGCGCTGCGTGATCACCACCATCGACCCCAAGACCGGCGAGCGCAGCGCCGACCGTGAACCGCTGACCACCTTGCGCAGCTATCGCCAGGGCGAGGACGGCATCCTGTTCGGGCAGAACCTGATCAACCATGGCAACGGTGAGCTGCGCGTCGGCATGCCGGTTGAAATATTGCAGTAGGCGGGAGCTACAAACGTGTACACATGGGGCTGCCATCCTTGGCTTGGCCCGTATTGCCATTTCGACTCTTACTACGAGGAGTAACGAGTCGAAAGGCGCTGGTGCTCGTACGGTCAGCGCATATTTAGACCATCTCTATACCATCTTCCTCATTCGGCTGTTGTCGCTGGCGCTGACGTAGTTCATTGACTTGCCCCATCAGCTGTCGAGTTATCGCGTCCGAGTCGATGCTACCCACCATGGCGGCAGCGGTATCGAATGTTTGTCGGCCTGTTGCAAGTGCCGAGTTGATCCCATTGCGTGTGGATTCGAGCGCTTGGTTTGCGCTGTAACGCGTGGCTTCTATGGCGTGGCTTGTCCCGTTGCGTGTTGCCTCGACGGCGTGCTTTGTCCCGTCACGCGCGGACTCCATCGCCTGGCGAGCGGCCGCTTTGGGGGCCGCGTGGTTGTCTCTGTCGTACCACTCTGAGGCTTTATCGGCCACTTTCTGACCCACGGCGTTCATGGCGCCGTACACGCCAAACGCCGTAGCTGAGCCGACAAGGTTGATCGCATTGTTGACCGCAGCCTTGGCAAGAGGATTGCTGATCGGGGCCGTCGCCGCTTTCTGAATGGCGCTGACCCCGCTAAACGTTGCCGCAAAGCCGCCATTGGCCAGAACGCTACGCGCAGTGCCGAGGCTTCGTGCGCCGTCCAGGGTACTACTCAGGGTGCCCATCGCGGCATTGCCTACGCGGCTGCCACCATGACTGGCCATAGCCTTCCAACTGGTGTCTTTGGCCGCTTTATAGATGTCGTACCAGTCCCTTTCATCGGCGAGATTTTCCTTGGGCTCGGCATCTTTGCGCGCGAAGATTTGCGCAGGATCGCGTAGGCCACTCTTTTCTTCCCGCATACGTGCAAGATGCGCTGCCCCCATTGACGCTAAAACACCGCCGGCACTGGTGATTGTCGTCCCGGCGTTCGCGGCCTTGGTTGTCGCTGCCGCTTGCGCTTCCGGCCGAAGACCGGGCTGATTCGCCTGAGAAGAGAGGTGTATGTCAAGGCCGTTACGCAACACATTACGCACACTGAAGGTTTGCATTTCCGCGGCGCCAGTACCGGACTGTGTCAACCATCCTGGCTCCTTGTCTTTCAACGCCTCCACCATGACATCGTGCAAGTTGTCCTCAGGTGCTTTGAAAAACAGCAAGTCCTTGTTCATTTCATTCTGAGCGGCGGTGGATACCTGATCGATCGCGACCGCTTCTAGAGCAGCAACCAGGCCTTGAGCTGCCGCTTCGGCAACTGGGGAAGTGGTGCCAGCAAGGCTGGTCAACATCTTGGCAGGGGCCTCCACCAGGTTGGGGTAGAGATGCTGAGCAATCGCAACCAAGGCGAACGGCAATCCTGCGACCAATGAAGAGCCTGACGTCGACTTGCTGTCGAGTGAATGGGCGTTATCCAGCGTTCTGCGAACTGAATCGAGATCTTCGCCTTCACTCGCCAGCAGCTCGGCTCGGGAGCTCACCAGAGCGTCGATCTTTCTATTGTGCTCGGCGACTTTCGCATGATCTTGCGCGCTAGCGCCTGGTGGCAACGTGGTGGGTTTGCGATATTTCTGGAACATACCGTCCAGGTGTTCATGTATCTCACGCTGGTTCTGTGCTTGGCGCTGTGCTGCACTTATCTCGGTTGCTCGGCGGCCCTCGGCGCGAGAGTCATTTCCGACCTGGGTATGCGATACAGCTGGTAATGCAGGGGTACCGCGCGAAACTCCATCCATAACAAATCCTCTTTTCTTTATGACATACAAGGCATCAAGCCGCGTAGCAGGGCAGTCAGTGATGTTGCTGTTTCATCGTTGTTATGTGCTTTGGGCTGAAATGGCCTAGCTCCTTGCGCGCAGTTGGAGGGCTGGGGCAGTAATCAGCCGCCTTCTCCAGTGAGAAAGCCATATCGCTGGGTGGTTTGGGCGGCAAACTGGTTCCCTGCGTGAGTCAACTACGTTACCCACAGGCGGCTGATCGAGCCTTGGAGGTTGCGGATCACTGCGCCAGAGCGCTGCGGATGCCGAGCGAGAAGGGAGGATGCTGGAGGCTGTCAGCTACCTAGCTGGAGAGACTGGAGGCAGTCACAGGGCTCAGCCAAGCAGGCTGTTCTGCGTACGATCCGCTGCAGGCTTGCCCTGCAGCGGCTGTTGTCGGGTTTGTGGTTTCAGTCAGTGGAGGCCAGGGTGACAGAACCGGAGCTCAGCATTTTGGCTGATGTTCATTGACCCTCGAAGAAGCGCTCATGCCAGCCAACCAGCGGCTGGGGCGCGTTGAGCTTGTCGCCGTAGATCACCGCGTAGGACAGCACGTTCTGCACGTACTGGCGGGTCTCGTTGAACGGAATGTTCTCCACCCACACATCGTAGGACAAGTGATCGGCGCCGCGCAGCCACTGGCGCACACGGCCCGGGCCTGCGTTATAGGCGGCCGAGGCCAGCACCCGGTTGCCGTTGAACTGGCCGTAGATCTGGCTCAGATAGGCGGCGCCCAGCTGGATGTTGACGCTGGGCAGCAGCGCATTGTTCGGGTTGCTCAGGGGGATGCCGAACTTGCGTGCGGTCTCCTTGGCGGTGGCCGGCATCACCTGCATCAGACCCATGGCGCCGACGTGAGACTTGGCATCAGCCATGAAGCCACTTTCCTGGCGGGTGATGGCGAAAACCCAGCTTGAATGCAGGCCACGTTTCTTGGCCTCGCTGGTCAGCGAATCGCGATGTGCCATGGGGAAGCGGATATCCAGATCGTCCCAGTATTTCGCCTGGCTGATGGTGCGGATTGCCGGGAAGTACCACTGCATGTCATAGGCCAGCCGCGCCTGGGCGACCAGTTCGTCGCGGTCGAAATGGCGGCTGGCGTGGTACCACTCGCGGCGCCCTTCGACTACCTGGCCGCGGTCGTGGAATTCCATGGCACGTCGGATGCCGGGGGCATTGCGTACTTTCTTGATCACGGCAGGACTCAGCTGCAGCGGCGCGTTCTTCAGGAAATAGGGTTCTTTGACCTGATCGGCCGCCATGAAACCGTAGAAGTCGCGCTCCTTGGCCAGCTCGTGGAACAGCGGCTGGGCAGCCTTGCTGTTGGGTTGCGCCAATTGCAGGCTGCGCGCCTGCCAGTAGCGCCAGCGGTTGGTGGTGGCCAGGGACGGTGGCATGCGGCTGATCAGTTTGTAGGCTTCGTCCCAGCGGCCCAGGCGCAGCAGCAGGCGGGCGCGCCATTCGCTGACGGTATCGTCACGCAGGTTGGGATCGTACTTGGCCATCACGTCGAGGGCGCGCGGGTCGAAACGGCGCGCCAGGGTCAGGCCGATCTCGTTGGCGATGGCGACCTTTTCTTGGTCGGAGAAACGCATGCGCTGCGAGTAGCCTTCAAGCAGGCTCAGGGCCTGCTCCGGATCCTGGCGAGCGAGGCGCCGCAGGCCAAGGCTGACCACATCGCCCATGGCGTCGTCAGCCGGGGTGAAGCGGGCGGTCTGGGTCAGCATCTGCGGCTTTTGGGCGACTTCTACGAGCAGTTTGCCGTGGTTGCTCAGAGTCGGCAGGTCCTTGCTCAGGAAGGTCGCCAGGCTGTAGTTGCGCGCTTCGGCGGCCAGCTTGGCGCGCTGCCAGCGGCGCTGTTCGGTCAGCTGGCCTTCGGCGGCCCAGCGGTCGAACAGGCGGTCACAGGCTTCGGGCTGGGATTTGCCGACCAGCCAGAGCTTCTCGGCGGTGGCGTAGCCTTCGGCAGTCTGGCCCTGGGCAAGCTGGCGCTGGCCATTGAGGCAGTCCAGTTCGGTGAAGTTGAGCCCCGGGTCGTAGTACTTGGCGAAGGTCTGCCATTCGCCGCGCTCGGCGAGCCAGCGCAACCAGCGCAATTTCATCCAGCTGGCCTGGGGCAGGTCGCCGTGGGCGGCGAGAAAGGCTTCGATTTCCTGGTTGCTCGCCCACTTCAGGCGCGCGGTCAGCTCGTCATAGGCCAGGTAAGGCGTCAGCGGGTAGTCGCGCAGGGCGCTGGCGTAGCGTTCGTAAGGTCCCTTGTCGCCCTTGGCGAGCGCCGCCTTGGCCTCGTCGTAGTACTGGCGCTGCTGCTGCAGGCTCGCGGCCTGGCTGAGCGGGGAGATGGCGGCGCAAAGGAGCAGGCAGGACAACAGACTGGGCAAACGACAGCGCATGGCACTTCCGGGGTCATTCGTGAGCGGGCGCGACCGGACCGATGCTGGTCGCCTGACAGGCCCAGGGGGCGGTTGCCGGTGTGTGCCACGGCGATGGGGGCATCGTCAGGCGCGGCGGGCGGCAACGGTCGCTAGCTTAGCCTTTTGCCAGCGTGCCGCGAAAGGGCCGCCGGTAGCTGGCGCATGTCTGTTTATGTCACGTCGATGATCGGCACGGAGGCTCAAAGACGGCGTCGGCCTTCTCGGTTAGAATACGCGCCCGTTTTTGGCTGGCGCACGCCAGCCGGATCAGTTTCGTGGTCGGTAGCGGCGAGCCTTTGCAGCGCATCCAGGCTTTCGCCCACCACTTTCGTATTGTCGAGGCAACCCTGATGACCCTGCTCAAGTTCACCGATGTATCCCTGGCCTTTGGCGCCATGCCGCTGCTGGACAAGGTGTCTTGGCAGATCGCCCGCGGTGAGCGGGTGTGCATCATCGGCCGTAACGGCACCGGCAAGTCGAGCATGCTCAAGCTGGTCAACGACCAGCAGAAGCCCGACGATGGCGCCATCTGGCGGGCGCCGGGCCTGAAGATCGGCGAGCTGCCTCAGGAACTGCCGGTCGCCGATGGCCGCACGGTATTCGACGTGGTCGCCCAGGGCCTCGATGGCGTGGGTGATCTGCTCGCCCAGTACCATCATCTGGCGCAGAACTGCGTGACCGAAGAAGACCTCAACAAGCTCATGCACGTGCAGCAAGAGTTGGAAGCGAAGGACGGCTGGCGCCTGCAGCAACTGGTTGACAGCACCCTGAGCCGCCTGCAACTACCGGCCGACAAGACCTTGGCCGAACTGTCTGGTGGCTGGCGCCGCCGCGTGCTATTGGCCCAGGCGCTGGTCAGCGAGCCTGATCTGCTGCTGCTCGACGAGCCGACCAACCACCTGGATATCGGCGCCATCGCCTGGCTCGAAGAGGCTATCAAGGACTTCCAGGGCGCCGTGCTGTTCATCACCCACGACCGTGCCTTCCTGCAGAGCCTGGCCACGCGCATTCTGGAACTGGACCGCGGTGGCCTGATCGACTGGAACGGTGATTACGCCAGTTTCCTGGTGCACAAGGAGGCCGCGCTGGCCGCCGAGGAAACCGCCAACGCGCTGTTCGACAAGAAACTGGCCCAGGAAGAAGTGTGGATCCGTCAGGGCATCAAAGCCCGCCGTACCCGTAATGAAGGCCGCGTGCGCGCCCTCAAGGCATTGCGCGTCGAACGCAGTGAGCGCCGTGAGCGCACCGGCAAGGCCAATATTCAGCTGGATGTGGCGGATAAGTCCGGCAAGCAGGTGATGGTGCTGGAAAACGTCAGCTTCGCCCATCCGGGCGGCCCACTGCTGATCAAGGATTTTTCCATGGTGCTGCAGCGCGGCGACCGCATCGGCCTGCTCGGCGCTAACGGTACCGGCAAGACCACGCTGCTCAAGCTGATGCTCGATGGCCTGCAGCCGACCGCCGGCAAGGTGGAGCAGGGCACCAAGATCGAGGTGGCCTACTTCGACCAGTTGCGTCACCAGCTCGATGTGGAAAAGACCGTCATCGACAATATTTCCGAAGGCCGCGATTTCATCGAGATCGACAGCCAGAACCGTCACGTGCTGAGCTACCTGGGCGACTTCCTGTTCAGCCCGCAGCGTGCCCGTACGCCAGTCAAGGCGCTGTCCGGTGGTGAGCGCGCGCGCCTGCTGCTGGCCAAGCTTTTCAGCAAGCCCGCCAACCTGCTGGTGCTCGACGAGCCGACCAACGATCTGGACGTGGAAACTCTGGAGCTGCTCGAAGAGGTGCTCTCCAACTTCAAGGGCACCGTGCTGATGGTCAGCCACGACCGGGCCTTCCTCGACAACGTGGTGACCAGCACCCTGGTCTTCGAAGGTGAAGGCAAGGTCCGCGAGTACGTTGGCGGTTATCAGGACTGGCTGCGTCAGGGCGGCTCACCGCGCTTGCTCGGTGTGGGTGAGAGCAAGTCGGGCAAGGCCGAACTGGGTTCGGCCATCGTCGAAGCGCCGGTCGCCGAAGCACCGGTCGCCGAGGCTGCCGCGGCTGCACCAGCGGCCAAGAAGAAGCTCAGCTACAAGCACCAGCGTGAGCTGGACGCCATGCCTGAGATGATCGACGCCGCCGAGCAGGCAATTGCCGCGCTGGAGGCCAAGATCGCCGATCCGGCCTTCTACCAGCAGCCGGCCGAGCAGACCGCCGCCGTTCTGGCGCAACTACAGGCTCAACAGGAAGAACTGGATCGCCTGGTCGAGCGTTGGGCTGAGCTGGAAGGCTAACAGGTGAGGGCGCCGCGCCGGGATGATCGAATACGACGACGCCGGGCGGGTACCCGGCGTCGTTCGTCAGGGCTGATCAGGCCGAAGGTTTCTTGAGACTGACGGCCAGTACGTCGCACGGTGCGCCATGCAGCACGTCGTTGGCGGTGGACCCCAGCAGCAGGGCCAGGCCATGGCGGCCGTGGCTGCCGACGATGATCAGGTCGCAGTGCTGTTCGGCGGCCAGGCGGTGAATCTCCTGGCGCGGCTGACCGTAGGCCAAGTGGCGGCTTTCGGCGCTGAGCTGCGGGTATTTGATGGCAAAGGCGTCGAGGCGCTCCTTGGCCTGTTCGAACTGCTGCTGTTGCAGCATCGACAGGTCCATCGGTACGTCACCGCCAAAGGCCATGGCCATCGGTTCGACGATATGCACCACGGATAGCTTGGCCTGAGTGCTGCTGGCCAGCGCCTGGGCGCGCTTCATTACCGGGTCGCACTCCTCGGTCAGATCGACGGCGACCAGAATGTGCTGGTAGGACATGGGGTTGTCTCCTTACAAGGGTGACCAGTGATTTCAAGTATGGCTGGTTTGAGCATTTACCACAGGTTGCGCAGTCGAGATAGAAATTATGACGGGATGGATCGTTCTGGCCCTGCTGGTCTTAGCCCTTAGTCCGCTGGTCTGGCTGGTGCCGTCGCGGCGTCAGCGGGGCCAGATGGACGTACGCCTGCAGGCCCGTCGCCTCGGTTTGGCGATGCAGCTGGCCCGCGAGGAGTGGCCGTACTGGCTGGGCAAGACACCGCCCAATCCGTGCCCGCAGTACCACCATCCGCGGCCCCGCGGGCGCCAGGACAGCTGGTGCTATTGGCAACGCGAGCCGGGTCAGTGGCTGAACAAGTGGCAGGAGCCCTGCGCCGATGCGGCGCTGGCCGAGCAGCTCGCCAGCTTGCCGGCCGATGTTTACAAGGCCGAAGCCACACCGCAGATGATCGCGCTGTGCTGGGGTGAACGTGGCCAGCCCGATTCCCTGACGGCAATCGCCGCATTTCTCAAATCCAACGCCTGAGTCGTACGTCTGCTCGCCGCGCAAAATCACGACTGGCTGCCTGACTGCGCGTAGAGCGCGTCGACATCCGCCAGGCTGCGAATGATGCTGTCCGAGTACTTGTTGACCAGAAATGGCACGCTCTTTTCGTTGTAATTGCGCAGCGAACCTTCGATGTAACGCCACTTGATCGCCACGCCGTCGAGCGCGGTATTGATCGCCGCGCTGTTGGCCTGCTGGTTGCGCAGTGCGTTCAGGCGTGCGGAGAAGTCGCTCACCAGGTCTTCGATAGGCCGCTCGCTGCTGTCACCCGAGAAGCTTGCGCCCACCGAGGCGCTGCGCGCCGCGTAGTTCACCGCGATGCTCTGCATCAGCACGCTGAGCTCGCGGGTGGCGGCCATCTGTGCGCTGATGGCGCTGCCGTCCATACGTTGCAGCGCCTCGTAAAGCGCCTGGGCGGTTTCCAGTACCTGGCGGTTGCGCGTCGCCATGTCCGCCACCGGCTGCAAATCTGTGTAACCCTGTTTCTGCATGACGCTCATCAGGCTCTTCAGCTCGGCGTCGTAAAGCTGCCACTGTTCCTGCAGCTGCGTCTGCAGGCGTGCGGCGCCCACGTCCTGCAGGCTGGACAGTTTGCTGAGCTGTTCGCGGGCCTGTTGGCGCGACGCCTCGATCATCTTCGCGTAACGCTGGTCGCCTTCCATGCTGTTGTACATGTAGAAGTCGGCCAGGCTTTTCTGAGTGGCGAGGTGGAAGTCCTGCAGGTGCTGGAAGTCGTCGGCGGTGCTGGCGAAGAGGTTGGAAGCGTGCAGCGCCAGAGCGCCGAGCAGGAGGGTATGCAGAGAGAAGGCACGCAATTGGGCTGGCATGCGGATACCTCGGTGTCATCGTGTCGTTCTTGTTGTTTTTGGCTTCGGTGGCAGCCGAATGGGCGCGACTCTACCCGCGGTCGAGGGTTTTGGCTAGCGCTTGCACAGAGGCGATCCATGCCTCTCGAATGATGGATTATCGACGCGACTGATCGGCTTTTCGTCTGCCCTCAAACTGACTGTATGGTCTGCGTAGTGCCAGCTGTATGCGGCTACATAACGCCAATTGACAATCGCAGGCTTTTGCCTGAAGGTGTGCTCACCCAAATCAAACGGGCGTATGAATTGAGTGTTTGCCTCTTCGCAAATGCCCAATCCAGTCCGACTATCGCATCGGCGGGTAGCCCTTTTTCGTCTACGTTGTTCGTAGCGTGAATTGGCCGGTTGGCTCCGGTGTGTACTGTTCAGATTCCCTTAGCGTGGAGATCAGTTGATGATTTACGAAGGTAAAGCCATCACGGTTAAGGCTCTTGAAAGCGGCATCGTCGAACTCAAGTTCGACCTCAAGGGTGAGTCCGTCAACAAGTTCAATCGTCTGACCCTGAGCGAGCTGCGCCAGAGCGTCGATGCGATCAAGGCCGATGCCTCGATCAAGGGCGTTATCGTCAGCAGCGGCAAGGACGTGTTCATCGTCGGCGCCGACATCACCGAGTTCGTCGACAACTTCAAGCTGCCCGAAGAGCAGCTGGTTTCCAGCGGCCTGGAAGCCAACAAGATCTTCAGCGATTTCGAAGACCTGAACGTGCCCACCGTAGTCGCCATCAATGGCATCGCCCTGGGTGGCGGTCTGGAAATGTGCCTGGCTGCCGACTACCGGGTCATGGCCGAAGGTGCCAAGATCGGCCTGCCGGAAGTCAAACTGGGCATCTACCCAGGCTTTGGCGGCACCGTACGTCTGCCGCGCCTGATCGGTACCGACAACGCGGTCGAGTGGATCGCCTCCGGCAAGGAAAACCGTGCCGAAGAAGCCCTCAAGGTCGGCGCGGTCGACGCCGTGGTCGCCGCCGACAAGCTGCAGGCCGCTGCCCTGGACCTGATCAAGCGCGCCATCTCTGGCGAGCTCGACCACAAGGCCAAGCGTCAGCCCAAGCTCGAGAAACTCAAGCTCAACGCCATCGAGCAGATGATGGCCTTCGAAACCGCCAAGGGCTTCGTGGCCGGCCAGGCTGGCCCGAACTACCCGGCGCCGGTCGAAGCAATCAAGACCATCCAGAAGGCCGCCAACTTCGGCCGTGACAAGGCGCTTGAAGTCGAAGCCGCCGGTTTCGCCAAGCTGGCCAAGACTTCTGTCGCCAAGAGCCTGATCGGCCTGTTTCTCAACGATCAGGAGCTCAAGAAAAAGGCCAAGGCTCACGACGCCATCGCCAAGGACGTGAAGCTGGCTGCCGTATTGGGCGCCGGCATCATGGGTGGCGGCATCGCCTACCAGTCGGCTTCCAAGGGCACGCCGATCTTGATGAAGGATATCCGCGAGGAAGGCATCAAGATGGGCTTGGGCGAGGCTTCCAAGCTGCTAGCCAAGCGCGTCGAGAAAGGCCGCATGACCACCGCGCAGATGGCCGAATCGCTGAGCGCCATTCGCCCGACCATGTCCTACGGCGACTTTGGCCACGTCGACATTGTCGTCGAAGCCGTGGTCGAGAACCCCAAGGTCAAGCAGGCCGTGCTGGCCGAGGTCGAAGGCGCGGTCAAGGAGGGCACCATCCTGGCGTCCAACACCTCGACCATCTCCATCAGTCTGTTGGCCAAGGCCCTCAAGCACCCGGAAAACTTCGTCGGCATGCACTTCTTCAACCCGGTGCACATGATGCCGCTGGTCGAAGTGATCCGCGGCGAGAAGTCCAGTGACGAGGCGGTGGCCACCACCGTGGCTTACGCCAAGAAGATGGGCAAGAACCCGATCGTGGTCAACGACTGCCCGGGCTTTCTGGTCAACCGCATCCTGTTCCCGTACTTCGGCGGTTTCGCCACGCTGCTGAGCTTCGGCGTCGACTTCGCGCGTATCGACAAGGTCATGGAGAAGTTCGGCTGGCCCATGGGCCCGGCGTACCTGTCCGACGTGGTCGGCATCGACACCGGCCACCACGGCCGTGACGTGATGGCCGAAGGCTTCCCGGATCGCATGGCCGTCGACGGCCGTACCGCGGTCGACGTGATGTACGACGCCAACCGCCTGGGCCAGAAGAACGGCAAGGGCTTTTACGCTTACGAGACCGACAAGCGCGGCAAGCCGAAGAAGGTCAGCGATCCGGAGGCCTACGAGCTGCTCAAATCGATCGTCAAGGAGCAGCGTGAGCTGAGCGACGAGGACATCGTCAACATCATGATGATCCCGCTGTGCCTGGAAACCGTGCGCTGCCTGGAAGACGGCATCGTCGAGACCGCCGCCGAGGCCGACATGGGCCTGGTTTACGGCATCGGCTTCCCGCCCTTCCGCGGTGGTGCGCTGCGTTACATCGACAGCGTCGGGGTTGCCGAATTCGTGGCCCTGGCCGACAAGTACGCCGATCTGGGCGCGCTGTACAAGCCGACCGAGAAACTGCGTGAAATGGCCAAAAACGGCCAGGCCTTCTTCGGTTAATCGCGCAACGATTGGAGCGAGAGTGAATTTATGAGCCTGAATCCAAGAGATGCAGTCATCGTCGACTTCGGCCGGACCCCGATGGGTCGTTCCAAGGGCGGCATGCACCGTAATACCCGTGCTGAAACCATGTCGGCGCAACTGATCAGCAAACTGCTGGAACGCAACAGCAAGGTTGACCCCAAGGAAGTCGAAGACGTGATCTGGGGCTGCGTCAACCAGACCCTCGAGCAGGGCTGGAACATCGCACGCATGGCCTCGTTGATGACCCAGATTCCGCACACCAGTGCCGGGCAGACCGTCAGCCGTCTGTGCGGCTCGTCGATGAGCGCGCTGCACACCGCCGTACAAGCGATCCAGACCGGTAACGGCGATGTATTCGTGGTCGGCGGCGTCGAGCACATGGGCCACGTCGGCATGATG
This sequence comes from Pseudomonas sp. AG1028, assembly GCF_007993955.1. Taxonomy (NCBI): domain Bacteria; kingdom Pseudomonadati; phylum Pseudomonadota; class Gammaproteobacteria; order Pseudomonadales; family Pseudomonadaceae; genus Pseudomonas; species Pseudomonas sp. AG1028. The sequence goes on from NZ_VIVP01000002.1 coordinate 410,558, forward strand.
CATGGCGTCGACCCGAACCCACACCTGTCGCTGTACGCCGCCAAGGCGTCCGGCATGATGGGCCTGACCGCCGAGATGCTGGGCAAGATGCACAACATCAGCCGCGAGGCCCAGGACAAGTTTGGCGTGCGCTCCCACCAGTTGGCCCACAAGGCCACGGTGGAAGGCAAGTTCAAGGACGAGATCATCCCGATGCAGGGCTATGACGAGAACGGCTTCCTTAAGGTCTTCGACTACGACGAAACCATTCGCCCGGAAACTACCCTGGAAAGCCTGGCCAACCTCAAGCCGGCGTTCAATCCCAAGGGCGGCACCGTCACTGCGGGTACTTCCTCGCAGATCACCGATGGCGCTTCCTGCATGATCGTCATGAGCGCCCAGCGTGCTCAGGATCTGGGTATTCAGCCGATGGCCGTGGTGCGTGCCATGGCCGTGGCCGGTGTCGATCCGGCGATCATGGGCTACGGCCCGGTGCCGTCTACCCAAAAAGCGCTCAAGCGCGCCGGCCTGACCATCGACGACATCGATTTCGTCGAGCTCAACGAAGCCTTCGCCGCCCAGGCCCTGCCTGTGCTCAAGGACCTCAAACTGCTCGACAAGATGGAAGAGAAGGTCAACCTGCACGGCGGCGCCATCGCGCTGGGGCACCCGTTCGGTTGTTCCGGGGCGCGTATCTCCGGTACCCTGCTGAACGTGATGAAGCAGAACAACGGCACCTTTGGCGTGGCGACCATGTGCGTTGGCCTGGGCCAGGGCATTACCACGGTGTTCGAGCGCATCTGACGATTCGCCAGGGCTGCTGCGCTATATAAGGTAGCGCGGCAGTTCTTCGAGTCCGCTGTACAGGTTGCACAACCGGGGCTTCTGCCCCGGTTTTTGTTTTTTGGTGCTCCGCCAATCGTGGAGGCCAAGCAGGGCGAACCGTCGGGCAATTGTCGAGGTCGTTCCTTTGTATCGGACGAAAAACTTTCCAGGAAATTGAATGATGTCGCTGCAACCCGGTCTCTACCGTCATTACAAAGGTCCCGAGTACCGCGTGCTGGGTGTGGCCAGGCATTCGGAGACGGAAGAGGAAGTCGTGGTCTACCAGGCGCTGTATGGAGAATACGGCTTGTGGGTACGACCGCTGTCGATGTTCACCAGCCAGGTGGAACTGGACGGCGAGCAGGTTCCGCGCTTTGCTTTGGTCGAGGCCGAAGCGAGCCTTTTCAGTCGCCCCTGAGGGCACTGCGAAAAGCGCTCGCCCTTGACCTTGCCTTGACCGCCACTATATATAGCGGGGCCAAAGCTGAGCGCAGGGCCATCGGAGATGTGCAAAAGCACCACTCCGGGCTGCGGCAGCACCACGCTTTTTGCGTTCGCTCCCTCGAGCGGGCGCCTTCATCGTCGACGTGATAAACGTCGGCTCGATACGCCCAACAGTGTTTTCAGGCGTCTGTCGCCTTCACTTACCGAATTTCAGGAATTTTCCAATCCATGGGTAAATCGCTGGTCATCGTGGAATCCCCGGCCAAGGCCAAGACCATCAACAAGTACCTGGGCAGCCAGTACGTGGTGAAGTCGAGCATCGGCCATATCCGCGACCTGCCCACCAGCGGCGGGGCGGCTACCAAGGAACCTGCCAAGCGCGGCAAGGCAGCAGCAGGCGAAGCGCCGGCGCTGTCGCCGAAGGAAAAGGCCAAACGCCAGCTGTTCGCGCGCATGGGCGTCGACCCGGAGCACGGCTGGAAAGCCAAATACGAAATCCTGCCTGGCAAGGAGAAGGTGGTCGAGGAACTGCGCCGCTTGGCCAAGGAAGCCGACACCATCTATCTCGCGACCGACTTGGATAGAGAGGGGGAGGCCATCGCCTGGCACCTGCGCGAATCCATCGGTGGCGATGACAGCCGCTACAAACGCGTGGTGTTCAACGAGATCACCAAGAAGGCCATCCAGGAGGCGTTCTCCGCCCCGGGTGAGCTGGACATCAACCGTGTCAACGCTCAGCAGGCGCGCCGCTTCCTGGATCGCGTGGTGGGCTACATGGTTTCTCCGCTACTGTGGGCGAAGATCGCCCGTGGCCTGTCGGCCGGTCGTGTGCAGTCGGTAGCCGTGAAGCTGGTGGTCGAGCGCGAGAAGGAAATCCGCGCCTTCGTGCCTGAAGAATACTGGGAAGTGCACGCCGACCTGGGTACCGCCAAGGATGCCCAGGTGCGCTTCGAAGTGGTTCGTGAGAACGGCGCCGCCTTCAAACCGCTGAACGAAGCCCAGGCCATGGCCGCGCTGGCGACCCTCAAGGCGTCGAGCTACAGCGTCGCCAAGCGCGAGGACAAACCGACCAGCAGCAAGCCGACTGCGCCGTTCATCACTTCCACCCTGCAGCAGGCCGCCAGCACGCGCCTGGGCTTCGGGGTGAAGAAGACCATGATGATGGCCCAGCGTCTCTACGAGGCCGGCTACATCACCTATATGCGTACCGACTCCACCAACCTGTCGGCCGACGCCATCGAGATGGTGCGCGGCTTCATCGACAAGGAGTACGGCAAGAAATACCTGCCGGAGAAGCCCAACTTCTACTCCAGCAAGGAAGGCGCCCAGGAGGCGCACGAAGCGATTCGTCCTTCTGACGTCAACCTGCGTCCGACCCAGCTGTCGGGCATGGAACGTGATGCCGAGCGTCTGTACGAGCTGATCTGGCGCCAGTTCGTGGCCTGCCAGATGCCTCCGGCCGAGTACCTGTCGACCACCGTGACCGTCAACGCCGCACAGTTCGAGCTGCGTGCCAAGGGCCGCATCCTCAAGTTCGACGGTTACACCCGTGCCCAGCCGCAGCTGAGCAAGCCGGGCGACGACGCCGTACTGCCGGAAATGAAGGAAAGCGAGTCGCTCAAGCTGATCAAGCTCGATCCTAGCCAGCACTTCACCAAGCCGCCGGCGCGCTATTCGGAAGCCAGCCTGGTCAAGGAAATGGAAAAGCGCGGCATCGGCCGCCCGTCGACCTACGCGGCGATCATTTCCACCATCCAGGACCGCGGCTACGTGGCGCTGCACAATCGCCGCTTCTATTCCGAGAAGATGGGCGACATCGTCACCGAACGCCTCAGCGAGAGCTTTTCCGACCTGATGGACTACGGCTTCACCGCCGGCATGGAAGAGAACCTCGATGACGTCGCCCAGGGCGAGCGCGAGTGGAAGCACCTGCTCGACGAGTTCTACGGCGACTTCAAGAAAAAGCTCGAAGTGGCGGCCGACGGCGACAATGGCATGCGTGCCAACACGCCGACCCTGACCGACATTCCGTGCCGCGAATGTGGCCGGCCGATGATGATTCGTACCGCGTCCACCGGCGTGTTCCTCGGCTGCTCGGGCTACGCCCTGCCGCCGAAAGAGCGCTGCAAGGCGACCATCAACCTGGTGCCGGGCGACGAGATCGCTGCCGATGACGAAGGCGAATCCGAATCGCGCGTGCTGCTGGGTAAGCATCGCTGCCCGATCTGCGCCACGGCGATGGACGCCTACCTGCTGGATGAAACCCGCAAGCTGCATATCTGCGGCAATAACCCGGATTGCGCGGGTTACGAAATCGAGCAGGGCCAGTTCCGCATCAAGGGTTACGAAGGCCCGAGTCTGGAGTGCGACAAGTGCGGCAGCCAGATGCAGCTCAAGACCGGTCGCTTCGGCAAGTTCTTCGGCTGCACCAACAGTGAGTGCAAGAACACCCGCAAACTGCTGCGCAACGGCGAGCCTGCGCCACCCAAGATGGACGCGGTGAAGATGCCGGAGCTCAAGTGCGAGAAGGTCGACGATACCTACGTGCTGCGCGACGGCGCCTCGGGGCTGTTCCTGGCTGCCAGCCAGTTCCCTAAGAACCGCGAAACCCGTGCGCCGCTGGTGCTCGAGCTGTTGCCGCATAAGGACGAAATCGATCCGAAGTACCACTTCCTGATCGATGCGCCGGCCAAGGATCCGGAAGGCCGCGCAGCGGTCATCCGCTACAGCCGCAAGACCAAGGAGCAGTACGTGCAGACCGAAGTCGATGGCAAGCCCACCGGCTGGAAGGCGTTCTTCGACGGCGGCAAGTGGAAGGTCGAAGACAAGCGTTGATCCGTACCGGGTGCCCCCTCGCGGCGTGCGCCCGGCGCCATCTGGAGAATGCAAATGGCTGGCGAGCTGTATACCCGCACCAATCAGAAGATCTTCTATGCCGGGCTGTCTCTGGAATCCTGGCGCAAGGCTGAGGAAGGCCGGGCGATGAATGCTCAGGCATTGGTGCAGGCCGAGCGCGAAGCCACGCTGTTTCATCTGTACGGCGCGCTGCTCGGGCTGTGCCATGAGATCGCCGGTTTTTATCGCTTGCCCAACAGCAGCGCCGCGCGTGCCGAGGTGCTGCTGGACCGGCAGAACCTCGATGGCGCGCCGAGCCCCGAGCTGGCTGAGCTGGTCGAGCTGGCGGCAAATCGTGACGCTTGGCTGGGGCAGTTGCTGGCCGCACACGCCGAGCTGTTCAAGCCGCCGCGCCCGCCACGTGAGCTGAAAGGCGAGCCCGGCGCTTCGGCGTTGATCCAGGCGGTGAGCGTCGATGAGCAGGCGCCACAGCTGGCGCGTGAAACCCTGGAAAACTGGCGGCAGGAACTCAAAGCCCTTGCCCAGCGTTTTCGTGAAGGCCTGAGCGAGTGGTGAGCACCGCCTGTCGCTGATTGAAAGTCCGTTGGCATCTGGCAGGTTTTTCGCCAAGCCATCGGGCGGACTGGCTGTTACACTGTACGGCCTTTTGCGGCACGCCTCCTTGAGGTACTGCCCTTCGTGGAGAATCCGAGTCATGCCTACATCCTTCCTTGAGATCGTCGAACTGCCCGATGGGCGTATTGCCCTGCGTCGAGCCGACGATGAGGAAGCGCTGGTGGTGCTGGATTTCTCGGAAGATGCCAAGGCCTTCCTGCAGGGTCAGCACGTGGAGGTCGCCAAGGCGATGCTCAACGTCGGTGTGCAGATGGCAGGTCGAATGGCCGAAGGCGATTTCGAGCACGAAGAAGACGAACAGCCGCGGGTACTTCATTGACAGGCATTGGCCTGAGCGAGCCCAGATAAACAAAAGGCCAGCAGATGTGCTGGCCTTTTGTTTATCTAGTCGATCGTTACGCCGCCAGATTTCAACCCAGGCTGATATTCAGGCTCTGCGCTTTGCCGGTACGTGCCGCTGTTTCCAGTTGCTGGCGGGCGTGCGAGGGCAGGGGATGCAGCCAGCTCACCACGGTGTGGCTGCGGCCAAGCTTCAACGCTTCCTCGGCCAGCTGCAGCGCACTCTGGTTGCGGCGCGGCTGCAGCAGCAGGATACGTTCGCGGTTCAGGCCGGCCTCGCGTAGCCAGTTCTGGGTCAGGCTGGCGGGCGGGGCGATCAAAGTCAGCCAGCGTTCGTCATCCTTTTCGCTCAGTTCCCGCAGCATGGGCGCCAGTAGCGTCAGACAATGGCCGGCTGCACCACGCAGCGACACTTCGCTGAAGGTGGTTTCCTGGCTTGCCGGTTCTTCTACGGCTGCGAGGGTCGAGGCCAGAAAGGCATCGAACAGGGGCAGCTGGTTACGGCTCAACGACTGGGGGAACTGCATGACGCCTCCAATTAGCGGCGGATGACGCCGACACTTAAACCTTCAATGACCAGATCCTGCTCTTCCAGATTCACCTTGATCGGGGCGAACTCCGGGTTTTCCGCCAGCAGCCACACGGTGTTGCCTTCACGCTTGAAGCGCTTGACCGTCACTTCATCGTCGATACGTGCTACCACCACCTGGCCGTTACGCGCCTCGCTGGTGGTGTGCACTGCCAGCAGGTCGCCATCGATGATGCCGATATCCTTCATGCTCATGCCGCGCACGCGCAGAAGGTAATCGGCTTTGGGGCGGAAGAAGTCCGGGTTGATCCGGCAGGCTTCCTCTATATGCTGCTGCGCGAGGATTGGCGCGCCGGCGGCGACGCGGCCAATGACCGGCAGGCCGTCTTCCTCCTCCTGCTGATTGGGCTCGAAGCCCGGAATGCGAATGCCGCGCGAGGCGCCTGGAGTCATTTCAATGGCGCCCTTGCGTGCCAGGGCCTTGAGGTGTTCCTCGGCGGCGTTGGGCGATTTGAAGCCCAAGGCTTGCGCGATTTCCGCGCGGGTCGGGGGATAGCCATTGTCTTCCAGGCACTGCTTGATGAAGGCGAGAATTTCACCTTGGCGGGGCGTCAGCTTGATCATGTGAGGCGCTCTGGCTTTTTATACAGTGACTGGGATTATATACAGTAAGGCGTGCTTGGCAATCGCTTGATGCGTACCACCTGGATTTATCGGCAAGCAGCGGATGATCGGTTGTCGGCATAGCGCAACCGGGAGCCGGGTTGCGTGCGACGCTATCGCCAAATGATGACTGAGCATCCAGAATACGCCTTGCGCGGCTTGACAGTAGCATGCGCTGAAACGTATGTTTCAAACACTTGTTTGTCTGGTGGATGTTATGGCGCAATCGGAAACCGTTGAACGCATTCTCGACGCTGCGGAGCAGTTGTTCGCGGAGAAGGGCTTTGCCGAAACGTCGCTGCGCCTGATTACCAGCAAGGCCCTGGTCAACCTGGCCGCCGTCAATTATCACTTCGGCTCCAAGAAGGCCCTGATCCAGGCGGTGTTCTCGCGTTTTCTCGGGCCATTCTGCACCAGCCTGGAGCGTGAGCTGGACAAGCGCCAGAGCAAGCCGGGCGTCACCTTCAGCCTTGAAGAGCTGCTCGAGCTTCTGGTCGAGCAGGCCCTGGCGGTCAAGCCGCGCAGTGGCAACGATCTGTCGATCTTCATGCGTTTACTGGGCCTGGCATTCAGCCAGAGCCAGGGGCACCTGCGTAAGTACCTCGAAGAGGTCTACGGCAAGGTATTCCGCCGCTACATGTTCCTGGTCCATGAGGCCGCTCCTGGTATTCCGCCGCTGGAGCTGTTCTGGCGCGTGCACTTCATGCTCGGGGCGGCGGCGTTCAGCATGTCCGGCATCAAGGCGTTGCGCGCCATGGCCGAAAGCGACTTTGGCGTGGACACCTCCATCGAGCAGGTGATGCGCCTGATGGTGCCGTTCCTGGCCGCCGGCATGCGCTCGGAGAGTGGCGTGACCGATCCGCGCCTCGCCTCTGCGCAGCTCATTCCTCGCCACAAAAGCCCGCCCATCATCAAGCCTTGAGTCGGGGGCATCGCTTGCCCACGGCTCCTGGCTGCCCCTAAGCTAGCGTCCTTCGAGATAACCGCCCACGGCCCGGAACTCTGGGTTACACCAATGTCCCATGGGCGTGAAGCTTCTATTCAAGGAATACGCGTTGTGACGACTCCCCTGTATGGCTCCCTGATGGTGGACATCGCCGGTACCTGGCTGACCGCCGAAGACCGCCAGTTGCTGCGCCAGCCCGAGGTGGGCGGCCTGATCATCTTTGCCCGCAATATCGAGAACCCGCGCCAGGTCCGTGAGCTGTGCGAGTCCATTCGCGCGGTGCGTCCCGATCTGCTGCTGGCGGTGGACCAGGAAGGCGGTCGCGTTCAGCGCTTGCGACAGGGCTTTGTGAAGCTGCCGGCCATGCGGGCGATTGCCGGTTGCGCCGACGCCGAGCAACTGGCCCGCCAGTGCGGCTGGTTGATGGCCACCGAAGTGTTGGCGGTGGGGCTCGATCTGAGCTTTGCCCCGGTACTGGATCTGGACCACGCGCGCAGCGCGGTGGTTGGCCATCGCGCCTTCGAGGGCGATGCCGAGCGTGCCACGCAACTAGCCGGTGCCTTTATCCGCGGCATGGCAGAGGCGGGCATGGCCGCTACAGGCAAGCATTTCCCTGGCCATGGCTGGGCCGAGGCCGACTCCCACGTGGCGATTCCTACCGATGAGCGCAGCCTGGAGGAAATGCGCCAGAACGATCTGCGCCCGTTCGCCGCGCTGAGTCGCGATCTGGCTGCTGTGATGCCGGCCCACGTCATCTATCCGCAGGTCGATGATCAGCCGGCCGGCTTTTCGCGTCGCTGGCTGCAGGACATCCTGCGCGGTGAGCTGGGTTTCGACGGGGTGATCTTCAGCGACGACCTTTCGATGGCCGGCGCTCACGTGGTCGGCGATGCGGCCAGTCGTATCGAGGCGGCGCTGACTGCCGGCTGCGACATGGGCCTGGTATGCAACGACCGGGCGGCCGCGGAACTGGCCCTGTCGGCCGCGCAGCGACTCAAGGTGGTGGCGCCCAAGGGCCTGGCGCGCATGCGTCGGCGGGCCTTTCCGGGTGTCGACTATCGCCAGGATCCGCGTTGGGCGCAGGCGCTTTCGGCGCTGCGGGCTGCGCAGTTGGTGGAGTGAGGCGAACTTCCGCCTAGTGGCGGGAGCAGCCATTTGCAGCGGTGGGCTGAAGCCCACCCTGCAGATCGTGCCAGCCTCGTAGGGTGGGCTTCAGCCCACAAATATGAGCAGTAAGTTTCAAATAGCAGCACGACCGTCCGCTTCTGCTTCACAGCAGTCGCTTAAGCGATGTCTTAAATCGCCCATGCAACAAACAATCAGGGCCGCTTATGCGGCCCTGATCATTTTCAGCTCTTCACCGTCGCCAGCAGCCGCTCCAGCAGCGCTTCCAGCGTATTGAAGCGTTCCTCGGCGCGCTCCATCGGTACCGAGAAGCGGAACAGTGTGGCGCCCTCAAACTTGTAGCGGTTCGGCGCGCTCTGGATCAGCTTGATCAGCGTCAGCGGATCGACCGGTGTCTCCGCCGCGAATTCGATGCGTCCGCCCTGCGGGCCCGCATCGATCTTCTTGATGCCCAGCCGCTCGGATTGCAGCTTGAGCAGCGTGATGCGCACCAGGTTCTTGGTCGGCTCGGGCAGCAGGCCGAAGCGGTCGATCATCTCCACCTGCAGTTCCTTGAGACCGTCCTCGTCGGTGGCATTGGCGATGCGCTTGTAGAGGATCAGGCGGGCGTGCACGTCCGGCAGGTAGTCCTCGGGGATCAGCGCCGGCACCCGCAGGTTGATTTCCGGCCCGCCGCCCAGGGGCTGGTCGAGATTCGGCTGCTCACCCTTGCGGATCGACTTGACCGCACGTTCGAGCATTTCCATGTACAGGGTGAAGCCGACCGCCTGAATCTGCCCGCTCTGGCCGTCGCCGAGTAACTCGCCGGCGCCGCGGATTTCCAGGTCGTGGGTGGCGAGCACGAAGCCGGCGCCCAGGTCCTGGGCGTTGGCAATGGCCTCCAGGCGCTTCTGCGCATCGTCGGTCATCTGCTTGCGTGGCGGGGTCAGCAGGTAGGCGTAGGCCTGGTGGTGGCTACGGCCAACGCGACCGCGCAACTGGTGCAGCTGGGCCAGGCCGAACTTGTCGGCGCGCTCGATGATGATGGTGTTGGCGCTCGGCACGTCGATGCCGGTCTCGATGATGGTCGAGGCGATCAGCACGTTGAAGCGCTTGTGGTAGAAGTCGCCCATCACCTGTTCCAGCTCGCGCTCGTTCATCTGCCCGTGGCCGATGCCGATGCGTGCTTCGGGCACCAGCTCGGCCAGATCCGCCGCGCATTTCTCGATGGTTTTCACGTCGTTGTGCAGGTAATACACCTGGCCGCCGCGCAGCAGCTCACGCAGCAAGGCTTCCTTGATGGTCGGCTTGTTCTGCTCCATGACGAAGGTGCGCACCGACAGGCGCCGCGCCGGCGGCGTGGCGATGATCGACAGGTCGCGCATGCCCGACACGGCCATGTTCAGGGTGCGCGGGATCGGCGTGGCGGTCAGGGTGAGAATGTCCACCTCGCTGCGCAGGGCCTTGAGGGCTTCCTTCTGGCGCACGCCGAAACGGTGTTCCTCGTCGATGATCACCAGGCCGAGGTTCTTGATCTTGACGTCGTCTTGCAAGAGCTTGTGGGTGCCGATGATGATGTCGATCTTGCCTTCGGCCAGCTGCTCGATGGCGGCGCTGACTTCCTTGGCGCTCTTGAAGCGGCTCATCACCTCGACGGTCACCGGCCAGTCGGCGAAGCGGTCGCGAAAGCTGTTGTAGTGCTGCTGGGCGAGCAGGGTGGTGGGCACCAGAATCGCCACCTGGCGGCCGCCGTGCACGGCGATGAACGCCGCGCGCATGGCCACTTCGGTCTTGCCGAAGCCGACGTCGCCGCACACCAGGCGATCCATCGGCTTGGCGGCGAGCATGTCTTCGCGCACCGCCTCGATGGCGCTCTGCTGGTCCGGCGTCTCCTCGAACGGGAAGCCGGCGCTGAAGGTTTCGTAATCGGCCTTTGGATCGCGGAACGCGTAGCCTTCACGGGCGGCGCGGCGTGCGTAGATGTCGAGCAGCTCGGCGGCGACGTCGCGTACCTGCTCGGCAGCCTTGCGCTTGGCCTTCTGCCAGGTTTCCGATCCCAGCCGGTGCAATGGCGCCAGGGCGTCGTCGCTGCCGGTGTAGCGGGCGATCAGGTGCAGGCTGGCCACCGGCACATAGAGCTTTGCTTCCTCGGCATACATCAGGGCCAGGAACTCGGCGGCCTGGCCGTCGAATTCCATGGTCACCAGGCCCAGGTAACGGCCTACGCCATGGTCGATATGCACCACCGGCGCGCCTTCGCGCAGCTCGGTGAGGTTCTTGATCACGTTGTCGCCGGCATCGCGAGTCTTCTCGCGGCGGCGGCGCTGCATGATGCGCTGGCCGAACAGCGGGCTCTCGGCGATCAGCGCGATGTCTTCGAGCTGCAGACCTTCATCGAGCGGCGCGATGGTGATGCCCAGGCGCTCCTTGCTCGCGCAGAACTGCGGCCAGCCTTCGACTTCCTTGGGCTTGAGCTTGAGGCGGGCAAGCAGTTCGAGCAGCACCTCGCGGCGCCCGGCGGACTCGGCGCAGAACAGCACGCGGCCCGGGTATTCCTCGATGAAACGGCGCAGAGCAGCCAGCGGCTCGCTGGTCTTGGCCTGGATCGCCAGGTCGGGCAGAGCGCTGGCCTCGAAACGGGTGCGGCCGACGCCTGGTTCGATGTCTCCCGGGCTGATCACCACCCGGGGCCAGTCCTTCAGGCGGGCGAAGCAGTCCTCCACTGGCAGGAAGATATCGGCCGGCGGCAGCAGCGGACGCTCAGGGTCGACACGGCGTTCGTCGTAGCGGTTGCGGGCGTCCGTCCAGAACTGCTCGGCGGCCTTCTCGATGCCCGGCAGCGAGAACACCTGGGTGTCCTGGGGCAGGTAGTCGAAGAGGGTGGCGGTTTCCTCGAAGAACAGCGGCAGGTAGTACTCGATGCCCGCCGGGGTGATGCCGGTGGACAGATCCTGGTAGATCGGGCAACGGCGGAAGTCGACATCGAAGCGCTCGCGGAAGCGCCCGCGGAAGTCGGTGACGGCTTTCTTCTCCAACGGAAATTCGCGGGCCGGCAGCAGCTTGATCGATTCGACCTTGTCGATCGAGCGCTGGGTTTCCGGGTCGAAGGTGCGCAGGGTTTCGATCTCGTCATCGAACAGGTCGATACGGAACGGCTGCTTGCTGCCCATGGGATACAGGTCGATCAGCGCGCCGCGCACGGCGAACTCGCCATGTTCGTAGACGGTATCGACATAGCGATAACCCGCCGCCTCCAGGCGTGCGCGCATCTCATCGACATCGATGCGCTGGCCGACGTCCAGCACCAGGCTGCTGCCCAGCAGGAAACGCTTCGGCGGCAGGCGGTGCAGGGCGGTGGTGATCGGCACCACCAGCACGCCATGGCTCAGCGACGGCAGGCGATAGAGTGCCGAGATGCGCTGGGAAATGATGTCCTGGTGCGGCGAGAACAGGTCGTAGGGCAGCGTTTCCCAGTCCGGGAAATGCAGCACGGGCAATTCCGGCGCGAAGAAGCTCAGTTCCTGCTCCAGGCGCTCGGCGCTCTGGCTGTCGGCGGTAAGCAGCAGTGTGAAGCGTTTGGCGGAGCTGGCCGCCTCGGCGATGGCCAGGCTCAGCGCGGCACCGGGCAGGTTGCCCCAGTGTTGTTTACCGGCGGTGGCCGGCAAGGACGGCAGACGCAGTACAGGCACGGGTGGCTCGCGATTGGTAACGATTTGGCCCCCGATTGTAACTATCCGCGAGGATGACTGTCAGTGTTTCGACCGCTGCAGATTGCCGACCCACAGCCGGGTCGTCATAATGTAGCCCCTTTTTTCAGCCCCTACATGTGGAAGGTATTGCCGTGACTCAGAAGCCCGACCAGTGTCTTGGTGAATGGATTGACCGTGAAGCCCTCGCCGAGGCGATGATTCCGCTGATTGGTCAGCTGTACCGCAACAACAACGTGGTGCTGTCGATCCATGGCCGCAGCCTGATCAACCGCTCGGTCATCGAGATTCTCAAGGCGCACCGCTTCGCCCGTCACCGTCAGGCTGACGAGAGCGGCCTGGCCGTGCATGACACCTACGCCGTGCTCAAGGCCATGAGCGAGCTCAAGCTGGGCGCTGCTTCCGTCGATCTGGGCAAGATGGTCGGCAAGTTCAAGGCTGAAGGTAACGGCCGCAGCATCGAGCAGTTCGTCAAGAATGAGCTGGCCGAGGTCGTCAATCAGCAGAACGCTTCGCCGCGCAAGGGCACTGATGTCGTGCTGTACGGTTTCGGCCGTATCGGTCGTCTGCTGGCGCGCATCCTGATCGACCACACCGGTGGTGGCGATGGCCTGCGTCTGCGCGCCATCGTCGTGCGCAAGGGCTCCGAGAACGACCTGGTCAAGCGCGCCAGCCTGCTGCGCCGCGACTCGGTACATGGCAAGTTCAATGGCACCATCACCATTGATGAAGAAAACAGCACCCTGACCGCCAACGGCAACCTGATCCAGGTGATCTACGCCAAGGATCCGTCGGCCATCGACTACACCCAGTACGGCATCAAGGACGCACTGCTGGTCGACAACACCGGCGTATGGCGTGATGCCGAGGGCTTGGGTCAGCACCTCAAGTGCCCGGGCATCGACCGCGTTATCCTCACTGCGCCGGGCAAGGGCGCGCTGAAGAATATCGTGCATGGCATCAACCATGGCGAGATCACCGCCGATGACAAGATCATCTCGGCGGCCTCCTGCACCACCAACGCCATCGTGCCGGTGCTCAAAGCCGTCAATGACCAGTACGGCATCGTCAATGGTCACGTCGAAACCGTTCACTCTTACACCAACGACCAGAACCTGATCGACAACTTCCACAAGGGCAGCCGTCGTGGCCGTAGCGCCGCGCTGAACATGGTCATCACCGAAACCGGTGCGGCTACCGCTGCAGCGAAGGCACTGCCGGTGCTCAAGGGCAAGCTGACCGGCAATGCGATCCGCGTCCCGACGCCGAACGTGTCGATGGCTATTCTCAACCTGAACTTGGAAAAGGCCACCAGCCGCGAAGAAATCAACGAGTACCTGCGCCAGATGGCCATGCACTCGGACCTGCAGAAGCAGATCGATTTCGTCAGCTCCCAGGAAGTGGTTTCCACCGACTTCGTCGGCTCGCGCCACGCCGGTGTGGTAGACGCCGAAGCCACCATCGCCAACGACAACCGCGTCGTGCTGTACGTTTGGTACGACAACGAGTTCGGCTACAGCTGCCAGGTGATCCGTGTGATGGAAGACATGGCCGGGGTCAACCCGCCTGCGTTCCCGCGCTGATCGCAGCGCACCTCGCGACATCAGATGGGAGCCTTCGGGCTCCCATTTTTTTGCCTGCCGTTTTGGTGCAGCCGCTCAATGTCGAAGCCGGAGGGCAGAGTGGTGCGGCGTTATGTCGCTGCTTGGCGAGCCGGCCTGCGTTAAATTCTTGTTGCGTTCTGTAACGGAAATCCGAAAAAAGCCGGCCGCCCGGGTGGCTTCCCGTTGTCGCATAACTCTATAATCCCGGCGATTTCTCTCCCGCGTTCGACATTGATCCACGCCAATAGCGATATTGGGGTGCGTCTTGCTTTGTGACCGAAGGTTTGTCGGGCGTCATTCGAAAATTTATAAGCTCAGTGGTTAGGCAAACCTATGATCAAAATAAAACGTGGGCTCGATTTGCCCATAGCAGGCGCGCCGGCTCAGCAGATCGATACATCGAGACCGGTGCGCAGCGTGGCTGTCATAGGCTTCGATTATCACGGGATGAAGCCCACCATGGCGGTACAGGTGGGCGACCGGGTCAAGCTGGGCCAGGTGTTGTTCTCCGACAAGCGTTCGGAGGGTATCCACTACACCGCGCCAGGCGCTGGTGTGGTCAGCGCGATTCACCGCGGTGAAAAACGCGTGCTGCAGTCGGTGGTCATCGACCTAGATGGCGACGAGCAGGAAACCTTCGCCCAGTATCCGGCCGCCCAGCTGGCTAGCCTCGATGCGGCTCAGGTTCGCGACAATCTGCAGCAGTCTGGTCTATGGACGGCGCTGCGTACCCGCCCGTTCAGCAAGGTGCCAGCCGTCGATGCCGTGCCGAGCTCGATCTTTGTCACCGCCATCGACACCCATCCGCTGGCCGCCGACCCGGCACCAATCATTGCCGAGCATGCTGCCGATTTCGAAAGCGGCCTCAAGGTGCTGGCGCGACTGGGCAAGGTGTTCCTGTGCAAGGCGCCGGGCGTGAGCCTGCCAGGCGAACAGGTGGAAGGCGTGCGTAGCGAGGTATTCGCCGGGCCGCACCCGGCTGGGTTGCCGGGCACCCACATTCATTTTCTGGATCCGGTCAGTGCCAGCAAGAGCGCCTGGACGATCAACTATCAGGACGTGATCGCCGTCGGCAAGCTGTTCACCACGGGCCAGCTGTGGGTCGAGCGCGTGGTCGCGCTGGCCGGGCCGGTGGTCGAGCGTCCACGCCTGCTGCGCACCCGTCTGGGCGCCAACCTCACCGAACTGACCGCAGGCGAATTGGCGCCGGGCGAGAATCGGGTGATCTCCGGCTCGGTACTTGGCGGCCGCACCTCGCGCGGCGCCTGTACCTACCTGGGGCGCTATCACCTGCAGGTGTCGTGCCTGGCCGAAGGCAATGAGCGCGAGATGCTGCATTACCTGCGCGCCGGGGTGAACAAGCACTCGATCCTCAACGTCTTCGTCTCCAAGCTCAATGCTGCCAAGCGCTTCGCGTTCTCCACCAGCACCAATGGCAGCCCGCGCGCCATGGTGCCGGTCGGCAATTATGAAGAAGTGATGCCGCTGGACATCCTGCCCACCCAACTGCTGCGCTCGCTGATCGTCGGTGATACCGAGATGGCCCAGCAGCTCGGCTGCCTGGAGCTGGACGAGGAAGACCTGGCGCTGTGTACCTATGTGTGTGCCGGCAAATACGAATACGGTCCGATCCTGCGCGATTGTCTGACCCTCATCGAGAAGGAGGGCTGAGCGTGAGCGTGCGTGATTTCCTCGACAAGATCGAACACAACTTCGAAAAAGGCGGCAAGTACGAGAAGTGGTATGCCCTCTACGAGGCCGTGGACACTTTCTTCTATCGCCCCGGCAGCGTGACCAAGAGCACCGCTCACGTGCGTGACGGCATCGACCTCAAGCGCATCATGATCACCGTGTGGGCCTGTACCTTCCCGGCGATGTTCTTCGGCATGTGGAACACCGGCTACCAGGCCAACCTGGTGTACGCGCAGAGCCCTGACCTGCTGGCTGCTCAAGAAGGCTGGCGCTTCGCATTGATCGGTGCGCTGGGCGGCTTCGACCCGAGCAGCCTGTGGGACAACTTCATTCAGGGCGCGGCGTACTTCCTGCCCGTGTACCTGACGGCGTTCATCGTCGGTGGTTTCTGGGAAGTGCTGTTCGCCTCCATCCGCCGTCACGAGGTCAACGAAGGCTTCTTCGTCACCTCCGTGCTGTTCGCGCTGATCCTGCCGCCGAGCATTCCGCTCTGGCAGGTCGCGCTGGGCATCAGCTTCGGCGTGGTGATCGGCAAGGAAGTGTTTGGCGGTACCGGCAAGAACTTCCTCAACCCGGCTCTGGTCGGCCGCGCTTTCCTGTTCTTCGCCTACCCGGCGCAGATTTCCGGTGACGGCGTATGGACTGCGGTAGATGGTTACGCGGGGGCCACGGCGCTGGCCACCATCGGCGGCAGCGGTGTTGATGGTCTGATCAGCGACGGCCTGACCTGGACTGATGCCTTCATCGGCCTGATGCCAGGCTCGATCGGCGAGACCGGCACCCTGGCGATTCTGCTCGGCGGCGCGGTATTGCTGATCACCAAGATTGCCTCCTGGCGCATCGTCAGCGGCGTGATGATCGGCATGATTGCTACCGCCACGCTGTTCAACGCAATCGCTTCGGACAACAACCCGCTGTTCGCCATGCCCTGGTACTGGCATCTGGTCACCGGGGGCTTCGCCTTCGGCATGATCTTCATGGCCACCGACCCGGTGTCGGCGTCCATGACCAATACCGGCAAGTGGATCTTCGGCATCCTCATCGGCCTGTTGGTGACCATCATCCGCGTGGTCAACCCGGCGTTCCCGGAAGGCATGATGCTGGCGATCCTGTTCGGCAACCTGTGTGCGCCCCTGATCGACCACTATGTGGTACGGGCCAACGTCAAGCGGAGGCTGGCACGTAATGTCTAAGTTGAGAGAAACACCCGTCCGCACCCTGGTAGTGGCATTGGTTATGTGCCTGGTGTGTTCCATCGCCGTATCGGCGGCGGCGCTGATCCTGCGGCCGGCCCAGCAGGAAAACGCATTGGTCGACCGTCAGCGTGCCGTGCTGGAGATTGCCGAACTGTGGCAGCCCGGCATGTCCAGTGACGAAGTGCGTGAAGTGTTCGCCTCGCGCGTGACGCCGCGTCTGGTCGACCTGCGCACCGGCGAATACAGCGACGCCTTCGACCCCCATACCTTCGATCAGAACAAGTCGGTTGCCGATGGCTCGCTGGCCAGCCAGATCCCGGAGGACAAGGACATCGCGTCGATCCGCCGTCTGGAACACTACGCAGTGGTCTATCAGATCGAGCAGAACGGCGAGCTCGAGCGTCTGGTGCTGCCGGTGCGGGGTTATGGCCTGTGGTCGACCATGTACGGTTTCGTTGCACTGCAGAGCGATCTGGAAACGGTTGCCGGTATCGGCTTCTATCAGCACGGCGAAACGCCGGGCCTGGGTGGCGAGATCGATAATCCCAACTGGCAGGCCAAGTGGGTTGGCAAGAAGGTTTACCAGGATGGAGAGCCGACCCTGCGCGTGATCAAGGGCAGCGTCAACCCGCAGAGCCCGCAGGCTGATTACCAGGTCGACGCCATTGCTGGCGCGACGCTGACCGGTAACGGCGTGACTCACATGATTCACTTCTGGCTCGGCGAGGACGGCTTCGCGCCGTTTCTCAAGAAGCTGTCCGCAGGGGAGGCTTGATCCATGTCCAAACCCACCATGAAAGAGTTGCTGCTCGATCCGATTCTCAACAAGAACCCGATCGGGCTGCAGATTCTCGGTATCTGTTCGGCACTTGCAGTCACCTCCAGCCTCAGCACCGCCCTGGTGTTGTCGGTGGCCTTGACGCTGGTAACCGGTTTTTCCGGTTTCTTCATTGCCCTGGTCCGCAACCAGATTCCAAGCTCGATTCGCATGATCGCCCAGGTGGTGATCATTGCTTCACTGGTCATCGTGGTCGATCAGTTCCTCAAAGCCTACGCCTACAGCCTGAGTCAGCGGTTGTCGGTGTTCGTCGGCCTGATCATCACCAATTGCATCGTCATGGGCCGCGCCGAAGCCTTCGCCATGTCCAACCCGCCGCTGGCCTCGTTCGTCGACGGCATCGGCAATGGTCTTGGTTACAGCGCCATGCTGGTGGCACTGGGCGTGGTGCGTGAACTGTTCGGCGCCGGCTCGCTCTTAGGCGTGGAAATCATGCATACCGTCAACAATGGCGGCTGGTACCAGCCCAATGGCTTGCTGCTGCTGCCGCCGTCGGCGTTCTTCCTGATCGGTCTGTTCATCTGGGCACTGCGTAGCTACAAGAAGGAGCAGGTCGAGAAGGTCGAGTACCGCATGGCGCCGCAGGTGAAGAACGAGGAGGCTTACTGATATGGAACATTACATCAGCCTGTTCGTCCGCGCGGTGTTCATCGAGAATATGGCGCTGGCGTTCTTCCTGGGCATGTGCACCTTCCTGGCGATTTCCAAGAAGGTCGAAACGTCCCTGATGCTCGGCCTGACGGTCATCGTGGTGATGATCATCACCGTGCCGCTCAACAACCTGCTCTACGTCTACCTGCTCAAGGAAGGCGCGCTGAGCTGGGCCGGCATGCCGGATACCGACCTGAGCTTCCTCGGCCTGATCTGCTACATCGGCCTGATCGCCGCGGTGGTACAGATCATGGAGATGGTGCTCGACAAGTACCTGCCCGCGCTCTACAACGCGCTCGGTATCTTCCTGCCGCTGATCACCGTGCACTGTGCCATCTTCGGCGGCACGCTCTTCATGGTCGAGCGCGACTACAACTTCACCGAGAGCGTGGTCTATGGTGCCGGTGCCGGGGTGTCCTGGGCGCTGGCGATCGTACTGCTGGCCGCTATCCGCGAGAAGCTCAAGTACAGCGATCCACCCGCCGGTCTGCGCGGTCTGGGCCTGACCTTTATCACCGTTGGCCTGATGTCGCTGGGCTTCATGTCGTTCTCCGGCGTACAGCTGTAAGGGGTTGCCGATGGCTTTTGAAATTCTGGTAGCAGTCTCCATGTTCACCGGGGTCATCGTGGCACTGGTCGCCGTGATCCTCATGGCGCGTGCGCGTCTGGTTTCTGGCGGCGACGTGAACATCGAGATCAATGGTGAGCGCACCATCACCGTTCCGGCTGGCGGCAAGCTGCTGCAGACCCTGGCCGAGAATGACATCTTCCTGTCGTCGGCCTGTGGCGGCGGTGGTACCTGTGCGCAGTGCAAGTGCATCGTGGAAAGCGGCGGCGGCGAGATGCTGTCCACCGAGGAGTCGCACTTCAACAAGCGCGAGGCCCGCGAGGGCTGGCGTCTGTCCTGCCAGACCCCGGTCAAGCAGGACATGAAGATCGAAGTGCCCGAAGAAGTGTTCGGCGTGAAGAAGTGGGAATGCACGGTCGAGTCCAACCCGAACGTGGCCACCTTCATCAAGGAGTTGACCCTTAAGTTGCCGGAAGGCGAGAACGTCGACTTCCGTGCTGGCGGCTACGTACAGCTGGAGTGCCCGCCGCACACCGTGCACTACAAGGACTTCGACATCCAGGAGGAGTACCGCGGCGACTGGGACAAATTCAACCAGTGGAAGTACGTGTCCAAGGTCGACGAGACGGTGATCCGAGCCTACTCCATGGCCAACTATCCCGAAGAAGTCGGCCTGGTGAAATTCAACATCCGTATTGCCTCGCCACCGCCGGGCAAGGACCATCTGCCGCCGGGCAAGATGTCGTCCTGGGTGTTCAGCCTCAAGCCGGGTGACAAGGTCACCGTGTACGGTCCGTTCGGTGAATTCTTCGCCAAGGACACTGATGCCGAGATGGTCTTCATCGGCGGCGGTGCCGGCATGGCGCCGATGCGTTCGCACATCTTCGACCAGCTTAAGCGCCTGAAATCCAAGCGCAAGATCAGCTTCTGGTACGGTGCGCGCTCGATGCGCGAGGCCTTCTATACCGAAGAGTACGATCAGCTGCAGGCGGAGAACCCCAACTTCGAGTGGCACTTGGCGCTGTCCGACCCGCAGCCGGAAGACAACTGGACGGGGCTCAAGGGCTTCATTCACAACGTGCTCTACGAAAACTACCTCAAGGATCATCCGGCGCCCGAGGATTGCGAGTTCTACATGTGCGGCCCGCCCATGATGAACGCTGCCGTGATCAAGATGCTCACCGACCTGGGTGTCGAACAGGACAACATCCTGCTCGACGATTTCGGCGGATGATTGCAGCCGCTCTGAAACAGCCCGCCCTTGTCGTAGCCCTGGCTACGACATTGGTGGGCTGCGGTTTTTCCGAGACAGTTGAGGAGTTCGGTGGCCCGGCGCAGGGCAGCACCTATTCGGTGAAGTACGTCAGCGGCAAGGGCATGCCGGACAAGGCATCGCTGAAGGCCGATGTGGAGGCGATCTTCGCCGAAGTCGACGAGCAGATGTCCACCTACCGCGACGATTCGCTGATCGAACAGTTCAACCGCGCACCTGCTGGCACCTGCATGCCGATGCCAGCAGGCGTGTTGCAACTGGTCGAGACCGGCAATGCACTGCATCGCGACAGCGGTGGGGCGTTCGACCTGACGGTGGAGCCGCTACTTAATCTGTGGGGCTTCGGCCCCCATGGAAGTGGCGAGCGTCAGGTGCCGGATGCCGAGGCGTTGAAGGACGTTCGTGCACGTGTTGGTCAGGATCATCTGCATATCGACGGCGATCGGCTGTGCAAGGACATCGACCTGCAGGTCGACTTCAACAGCATCGCGGCCGGCTATACGGTTGACCGAATCATCGCCAAGCTGGTCGAACGTGGGGTGAGCAGTTACCTGGTCGAAGCCACCGGTGAGCTCAAGGCGGTAGGGCGCAAGCCCGATGGTCAGCCATGGCGCATCGCTCTCGAGGCGCCGCGCGATGATCAGCGTGCCATCCAGCGCGTACTCGAATTGGACGGCTATGGCATCTCCACCTCCGGTGACTACCGCAACTATTTCGAGGAGCAGGGCGTACGTTACTCCCACACCCTCGACCCACTGACCGCTGCGCCTATTCAGCACAACCTGGCGGCGGTTACCGTGGCGGCACCCACCGCGCTGATGGCCGATGGGCTGTCCACCATGCTGCTGGTGCTTGGCCCGGAAAAGGGCTGGGAATATGCCGAGCGCGAGGGCATCGCGGCGTTCTTCGTGACCCGTGAGGGTGACGGATTCGTCACACGCAGTACCGCCACTTTCGAGCAGCTGTTCGCTGCGGGAGGCAAACAATGACATTCGTGATGGTTTTTCTGATCATGCTCACCGTCGTCGGTCTGATGGCCGTTGGGGTGATGATGGGCCGCAAGCCCATCGCCGGCTCCTGTGGCGGTATCGCCAACTTGGGCATCGAGAAGAAATGCTCGATCTGCGGCGATGACCGCGAGAAATGCCCGGAGGTATCGGGTGAGGGCAGCAGCCAATCCCGCGTGCAAACCTACGACGCCAGCAAGCGCTGATCGCCAAGCGCTGCATAGGACGTTACCCTATGCAACGTTTTGCATGATGTTGCGTACCAGGCCACCCGTTCGGCCTGGTTCTGTCGATAACGCGCAATAAGCGTTACGGCGTGATCAGAGGAGTGAACATGGCGGTCTACAACTACGATGTCGTGGTATTGGGTTCCGGCCCGGCGGGTGAAGGGGCGGCGATGAACGCGGCCAAGGCCGGTCGCAAGGTGGCGGTGGTCGATGACCGCCGTGAAGTGGGCGGCAACTGCACCCACCTGGGCACCATCCCGTCCAAGGCCCTGCGCCACTCGGTGCGGCAGATCATGCAGTTCAACACCAACCCCATGTTCCGCCAGATCGGCGAGCCGCGCTGGTTCTCCTTCCCTGACGTGCTGAAAAGCGCCGAGCGGGTGATCGCCAAGCAGGTCACCTCGCGCACCGGTTACTACGCGCGCAACCGCATCGATGTGTTCTTCGGCACCGGTAGCTTCGCCGACGAGCAGACCATCGAAGTGGTCTGCCCCAATGGCGTAGTGGAAACCCTGTCGGCCAAGCAGGTGATCATCGCCACCGGCTCGCGCCCGTACCGCCCGGCTGACGTCGACTTCAACCATCCACGCGTCTACGACAGCGACACCATCCTCACTCTCAGCCACACCCCGCGTCGTCTGATCATCTACGGCGCCGGCGTGATCGGCAGCGAGTACGCCTCGATCTTCAGCGGCCTGGGCGTGCTGGTCGACCTGATCGACAACCGCGATCAGTTGCTGAGCTTCCTCGACTCGGAAATCTCCGACGCCCTGAGCTATCACCTGCGCACCAACAACGTGCTGATTCGTCACAACGAGGAGTACGAGCGCATCGAGGGCCTGGACAACGGAGTGATCCTGCACCTGAAATCCGGCAAGAAGATCAAGGCCGATGCGCTGCTGTGGTGTAACGGCCGTACCGGCAACACTGACAAGCTGGGCCTGGAAAACATCGGTATCAACGTCAACAGCCGTGGCCAGGTGCAGGTCGACGAGTACTACCGTACCGAAGTCCCGAACATCTATGCCGCCGGTGACGTGATCGGTTGGCCGAGCCTGGCCAGTGCCGCCGCCGACCAGGGCCGTTCGGCCGCTGGCAGCATCGTCGACAACGGCAGCTGGCGGATCGTCGACGACATCCCGACCGGCATCTACACCATTCCCGAGATCAGCTCGATCGGCAAGAACGAGCACGAGCTTACCAAGGCGAAGATTCCGTACGAAGTCGGCAAGGCGTTCTTCAAGAGCATGGCGCGGGCGCAGATCTCCCACGAGCCGGTGGGCATGCTGAAGATCCTCTTCCACCGCGAAACCCTGGAAGTGCTCGGCGTGCACTGCTTCGGCTACCAGGCTTCGGAGATCGTGCACATCGGCCAGGCGATCATGAACCAGAAGGGCGAGGCGAATACCCTCAAGTATTTCGTCAACACCACCTTCAACTACCCGACCATGGCCGAGGCCTACCGGGTGGCGGCGTTCGACGGGCTCAACCGGCTTTTTTGAGCGGCTCCGGCCGGCGGCCTGAGCCGGTCGGGGATCCGTTCGCCGACTCCCGCGACTGGCGCTGGCCAAACCGCGAGAGCGTCTGAGCAGGCCAGAAAACCGATCCCTGGTGGATCGGTTTTTTTATGGGCGGGCCTTTCAGGTTTTCAAGCGCGGTTTTTGATGGCTGCGGTTACGTGCTCAATGAGCAGTGCCAGCGCTACGTCTGTCGACAGCTGCGCGGTATCGACGGTCAGTGGCGCCTGCGTCCAGGATTCGTACTCGTGGGCCGTGACTGACCGCCAGTCCGGTAACACCAGCCCCGGTACGTCGCTGATTCGTGATTCCACGCGTTGGCGATGTCGATCAAGATCGGAACAGATGATCTGCACGTTCAACAATGGGCATCCCGCTTTTGCGGCTGTATCAGCCCAGGCCTGGCGGCTTTCCGCGACGGGATTGACGCAGTCGGCGATCACCCGGCGTCCCATCTTGAGGTTATCCAGCGCCATGGCGTTGGCCACCTGATAACCGCTGCTGCCGACCTCCCGTCTGAGGGTGCCGCTATTGCGTAGCGCCTGTTCGATGCTGTCGATACGCAGGTAAACGGCTTCAAGTTGGGTGGCCAGGGCTTTGGCAAGCGTGGTCTTGCCGGTGCCGGGCAGGCCGCTGAAGACGATCAGCATGTTCTGTCCTTTAAATCCTGAGCGGCACCCAGGCTTATGTGGGAACGGGCCATGCCCGTGATTTCGCGCGCATGGCGCGCTCCCACATGTTGATAACGTGCCTAACCGCGCAACGTACTGACGGCGATACCCGGGAAGTCGGTGATGATGCTGTCCGCGCCGAAGTCTGCGAGGCGGCGCATCAGGGCGGGTTCGTTGACCGTCCATACCGACACATGGAGGCCGGCTTTTTGCGCCTTGAGCAGGCGTTCCGGGGTGCACAGCGTCCAGTTCAGGGCCAGCAGATCGCAGCCGTAGTTGCGTGCCACCTTGATCGGGTCCAGCCAGGCGTATTCGGCTACCAGACCGCGGCCCAGGTGCGGCGTCAGGCGCTGGGCGGCGCTGAGCACTTCGCGGGAGCTGGAGGTGATGGTGATCTTGTCATCCAGGCCGAAGCGGCGGCTGAGCAGGGCGATGGCTTCCACGGTGCGCGCGGCACGTACTTTGGAGGCGCTCTTGACCTCCAACTGCCAGTGCTCGAAATCGCATTGCTCGAACAGTTCGCTCAGCCGGGGAATGGGGCAGGGGTGACGCCAGCCAGGGCCGCCACGGCGGGCGTCGTAGTGCACCAGTTCGGCGGCGTCGTGCTCGACCACCTTGCCGCGCTGGCCGGTGGTGCGCTTGAGCGTCGGGTCGTGGATGACCATCAGCTCGCCGTCACGCGACAAGTGCAGGTCCAATTCACAGCGGCGCACGCCGTGCTCCAGGCACTGCTGAAAACTGACCAGGGTATTTTCCGGGGCTTCGCCCTTGGCGCCGCGATGGCCGTAGATCAGGGTCACGGTTGCTCCTTACTCGGTGGCGGTGGTGCGCGGTTGCAAGTGGCGCACGCTGTCGATCACATGATCGTATTCGAAATAGACGCTGAATTCGCGGTAGTCCCAGCGGGTGATCGGCGGCTTGCCGACTGCGGGGTGTTCTTCATCGGCGAGGCCGAAGCGCTCCAGCACCGAGCGCTTGGACTGGCCCTTTTGCGGCACCTCGGTCAGGTCCGCGCCTTGCTGGCCGATGGGAATCGTCAGGGTGTCAGCCTGGGCTGCCAGGGGCAGCAACAGGACCAGCGAAAGCAGCAGTCTGGAAGGGTTCACGTGAGTTCCTCGCGGGCCTGGCGGCGCTCCTGCGCCTGACGCTGCAGGATATGCCGGGCCAGCAACTGGCGCTGTGCGTCAGTCAGCGCTTCGAACTCGGCGCCGATCTCGAATTGGCCGTCGCGCTCGTTGCAATGTACGACCTTGGCGCGTAGCAACAGGCCCAGCGCCTGGGGCATCAGCACCATCTTCATGGCCACATGGCTGTCGACCGCCACCGGTTGCGGGTTGAGGAAACTGATACCGCCTTCGGATAGCGTGACGCGCTTCGGTGGGCCGATATCGCGCAGCAGGCTCTGGGCCATGGCCTGGCCGAGCAGGTCGATGCGTTTGTTGACCACCTTGAGGTAGCCCGCCAGGGTACGGTCGCGCTCGCTGATGTTGCGCAGCAGGTGTTGGGATTCGAAATCCAGCACATGTAGTTCGCTGAGCAGATTAAACAGCGGCGAGGCGTCGTGAAACTCGTCACTGGCCAGGGCTTCGGCGCCAGCCAACGGGGTGAAATCCAGTGCGATCGTGTCCTCGATACGGTAGTATTCGCGGCGATCGTTTTCGTCTTGAATCGACATGGCGAACCCATGGCAGCAGTGGTGGTCAGAGTGTAAGGCCGCTCGCCAGGCCCCGCCACAAGGACGTTTCTCTTTCCCTCGAACAAGCGCCCCACATGTTCAGACCCCTGTCCGTTTTTCTCGGTACGCGCTACACGCGGGCCAAGCGTCGCAACCACTTCGTTTCGTTCATTTCCCTGACTTCCATGATCGGGCTGGCGCTTGGCGTGCTGGTGATGATTCTGGTGCTGTCGGTGATGAATGGCTTCGACCATGAAATGCGCACCCGGGTGCTGGGCATGGTGCCCCATGCGACCATCGAGAGCGCCACGCCGATCACCGACTGGCAGCGCCTGGCCGAGCGCGCCCTGAAGAACCCGCAAGTGCTCGCGGTCGCGCCTTTCAGCCAGATGCAGGGCCTGCTGACCAACGACGGCAAGGTGCAGAAGGTGCTGATCAACGCCGTGGATCCGGCCGAGGAGCGCAAGGTGTCGATCATCGGCGACTTCTTCCGCGAAGGCCGACTCGAGGATCTGCAGCCTGGCACCTTCGGGATCGTCATCGGCGACAAAGCCGCTGCCAAGCTGGGCGTCGGCATGGGCGACAAGATCACCTTCGTGGCGCCTGAGGTCACCGTCACCCCGGGCGGCGTGTTCCCGCGTTTGAAGCGCTTTACCGTGGTCGGCATCTTCCACGTTGGCGCTGGTGAAATCGATGGTTTCATGGCCATGACCCACGTCCAGGATCTGGCCCGTCTGCAGCGTCATCAGCCGGATCAGGTGCAGGGCATCCGCCTCAAGTTCGCGGACCTGTTCCAGGCGTCGCGTATCGCCTGGCAGCTGGCCCAGAGCTTCGGCCAGGATGATTACCTGGCCCGCGACTGGACCCGCACCCACGGCAATCTCTACCAGGCCATCCGCATGGAAAAAGCCATGATCGGCCTGCTGCTGTTGCTGATCGTCGCCGTCGCCGCGTTCAACATCATTTCCACCCTGGTGATGGTGGTCAACGACAAGAAGGGCGATATCGCCATCCTGCGTACCCTGGGCGCCACGCCGATGCAGATCATGGCCACCTTCATGGTGCAGGGCACGGTAATCGGCGTTATTGGCACCGCCATCGGCGCGTTGCTGGGCATTCTCGCCGCGCTGAACATCAGCGCCATCATCGCCGGCGTCGAGCGCCTGCTGGGCTTCAAGTTTCTCAATGCCGACGTGTACTTCATCGACTACCTGCCGTCGCAGCTGATGCTCGCCGACGTGATGCAAGTCTGTGGAGCGGCATTGTTGCTGAGTTTCCTCGCTACTCTTTATCCGGCCTGGCGCGCGGCGCGCACCCAGCCCGCGGAGGCATTACGTTATGAGTGATCCGGTCGTGCAGGCGCAAGGCGCCGTGCTCAGCTGCCGCAACCTGAGCAAGCGCTACGAAGAAGGCCCGCAATCGGTGGTGGTGCTCGACGATCTGCAACTGGAGCTGTTTCCCGGCGAGCGCGTGGCCATCGTCGGCAGCTCGGGCTCGGGCAAAAGTACGCTGCTCAACATGCTCGGCGGCCTGGATACGCCGAGCAGCGGCAGCGTGTGGCTGGCCGGCGAGGAGCTGTCGGCGCTCAACGAGAAGCAACGCGGTTTGCTGCGCAATCGCGCACTGGGTTTCGTCTACCAGTTCCATCACCTGCTGGCCGAGTTCACCGCGCTGGAAAACGTGTGCATGCCGCTGTTGATCGGCAAAACGCCGATTCCCGAAGCGCGTCAGCGTGCCACCGAGCTGCTCGAGCGCGTCGGCCTTGGTCATCGTCTGAGTCATAAACCTGCCGAACTTTCCGGTGGCGAGCGTCAGCGCGTGGCTATTGCCCGTGCCCTGGTCAATCGCCCTGGCCTGGTGTTGCTCGACGAGCCCACTGGCAACCTGGATTCGCACACCGCCCAGGGTATTCAGGAACTGATGCGCGAGCTGAGCAGCCAATCGCAGACTGCCTTCCTGATCGTGACCCACGACTTGCAGCTGGCGCGGCAGATGGACCGGGTGCTGAGCCTGGAAGACGGCAAGCTGGTGAACGCCTGATGTTTCGCCCGCTGAGTGTCTTCATCGGCCTGCGTTACACCCGCGCCAAGCGGCGTAATCACTTCATTTCATTCATTTCCCTGACCTCGATGATCGGCCTGTCCCTGGGCGTGCTGGCGATGATCGTGGTGCTGTCGGTGATGAATGGCTTTCACCGGGAAATGAGCTCGCGCATCCTCGGCATGGTTCCCCACGCGACCATTGCCGGCTCGCCAGCCCTGACCGACTGGCAGGCAACTGCGAAGGTGGCGCTGGACAATCCTCGGGTCGAGGCGGCGGTGCCGTTCGCCGAGCTGGAAGGCATGCTGTCCTACCGCGGCGTGATGCAGCCGATTCAGCTGCACGGCATCGATCCGGCGCTGGAGTCGAAGGTCTCGATCATCGGCGACCACATGGTGCAGGGCCGCCTGAGCGACCTGCGCGAAGGCGAGTACGGGGTGATCATCGGCGAGATCACCGCGCGGCGCTTTCAGCTGCAGATCGGAGATCGTCTGGCGCTGATCGTGCCTGAGGTCAGCTCGGCGCCCGGCGGTATCACGCCGCGCATGCAGCGCCTCAACGTGGTCGGCATCTTCAAGGTCGGCGCCGATCTGGACAGCTCCCTGGCGGTGATCAACGTCGCCGACGCGGCGCAGATCCAGCGCCTGGATCCGGGCTCGGTGCAGAGCATCCGCCTCAAGCTCAAGGATCTGTATCAGTCACCCCAGGTCGCTGCGGCGATTGCCAAGCAGCTTGGCGAGGGCTACCACACCAGCGACTGGACCCAGACCCAGGGTAGTCTGTTCAGCGCCATGAAGATGGAAAAGACCATGATCGGTCTGCTGCTGCTGCTGATCGTCGCGGTGGCGGCCTTCAACATCATCGCCACGCTGATCATGGTGGTTGCCGACAAAGGTGCCGATATCGCCATCCTACGTACCCTCGGCGCCACACCGCGGCAGATCATGGGCATCTTCATGGTGCAGGGTACGGTGATCGGCGTAATCGGCACCCTGATCGGCGGCGTGCTCGGCGTGCTGGCGGCGCTCAACGTCAGCGAACTGGTCGGTTGGCTGGAGCGGGTCACCGGCCAGCACGTATTCAGCTCGGATGTGTACTTCATCAGTACTTTGCCGTCGGAGCTGCAGGTCGCCGACGTGGTGCTGATCTGCACCGCGGCACTGACCCTGAGCTTCCTCGCCACGCTGTATCCGTCCTGGCGCGCCTCGCGTACCCAGCCTGCCGAGGCATTGCGTTACGAGTGACGGACGCCGCTACACCGTCCGCCTGCTAGGCTCGAAAGGCCGCTATGAAGATAGCGGCCTTTTCGTTTTTTCAGCTTCTGATTGTCAAATAGCGGGACGCCCATGGACGGGACTCGAACAGCAGATTTGCGCCGCGCATTGCTGGCCCTGGCCGCCGGCCTGTTGGTGCTGCGCTGGCTGCCGCAACTGCCACCTACCGCTTTTCTGTTTGCAGCGGCTCTGCTCGGGCTCGTGCTGCTGCCGTTTCGCAGCCACCTGATCGGCCTGTTTCTGCTCGGCTTCAGCTGGGCCTGCCTGTCGGCGCAATGGGCGCTGGATGATCGCCTGGATCCGGCGCTGGACGGCCGCACGCTCTGGCTGGAGGGCAGGGTGGTGGACCTGCCCGACGTGCGCGAAGGCGTGGTGCGTTTTCACCTGGCCGAGGCGCAGTCTCGGCGCGCCGAACTGCCGCAACTGCTGCGTCTGTCCTGGTACGGCGGGCCGGAGATTCGCGCCGGTGAAACCTGGCGACTGGCGGTGAACCTCAAGCGGCCCCATGGGCTGGTCAATCCGCAGTCCTTCGATTACGAAGCCTGGCTGCTGGCGCAGCGCATCGGCGGGGTCGGCACCATCAAGTCCGGTCAGCGTATGAGTGAAGCCGGCGGCAGCGCAGCGTGGCGCGACCGCTTGCGCCAGCACATGCTTGCTGAGGATCCTCATGGCCGCGCCGGTGGCCTGGCCGCTCTGGTGCTGGGCGACAGCTCCGGCCTGTCGGTCGCCGACTGGCGGGTGCTGCAGGACACCGGCACGGTGCACCTGCTGGTGATCTCCGGTCAGCACGTGACATTGGTGGCCGGCATGTTCTACGGCCTGGTGTTCTGGCTGGCCCGCCTGGGCTGGTGGCCGCGGGCGTTGCCCTGGCTGCCGGTGGCTTGCGTTCTGGGCTTCGTCTCGGCGTTGGGCTACAGCCTGCTGGCAGGTTTCGAAGTGCCGGTGCAGCGCGCCTGCGCGATGATCGGCCTTGTGCTGTTGTGGCGTTGGCGCTTTCGTCATCTGGGCATTACCTTGCCGCTGCTGATGGCGCTGGTGGCGGTGCTGCTTCTCGAACCGCTGGCCGTGCTGCAACCGGGCTTCTGGCTGTCGTTCGGCGCGGTGGGTTTGCTGATTCTAATTTTCGCCGCGCGTCTGGGGGCCTGGGCCTGGTGGCGCACCCTGGGGCGCGCGCAGTGGGCAATGACCGTAGGGCTGCTGCCGATGCTGCTGGCGCTGGGCCTGCCGATCAGTGCCAGCAGCCCGCTGGCCAATCTGATCGCCGTGCCCTGGGTCGGCTTTGCCGTGGTGCCAGTGGCATTGCTCGGCACCTTGCTGCTGCCGGTGCCCTGGTTTGGCGAGGCGCTTCTCTGGCTCGCCGGCTTCTCGCTGGAGTGGCTGTTTCGCCTGCTCGGCTTGATGGCCGAGTGGCTGCCGGCCTGGCTGCCCAGTGATCTGCCGTTTTGGGGCTGGTTGCTGGTGGCGCTGGGCGCGCTGTTCATTCTATTGCCGGGTGGCGTGCCAGTGCGTGGCCTGGGATTGATCCTGCTGCTGCCGTTGCTGTTCACGCCGGTAGAGCGGCCTGCCGAGCAGCGCGCCGAGGTATGGATGCTGGATGTCGGCCAAGGCCTGTCGATGCTGGTGCTGACCCGCCAGCACGCGCTGCTGTATGACGCCGGCCCCAGCTTCGGCGATTTCGACATGGGCGAGCGGGTGGTGCTGCCGTCGCTACGGGCACTGGATGTCCGCGAGCTGGACATGCTGCTGATCAGTCATTCGGACAACGATCATTCTGGCGGTGCAGAGGCGGTGGCGCGCGGCATGCCGGTCAAGCGCGTGGTCAGCGGCGAGGCGTCGGCGTTACCCGTCGGGCTCGATGCGCAGGCGTGCAAGGAGGAACGCTGGTCGTGGGATGGCGTGCAGTTCGATACCTGGCGTTGGGACGATGCGGCGGACAGCAACCAGTCTTCCTGCATCCTGATCATCGAGGCGGCCGGTGAGCGCATCCTGCTGACCGGCGATATAGACACCCGGGCCGAGCGCGCGCTGATCGACGCGGGGTTCGATCTGGACGCTCAATGGCTGCTGGCGCCGCACCATGGCAGTCGCAGCTCCTCGTCCTGGGCCTTGCTCAAGGCCGTGCAGCCCCAGGGGGTGCTGTATTCGCGAGGCAAGCACAACGCCTATGGCCATCCTCATCCGGCGATCGTCTCTCGCTACGAGGTCTTCGATGCACGCGCCTACGACAGCGTCGAGACCGGTGCACTGCGTATCGATCTCGGCAGTTTCGGCGAGCCACAGGCGCTGCGTGAAATACCGCACTTCTGGCGGGAAAAATGAGAACCGCAGCCGTCGGCGACATCACGACCCTATGCTAGAGTGGCGCCACTTTTGCGAAGGGGATCTGCCACCGTGTGGGAACTGGTTAAATCTGGCGGCTGGGTGATGCTGCCGATCATTTTGTGTTCAATCGCCGCCCTGGGCATCATTGCCGAACGCCTGTGGACGCTGCGTGTCAGCCGTGTCACGCCGCCGCATCTGCTGGGGCAGGTATGGCGCTGGATCAAGGACAAGCAGCTCAACAGCCAGAAGCTCAAGGAGCTGCGCGCCGACTCGCCGCTGGGCGAAATTCTCGCCGCGGGCCTGGCCAACTCCAAGCACGGTCGCGAGATCATGAAAGAGTGCATCGAGGAGGCCGCCGCACGGGTGATCCACGAGATGGAGCGCTACCTCAATGCGCTGGGCACCATCGCCGGGATCGCGCCGCTGCTCGGCCTGCTCGGTACGGTGATCGCCATGATCGACATCTTCAGCTCGTTCATGGGCGGCAGCATGGCCAACCCGGCGCTGCTCGCCGGTGGCATCGCCAAGGCGCTGATCACCACCGCTTCGGGCCTTACCGTCGCTATTCCGGCACTGTTCTTCCATCGTTTCCTGCAGCGCCGCGTCGATGAGCTGGTGGTCGGCATGGAGCAGGAAGCTATCAAGTTGGTGGAAATGGTGCAGGGCGAGCGCGACGTCGACCTGGCCGAGGAGCCCAAGCCGGCCAAGGGGAGCAAAAAGGCGTGAAGTTCAGACGTAGACGGCGTGAGCAGGTGGAGATCAATCTCGCCTCGCTGATCGACGTGGTGTTCATCCTCCTGCTGTTCTTCGTGGTGACCACCACCTTCACCCGTGAAACCCGCATGCAGGTCGACCTGCCCGAGGCAGCCAGTGGCACGCCGCCGGAGCAGAGCGAGCTCAAGCAGCTGGAAGTGGTGATCTCGGCAGATGGCACCTTCTCGCTCAACGGCCAGGCTCTGATCAAGAACGACTTGGATAACCTGATGGCGGCATTGCAGAAGGAGTCCGGCGGCGACAACAGCCTGCCGCTGACCATTAGCGCCGATGCCAAGACCAGCCACCAGTCGGTGATCACTGCTATGGACGCCGCTGGCAAGCTGGGCTTCGCGCACCTGCGTATCACCACGGTCGAGACCCAGGCCGCACCCTGATGGCTAGCCTGTCCGACCGCCTGGTGCGGGCGTGGTATGCGGGGCACCCGGCGCTGGCGCTGCTGCGCCCGCTGGAGGCTTTGTATCGCGGTGTGGTAGAGCGCAAGCGCGAGCGTTTCCTGGCCGGCGAGGGCGAGATCTACCGCGCGCCGGTGCCGCTGATCGTGGTGGGCAACATCACCGTCGGCGGCACCGGCAAAACCCCTTTGATTCTCTGGCTGGTCAAGCAGTGCCAGGCCCGGGGCCTGCGCGTTGGTGTGATCAGCCGCGGCTATGGCGCCAAGCCACCGAGCCTGCCCTGGCGGGTTTGCGCCGAGCACAGCGCCGAGCAGGCGGGTGACGAACCCTTGTTGATCGTGCAGCGCAGCGGTGTGCCGCTGATGATCGATCCGGATCGCAGCCGGGCGGCCCGCGCGCTGCTCGCCGAGGAGTCGCTGGATCTGCTGCTCAGCGACGACGGCCTGCAGCACTACCGCCTGGCCCGCGATGTGGAGTTGGTGCTGATCGACGCCGCCCGTGGCCTCGGCAATGCCCGCTGCCTGCCCGCCGGGCCGCTGCGCGAGCCGGCCGAGCGCCTGCAGAGCGTAGATGCCTGCCTGTACAACGGCGCGCCTGAGGATCCACCCGGCGGCTACGCCTTCACCCTGGTGCCCAGCGCGCTGATCAACCTGCGCAGCGGCGAGCGCCGCTCACTCGATCATTTTCCCCCCGGCCAGGCCGTGCACGCCGTGGCTGGCATCGGTAACCCGCAGCGTTTCTTCAAGACCCTCGAGGCGCTACACTGGCGGCCTGTCGCCCATGCCTTCGCCGACCATGCTGCCTACAGCGCCGAGCTGCTGAATTTCTCGCCGGCGCTGCCGCTGGTGATGACCGAGAAGGATGCGGTGAAATGCCGGGCCTTCGCGGCCGATGACTGGTGGTACCTGGCTGTCGACGCCCAGCCGTCCGCTGCCTTCCGTGCCTGGTTCGACGCCCGGCTGGAACGTCTGCTCGGCGAACGACACTAAGCCTGCGCGCCTACTTCCTATCTGTTCTCAAGGATTTCCCATGGACCCGAAACTGCTCGATATCCTGGCCTGCCCAATTACCAAGGGCCCGCTCAAGCTCAGCCAGGACAAGACCGAACTGATCAGCAAGGGCGCCGGTGTGGCCTATCCGATCCGCGACGGCATTCCGGTCATGCTGGAAAGCGAAGCCCGCACCCTCAACGATGACGAGCGCCTGGACAAGTAACATGAGCAACGCCTTTACCGTGGTTATTCCGGCGCGCTATGCGTCGACCCGCCTGCCTGGCAAGCCGCTGCAGGACATCGCCGGCAAACCGATGGTCCAGCATGTCTGGGAGCAAGCCTGCAAGAGCAGTGCGACCCAGGTGGTAGTGGCCACCGACGATGCGCGCATCGTCGAAGCATGCAAAGGCTTTGGCGCCCAGGTGCTGTTGACCCGCGTCGACCATAACTCCGGTACCGATCGCCTGGCCGAAGTGGCCGCGGCGCTGGGCTTGGCAGCCGATGCCATCGTGGTCAACGTGCAGGGTGACGAGCCGCTGGTGCCGCCGTCGATCATCGACCAGGTGGCCGCCAACCTGGCCGGCAATCCCCAGGCGGGCATCGCCACCCTGGCCGAGCCGATCGAGGATGTCGCCGCGCTGTTCAATCCCAACGTGGTCAAGGTTGCCAGCGACCTCAACGGCCTGGCGCTGACCTTCAGCCGCGCGCCACTGCCCTGGGCGCGTGATGCCTTTGCCGCCGACCGTGATCGCTTGCCGGCAGGTGTGCCTTATCGCCGTCATATCGGCATTTACGCCTACCGCGCAGGCTTCCTGCAGGACTTCGTCGCCTGGGGCCCTTGCTGGCTGGAGAACACCGAGTGCCTGGAGCAGCTGCGTGCACTCTGGCATGGCGTGCGCATCCACGTCGCTGACGCCCTGGAAGCGCCGCCAGCAGGCGTCGACACCCAGGAAGATCTGGACCGTGTTCGCCGCCTGCTGGGTGCCTGATGCGCGTCCTGTTCGTCTGCCTGGGTAACATCTGCCGTTCACCCACCGCCGAGGCGGTCATGCGGCGGCGCCTGCAGCAGGCTGGGTTGGCCGACCGCATCGAGCTTGATTCCGCCGGCACCGGCGACTGGCACGTCGGCAAGGCGCCAGATTCGCGTACCCAGCAGGCGGCCGGCCGCCGTGGCTACGACCTGTCCAGCCTGCGCGGCCGTCAGGTCTCGGTTGGTGATTTCGCGCGTTTCGACCTGATCCTGGCCATGGACATCGCCAACCTGCGTGATCTGCAGCGTATGCGCCCCGCCAATGCGCGAGCCGAGCTAGACCTGTATCTGCGCCGCTTCGAGTTGGCCGAGGACGAAGTGCCGGATCCCTATTACGGTGGTAGCGAAGGTTTCGAGCACGTGCTGGATCTGCTCGAGCGGGCCAGCGATGCCTTGCTGATCGAACTCAAGGGGCGGTTATGAGCCTGCTGGTGCAGTCGGGCGTATCGCTCAAGGCTTACAACACCTTTGGTGTGGACGTGGCCGCGCGCTACTGGGCCGAGGCCATCGACGAGCACCAGATTCGTCAGGCGCTCGAAGCGGCACGTGAGCGTCAGGTGCCGCTGCTGGTGCTTGGCGGTGGCAGCAACCTGCTGCTGACCGCTGATGTCGAGGCGCTGGTGCTGCGCATGGTCGGCCGCGGCATTCGCGTGCTGGCCGACGACGGC
Source organism: Pseudomonas sp. AG1028 (assembly GCF_007993955.1). Taxonomy (NCBI): domain Bacteria; kingdom Pseudomonadati; phylum Pseudomonadota; class Gammaproteobacteria; order Pseudomonadales; family Pseudomonadaceae; genus Pseudomonas; species Pseudomonas sp. AG1028. Next base: position 444,979 of record NZ_VIVP01000002.1, read on the forward strand.
GAGCACGTGCAGATCGAAGCCGAAGCCGGTGAGCCCTGGCACGACTTCGTGCTGTGGACGCTGGCTCAGGGCCTGGTCGGTCTGGAGAATCTCAGCCTGATTCCCGGCACGGTCGGCGCTTCGCCGGTGCAGAACATCGGCGCCTACGGCGTCGAGCTCAAGGACTGTTTCCTCGGCCTCACGGCCCTGGATCGGCAGAGCGGCGAGGTTCGCGAGTTCGATCTGCACGATTGCGCCTTCGCTTACCGTGACAGCCTTTTCAAGCGCGAAAGCGGGCGCTGGATCATCCTGCGCGTGCGCGTCGCCCTGAGCCGCAACGCAGCGCTGCATCTGGATTACGGCCCGGTGCGCCAGCGCCTGGCGGAGCAGGGCATCGAGGCGCCAACCGCCCTGGATGTCAGCCGCGCGATCTGCGCCATCCGCAGCGAGAAGCTGCCGGACCCGGCGCTGCTCGGCAATGCCGGCAGCTTCTTCAAGAACCCGCTGGTGCCCGCTGAACTGGCGCAGCGTCTGCAGTCCGAATACGTCGACCTGGTGGCCTACCCGCAGGCCGATGGCCAGGTGAAACTGGCTGCCGGCTGGCTGATCGAGAAGGCCGGCTGGAAGGGCTACCGCGACGGCGACGCTGGCGTGCACCGCCTGCAGGCGCTGGTGCTGGTCAACCATGGCAACGCCAGCGGGCAGCAATTGCTCGGCCTGGCGCAGCGCATTCAGGCGGATATCGCCGAGCGTTTTGGTGTCAGCCTGGAGATCGAGCCGAACGTGCTCTGATTGCGTAGCCCCGCCGCATTGGCGGGGCTGCATAGGTCTCCTTATCCCATCTTTCTCGTTGCTCCCGGCTATCGCTGCGCTCAACCGCGGGCTACAGCGTTTTGCTTTTCGTAGCCTGGGTTGAGCGTAGCGATACCCAGGGCTGTCCATGATTCACGCAAAATACCCGCGCGCTTGCGATCAGACCTCGAATCGCAGGCAATAAAAAGGGATGCCGAAGCATCCCTTTTCGTTTACGCCTCAGCTATCAGGCTTGCGGCTTGGGCGCATCCTGATCGCGCTGGGCGCTTTCGTCGACTGGCGTGACGATCACCTCAGTCTGCTCGGCTTGCTCGACCGGCTCGCTGGCTGGCTGGGCATCGACCGCGGTTTCGCTTTCCACGGCTGGAGCCGCTTCAACGACCGGTGCCGCTTCGACCACGGCAGGCGCTGCAGCGGCGGCCTTGGCAGCCTCCTCGGCTTCGCGAGCCAGGCGCTCTTCCTCGCGCTTGCGACGACGTACTTCACGCGGATCGTTCGGCGCGCGGCCATTGCTGCTGGCTGGTGCCGCTGGCGCAGGTTGCTCGGCTGGCGCGACAGTGATCTGCTCGACGACGGGCTCGGCTTCAACGATCGGGGTTGCTTCGACTGCAGGCGCTGCCTCGGTGACGACGGTGGTTTCGGCGACCGGCGCCTCGACCAGCGGTTTTTCGATGGCGGCTGCTTCAACGACAGCAGGCTCACTGACCGGCTCGGCGACAATGGCTGGCTGCTCGGTGACAGCTTCGAAAACCGGGGCCGGCTCGCGTGGCTGCTCGACTTCCGGCAGTGCTTCGACCACCACGTCGGCGCGCTCGGCGACCACTGGCGCCGGAGCGTCTTCTACGGCCGGTGCCGGTTGCTCGGCTTCGACTGCAGCGGGCGCCTGAGCCGGCTCGGCAGGGGCGGCCGGCTGGCTTTCGCTGGCGACGTTCTGCTCGGCGGGTTGCTCGGTTTCTGCGATCACGGCGGCCACGGTAGCGGCGGCTGCGATGCTGGCACCGGCGACCGGCTGCTCGGCGTTTTCTTCGCTGCCTTCGATCGGGTTGCCATCGGCATCGCGCTGACGCTCGCGACGGTTGCTGCGGCGACGCTGGCCACGGGAGCGGCGACGTGGGCGGTCACCACCTTCGTTGCCGTCCTGATCGTCGTCCTGCTGCTCTTCGCTGTTCAGCACTTCTTCTTCAGCGCTGTCGGCCTTGGCCTGCTCGGCGCGCGGTTGGCGCTCTTCACGCGGCTGGCGTGGCTGACGCGGCTCGCGTTGCGGGCGCTCGGCGCGAGCTTCTTCGCCTGCGACTGCGGCATTTTCGTTTTGCGGCTCGGCGTCCAGTGGAGCACGCAGTTCGCGTGGCTGACGATCTTCGCGTGGGCGACGCTCACGACGGTTTTCCTGGCCTTCACGTGGCGGACGGGACTGACGCACTTCCTGTGGCTCGCGAACTTCCACGTTCTCACGCGGCTGGCGATCTTCACGCGGGGCGCGCGGCTGACGCTCTTCACGAGGCGCGCGTTCTTCACGCGGTGCACGCTCTTCGCGGGCGGCACGATCTTCGCGCGGCTGACGCTCTTCGCGTGGCTTGCGATCATCGTCACGACGGTTGCCGCGGTTACGGTTCTGCTGACGGCCGTTGCGACGCTCGTCACCACGCGGCTGACGCTCGCCCGGCTTCTTCTCGACGACGGTTGGCTTCTGCTCTTCGGCGCCGGCGAACAGACCCACCAGGGACTTCACCAGGCCTTTGAACAGGCCACCGGCAGGCGCTGCAGCAGCAACCGGAGCGGCAACTGGTGCGGCTTCGCTGACCGGAGCTGGTGCGCTGCGTGGCGGCGCGGCCTTGATGGCAGCTTCCTGACGAACCAGGGTGCGGGTGGCGGCTGCCGGTTTTTCTTCTTCGGCTTCGACCGTGGCCATTTCGTAGCTGGTCTGGGCGCTCTGAGCTTCCGGGCTGTCGTCACGGATACGCTGCACTTCGAAGTGCGGGGTTTCCAGGTGATCGTTCGGCAGGATGACGATGCGCGCACGGGTACGCAGTTCGATCTTGGTGATCGAGTTGCGCTTCTCGTTGAGCAGGAACGCGGCGACCGGGATCGGCACCTGGGCGCGTACTTCGGCGGTGCGGTCTTTCAGGGCTTCTTCTTCGATCAGGCGCAGGATGGCCAGCGACAGCGATTCGACGTCGCGGATGATGCCTTGACCGTTGCAGCGCGGGCAGACGATGCCACTGCTTTCGCCCAGGGATGGGCGCAGGCGCTGACGGGACATTTCCAGCAGGCCGAAGCGCGAGATGCGGCCGACCTGTACGCGAGCGCGGTCGGCTTCCAGGGCTTCGCGAACCTTCTCTTCGACAGCGCGCTGGTTCTTGGCCGGGGTCATGTCGATGAAGTCGATGACGATTAGACCACCGATGTCACGCAGGCGCAGCTGGCGGGCGATCTCTTCGGCCGCTTCCAGGTTGGTCTGCAGGGCGGTTTCTTCGATGTCGCTGCCTTTGGTGGCGCGCGCCGAGTTGATGTCGATGGATACCAGGGCTTCGGTCGGGTCGATGTAGATCGAGCCGCCGGATGGCAGCTTCACTTCACGCTGGAAGGCGGTTTCGATCTGGCTTTCGATCTGGAAACGGTTGAACAGCGGCACGCTGTCTTCGTACAGCTTGATCTTGCTGGCGTACTGCGGCATCACCTGGCGAATGAAGGTCAGGGCTTCTTCCTGGGCTTCGACGCTATCGACCAGTACTTCGCCGATGTCCTGGCGCAGGTAGTCGCGGATGGCGCGGATGATGACGTTGCTTTCCTGGTAGATCAGGAATGGGGCAGGGCGGTCCTGGGACGCCTCCTTGATGGCGCTCCACAGTTGCAGCAGGTAATCGAGGTCCCACTGCATTTCTTCGCTGCTGCGGCCCAGGCCGGCGGTGCGCACGATCAGACCCATGTCACCCGGGATGTCGAGGCCGTTCAGCGCTTCGCGCAGTTCGTTGCGCTCTTCACCCTCGATGCGGCGGCTGATGCCACCTGCACGCGGGTTGTTGGGCATCAGAACCAGGTAACGACCGGCGAGGCTGATGAAGGTAGTCAGGGCTGCGCCCTTGTTGCCACGCTCTTCTTTCTCGACCTGAACGATGACTTCCTGGCCTTCCTTGAGCACGTCCTTGATGTTGACGCGGCCTTCGGGGGCTTTGGAGAAGTATTCGCGGGAGATTTCTTTGAGGGGGAGGAAGCCGTGACGCTCGGAGCCGAAGTCGACGAATGCCGCTTCGAGGCTGGGTTCTACGCGGGTGATGCGACCTTTGTAGATGTTGGATTTCTTCTGTACGCGGGCGCCGGACTCGATGTCCAGATCGTACAGGCGCTGGCCATCTACCAGCGCAACACGCAACTCTTCGGGTTGAGTTGCGTTAATCAGCATTCTTTTCATGTGGTACCAGTGGTTTCCGGTGCTGCCGGAAGCCGCGTTAGGCACACACGACGCTCAGGGTCGGTGTCAGGTGCGTCAGAAGCGGGCGTAAATCGCTTCAGTGTCTAGCGGCAGCAGCCAGTTTTGCTGGGCCGCGACGGACGTCTCCTGCTTGCTGTATGTGACAGAAAGCCCTCAGAACTCGCTTGTGATCGGCTAAGCATCGGCCTTGCTGCGTTGAAACCGGTCTGGAAAATCCGTTTACCACGTGGGTAAAGGTCGCTTCCTCGGCCGCCCCGAACGGGGGCTGTTACTAACGTAGCGTCTTGCGTGGCGCTAGCTCGCGAGACCCTAAACAGGTTCTCAGTCAGGAGGAGGAATCAAGGGTCGGTAGCGGACGATATGACGCGTCTTTAGATGAAGCTCTTTGCTACGCAGGCCGACCGTTGTGCATCTCCACCTTTACACGTATCGCTGAAAATCGGGTGCCGCTCACGAATATCCGCAGCGGGTTGGCATTACCGCGACCGTCCAGTTGGGCAGGTCACGCATCTGTGTCTCAGGCCTTGTTTCCGAGTTTCTCGAGCAGCCATGCTGGCCTTTCGCTCTCTGAGATGCCCGTCGGACGGCCTTATGTCCTGAAGTGGGTTGCTCGATTCGCGATGGCGGTTTGGCAACATCCGCGAATCAGGCCGCTTTTGACGGCATTCGCGACTATAGCAGCAATGATTAAGTGCTTCAAATCCATAAAAATTGTATGATCGCGGCCATGACGACACCTACTCCCCCAACCTCCGGCGTACAGCTGCTCGAGGTCGCGCCAGAGCTCGCCGGCCAGCGCATCGACAACTTCCTTCGCAACCAACTCAAGGGCGTTCCCAAGACCCTTATCTACCGCATCCTGCGCAAGGGTGAGGTACGGGTCAACAAGGGCCGGGTCAAGCCTGAATACAAGCTGCAGGCTGGTGACATCGTGCGCGTGCCGCCGCTGCGCCTGGCCGAGCGCGACGAACCTGAGCCGTTGGCCCAGGGCCTGTTGCAGCGTCTGGAAGCGGCCATCGTCTATGAAGACAAGGCGCTGATCGTGCTCAACAAGCCGGCCGGCATTGCCGTGCATGGCGGCAGCGGCCTCAATTACGGGGTGATCGAGGCGTTTCGCCAGTTGCGCCCGGATGCCAAGGATCTGGAACTGGTGCACCGCCTGGACCGCGATACCTCGGGCCTGCTGATGATCGCCAAGAAGCGCAGCATGCTGCGCCACCTGCACGAGCAACTACGCGGCGATGGCGTCGACAAGCGCTACATGGCGCTGGTGCGCGGCCACTGGGCAACCGCCAAAAAGCAGATCAACGCGCCGCTGCTCAAGAGCAACCTGCGCTCCGGCGAGCGCATGGTCGAGGTCAACCCGGAAGGCAAGGAAGCGCTGACCGTGTTTCGCGTGCTGCGCCGTTTCGGCGAGTTCGCCACCCTGGTCGAAGCCAAGCCGGTCACCGGCCGCACCCACCAGATTCGCGTGCATGCCCAGTATGGCGGGCATTGCATCGCCGGTGACAGCAAATACGGCGATGACGACTTTACCCGCGAGATTCGCGAACTGGGCGGCAAGCGCCTGTTCCTGCATGCCTACGAACTGAACATCCCGCTGCCCGAGGGTGGCGTGCTGAAGCTCGAGGCGCCGGTCGACGAGATGTGGGCACGCACCGTGGAGCGACTGAGTGCGTGACTACAAGCTGCTGATCTTCGACTGGGACGGCACCCTGGTCGATTCCATCGCCCGTATCGTCACCGCCATGCATCAGGCCGCCGATCTGTGCGGCCTGCCACGACGCAGCGATGAGGCGGTCAAGGGCATCATCGGCCTGGCGCTGCCGCAAGCGATCATCACCCTTTATCCGGAACTCGACGAAGCGGCGCACGTCGAACGCTTCCATGCCGCCTACAGCGAGTGCTACGTGGCGCTGGACCAGACGCCTTCGGCGTTCTTCGACGAAGTCGAGCAGAGCCTGGCGAGGTTCCGCGAGCAGGGCTATCGGCTGGCGGTCGCCACCGGCAAGAGTCGCCGTGGCCTGCAGCGGATTCTCGACACCCTGGGCTGGCAGAATTATTTCGATATCACCCGCTGCGCCGATGAGACGGCCAGCAAACCGGACCCGCGGATGTTGCACGAGATTCTGCAGCATTGCGGGGTGAGCGCCGAGCAGGCACTGATGGTCGGCGATTCGTCGTTTGATCTGGAAATGGCTCAGCGCGCGGGCATGGATTCGGTGGCGGTGGGCTACGGCGCACAGACGCTGGAAGCGCTGAGCCGTTATGAGCCGAAATTGTCGATCAACCATTTCACGCAATTGAGTACCTGGCTGAGCTGCACGGTAGCCGAGACCCGAACCGAGGAGAGTGAGCATGTGGGGTGAGAGAAAGACGTCGTCGGTCTCCGAGAGCGACCCGAAGAGCTGGAAGCTCCTCGAAAAGACCTTGCTGGCCAGCGTCCATGAGCAGCGCCGCTCGCGCCGCTGGGGCATCTTCTTCAAGCTGCTGACCTTCATCTACCTGTTCGGCGCCCTGGCGCTATTCTCGCCCCTGATCAGCAATCAGGGCAGCGGCAGCAGTTCGCCCCATACCGCGGTCATCGAAGTGCGCGGGATGATCGCCGACAAGGAAGCGGCCAGCGCCGACAACATCGTCGGCAGCCTGCGCGCCGCCTTCAAGGACCCGAACACCAAGGGCGTTATCCTGCGCATCAACAGCCCGGGCGGCAGCCCGGTGCAGTCGGGTTACGTGTACGACGAGATTCGCCGTCTGCGTGGCGAGAACCCGAACATCAAGGTCTACGCGGTGATCTCCGACCTCGGTGCGTCCGGCGCCTATTACATCGCCAGCGCCGCCGACCAGATCTACGCCGACAAGGCCAGCCTGGTGGGTTCCATCGGCGTCACGGCAGCCAGTTTCGGCTTCGTCGACACCATGGAGAAGCTTGGCGTCGAGCGCCGTGTGTACACCTCGGGTGAGCACAAGGCATTCCTCGACCCGTTCCAGCCGCAGAAGGACGAGGAAACCCGTTTCTGGAAGACGGTGCTGGACACCACCCACAAGCAGTTCATCGACAGCGTGAAGAAGGGCCGGGGCGATCGCCTCAAGGATGCCGAGCATCCCGAACTGTTCTCCGGCCTGATCTGGTCTGGCGAACAGGCCCTGAGCCTCGGCCTGATCGACGGGCTGGGCAGCACCAGCTACGTGGCCCGCGAAGTGATCGGCCAGGAAGAAATGGTCGACTTCACCGTGCAGGAAAGCCCCCTGGATCGCTTCACCAAGAAGCTCGGTGCCAGCGTGGCAGAGCATCTGGCCTTGTGGATGGGCTTCCAGGGCCCAACGCTGCGTTGATGGTGGCGTTGTAAATAGAGAGCCCCGGCCAGGTGCCGGGGCTTTTTATTGGTTTCGAATCCATCCCCCCTCTATAGGGTGTCAGGCGTTGCTGATGCTCTTGGCGTTGTTTTGCTGCTCGACCAGGGCGCGAATGCGCGGTAGCAGGTCCTGGCCGTATTCCACGGCGTCGCGCAGTTGCTCGAAGCCGCGGAACAGGAAGGTGGTCACGCCGATGTTGTAGTACTCCAGCGCGGCCTCGGCGACCTGCTCCGCTGTGCCAACCAGCGAGGTGGAATTGCCGGCACCGCCGCTAAGGGCGGCGATCTCGGTCCACAGGCGTTTGTCATGCACCTTGCGCTGGCTCGCCAGCTCCACCAGGCGCGAGGAGCCGGCGTTGCTGGTGCCGAAGTTCTTGTCGCGCCGTTTGCCCTGGCGCAGATGGATCAGTTCGCGCGCGTCAAGCAGGGTGCGCTCGGCGCGGGCCCAAGCTTCTTCCTCCGTGGCGCCGAGGATTGGCCGTAGCGACAGGCTGAAGCGGATGTGCTTATCGCGCCCGTATTTGGCGGCGGCCTTGCGCACCTTGGCGATGCGCTCGCGAACCTGCTCCAGCGGTTCGCCCCACATCATGTACACGTCGGCGTGTTTGGCGGCGACCTCCACGGCAGCGTCGGATGCGCCGGAGAAGTAGATAGGTACGTGTGGTTTCTGGACCGGCTTGACCAGCGTCAGGTTGTCTTCGATGCGGTAGTGCTCGCCCTGATGATCGAAGGGCTCGATGTTCGTCCAGGTCTTGCGGAAGATGTCCAGGTACTCCTCGGTACGCGCATATCGCGCGTCCTTGTCGAGGTAGTCGCCGTCGCGTTGCAGGTCGCCGCTGTCACCGCCGGTGATCACGTTGATCGCGGCGCGGCCCCGGCTGAGGTGATCGAGAGTGGCGAACTGCCTGGCGGCGAAGGTAGGCGCCTGAAAGCCCGGGCGGTGGGCGACTAGCAGGCCCAGCTTGTCGGTCACTGCGGCCACGTAGCTGGCCAGGATCATCGAGTCCGGTGCGCTGGTGTTGACGGCCAGCAGGGCTTTGTCGAAACCGCCATATTCCTGGGCCTGGGCGAAGGCCTTGATGAAGTCGATATCCACCACCGGGCCACGTGGCGCCTGGGATTCGCTGGCTTCCTGGGGGCCGATCAGGCCGATGAATTCGAGGCTCATGGTTGCTCCTTTCGATTGACGTGGTCTGCTACCGGCCCGCCTGGCGAGCTCGGCGGCGGGGATGCTCAGGCCACTCGGCCTTCCAGGCGGCGCACCGTGTTGCGGTTGGCGGGTACGGCTAGGCCAAAGTTGTCGCGCAGCGTTTGGCCTGCATATTCACGGCGCAGCAGGCCGCGCTCCTGCAGCAGTGGCACTACCAGCTCGGTGAAATACTGCAGGCCGTCGGGCAGCAGCGAGTTGACGATGAAGCCGTCGGCGGCGCCGTCCTCGAACCAGTCCTGCAGGGCGTTGGCGACCGCTTGCGGGGTGCCGACGAAATCGCGGCGCGGGCGCGAGAACTGCAACGCCACCTCGCGCAGGGTCAGGTGCTCGTCGCGGGCGCGCTGCTTGATCTGTTCCGACGTGCCCTTGTGGCTGTTGCTGCCCAGGTCGCCAAGGTCAGGGAAGGGCGCATCCAGTTCGTGACGACTGAAGTCGTAGTCGTTGAATGGGCGGCCAAGGGCGCCGATGGCGTCCTCGATGCTGACCAGCTCGACGGCCTGCTGGTAGCGACTCTCCACTTCCTCGGCATCGCGGCCGATGATCGGGCGAATGCCCGGCAGGATGAACAGCTCGTCCGGGTTGCGGCCGGCCTTGGCCGCGCGTTGCTTGAGATCGGCGTAGTAGGCGCGGGCCTCGCTGAAGGATTCCGGGCTGACGAAGATCGCATCGGCATTCTGGGCAGCGAAATTGCGGCCGTCCTCGGAGGTGCCGGCCTGGAAGATCAGCGGCTGGCCCTGGCGCGAGCGCTGGATGTTGAGCGGCCCTTTGACCTTGAAGAACTCGCCCTGGTGATCGAGGGTGTGCAGCTTGCTCGGGTCGAAGAATTCGCCGCTCTGTTTGTCGCGGGTAAAGGCGTCGTCCTCCCAGGAGTCCCACAGGCCCTTGACCACGTTCACATGCTCGCGGGCGATGCGGTAGCGGGTGGCGTGGGGCGGGTGCTCGGCCTTGCCGAAGTTGTCGGCGGTACCGGAGAGCCACGAGGTGACCACGTTCCAGCCGGCGCGCCCGCCGCTTATGTGATCGAGCGAGGCGAACTGACGGGCGACCTGGAACGGCTCGCTATAGCTCACCGTCACGGTGGCCACCAGGCCAATGTTTTCGGTCACAGCGGCCAGCGCTGAGAGAATGGTCAGCGGCTCGAAGCGGTTGAGGTAGTGCGGGCTGGATTTGGCATGGATGTGCAGGCTGTCGGCGATGAACGCGAAGTCGAACTTGGCGCCTTCGGCCAGTTTGGCCTGCTGTTTGTAGAAGCCGAAATTCACACTGGCATCGGCCAGTGCATCCGGGTGGCGCCATTCGCCCCAGCCGTGGCCGACCCCGTGAATCATGGCGCCGAGTTTGATCTGTCGTTTGCTCATGGACGTTGCTCCTGTCGGATTACTGGGGCTGCACCTGGGCGAGCGCTTTTGCGGGTTGCTCGGCGCGAGCGGCGTTGAAGCTGGGGTCAAAGCCCTTGGAAACGTCCACGGCGCGGCTCAGGACGCCTTCTTCCAAGTAAATGTCCGAAACCTGCTGCAGGCCGGCGATGACCTCATCGGTGATTTCCGCGCGCGAATGGACGGTGGCCTTGACCGATTCCAGGTGCACCTCGACCGGCAGGCCGGTCACCCGCGCCTGGGCCTCTGCGTACGCCTGGTGGTGATCGTTGGCCCATAGGAAGGCGCGTTCGACACGTTTGACGAAGTCTTCGAGCTGCACGCGTTTGTCGTCGACGGCAGTCTGCGTGGCCGCCAGGTAGAAATGGTTGGTCAGCAGGTCGTCACTGCTGCGCAGAATGCGTGCGCCGTTCTGGGTGATGGCGATGGTGGTGTATGGATCCCAGGTCGACCAGGCATCGGCGGCGCCGCTTTCCAGGGCACTGCGGGCATCGGTGGGCAGCAGATTGACGAAGGTCACGTCAGAGGTTTTCAAGCCGGCTTCGCGCAGCGCGCGGATCACCAGGAAGTGGCCGATGGAACCGCGGTTGGTGACGATGCGTTGGCCCTTGAGGTCGGCCACGGTCTTCAGAGGCGAATCCTTCGGCACCAGGATCGACGTGGTGTAGCGACCATCGCGCTTGATGATTTCCACTACCTTGAGCGGCGCGCCGGCGCCCAAGGCGAACACATAGGGCGCATCGCCCAGGCCGCCGATGTCCACCGCGCCGGCGTTCAGCGCCTCGCCCAAGGGGGCGGCGGCCGGGAACTCGGAGAAGTCGATTTCGTACGGCACGTCGTCGAGCTCGCCGGCAGCCTCCAGCAGCAGCTTGATGCTGGATTTCTGGTTGGCGACACGTAGCGGCTCGAGGTCCGTGGCGCTGGCGTAGCCGCCGAGCAGCAGGCTGCTGCCCAGCAGAGTGGTGAGGAGGGTACGGATCAGCATGGGTGAGCTCCGGTCAGGCCGCCAGCGCGGCCAGATTGGTCAGGTAAAAGTGCGCGTGAGCGATGCCGCGTTGTGGAGTGCACGGATTGCGCCACGGGGAATCTGCGGGAATGAAGGCGGGGTCAGGCATGGGCGTAGCGCTCCTGGCATGGGTCGGGGGACGGCCTCCGCCAGGAAAGGGGTCGGTCTGCAATCGACCTTATAGAGCTAAGAAAGGGCTGTGAAAGTCTTTGTGGTTCTAAGCTAATTATGTAATTTCATTATCTAATTTGTTTTTAAATATCAGTAATGGGTATTTAATGCGGACATCCCTAGAGTGTTCGAGAGTTCTCCCATGAGCAGCAAGAGGCAGATAAAACTGGGCGCGGTGCCGATGGGTGTCGGCGGGCCAGGGCGCCATAATCTATGGCACGACCCCGAAGTGCCGGCCGATGCCAGCGTCAGTGTCGAGTGGTTCATCGACCTGGCGCAGCAGGCCGAAGCTGCGCTGTTCGACCTGATATTCATTGTCGACAGCCAGTTCATCACCCCCGATTCGCCGCCCCATTACCTCAATCGACTGGAGCCCCTGACGTTGCTCTCAGCCCTGGCGGTGACCACCCGCCATATCGGCCTGGTCGGCACCCTGACCACCTCCTACAACGAGCCCTTCAACGTGGCGCGACGGCTGGCGTCGCTGGATCTGATCAGCAAGGGACGGGCGGGATGGAACGTGGTGACCAGTGGCGATGCCGGCACCGCGGGCAACTACGGGCGCGACGAGCATTACGACTACGACACCCGCTATGGGCGTGCGCTGGAGCATGTCGAAGTGGTGCAGAAGCTGTGGCGCTCCTACGAGGACGATGCCCTGGTGCGCAACCGCGAGACTGGGCAATTCCTCGACCGCAGCAAGCTGCATGCGCTGCATCACAAGGGCGAGCACTTCTCGGTGGTCGGCCCGCTGAACATCCAGCGCTCGCCGCAAGGGCAGCCGGTGATTTTCCAGGCGGGCGACTCGCCCCAGGGGCGCGACCTGGGCGCCAGCGTGGCCGACGTGGTGTTCACCCATGCACCGAGCGTGGAGAAGGGCCAGGCCTTCTACCGCGATATCAAGGCGCGCGCCCAACACCTGGGGCGTAACGCCGATGACATCATCATCCTGCCCGGCGCACAGATCTACATCGGTGACACCGACGCCGAGGCGCGTGAGATCGAGCGGCACTATCATGCCGTTGACCACAGCTTCGAGCAGGCCCTGGCTGAATATGGGCGCAGTTTCGGCTGGCACGACTTCCGCCAGTACGACCTCGACGCGCCGTTCCCGGTCGAGGCGCTTGAACATGCTCGCAGCAGTTTCTATACCGCCGCCAAGGCAGCCACCGACCAGGCCGTCGCCAATGGCTGGACGCTGCGCCAGGCGGTGGCGGCCGGCCTGCAGCTAAGGCCCAGTGCCTTCGTCGGGTCGGCCGAAACGGTCGCCAACGAGATGGTTCGCTGGTTCGAGGCGAGGGCACTAGATGGCTTCAACCTCTACATCGGCCACCCGGAGCAATTCCGGCGCTTCACCCGGGAGGTCGTACCGATCCTGCAGGAGCGTGGCGTGTATCGTCGCGCCTATGAGGGCAGCACATTGCGTGAGAGTTTGGGGTTGGAAATTCCGCGCAATCGTCGATAACGCTCTCCCGGATGAGGCCGGCGAATCTGTATCGCCGGCCTCATGCTCGCAGGGCAAAAAGAGCCTTGGCTATGCCGAGCGCTCTTAAGCTGCCAAGCCTGACGAATGACGCCCCGGTATGGCCGTGATCAGTTCCCGGGTGTAGTCGCTGGCTGGCTGCTCGAATACCTGGCCAACCGGGCCCTGTTCGACGATCTGGCCGTTGCGCAGCACCAACACCTGGTCGGCTATATTGGCCACCACGGCCAGGTCGTGGGAGACCAGCACGTAGGCGATACCGAGTTCGCGCTGCAGTTCGAGCAGCAGGTCGAGAATCTGCGCCTGCACCGAAACGTCCAGCGCTGAAACCGGCTCGTCGAGCAGCAGCAGATCCGGCTTGAGGGCCAGGGCACGTGCGATGGCGACGCGCTGGCGCTGGCCGCCGGACAGCTCGCGGGGCAGGCGATCCAGGTAACTGAGGGGGAGGTGCACGCGACTGATCAGCTCCCGCGCGGCCTGTTCCAGTGCCGGTCCCTTGAGCAGCCCGAATGACACCAGCGGTTCGACGATGCTGTCGAAGATGGTGAAGCGTGGATCGAGGGCGGCGAACGGATTCTGCTGCACCAGCTGGATACGCTGGCGCAGTGGGCGGAATTCGCGCCAGCTGAGATCGGTCACGTCGCGTTGCTCGAACTGCACGCGACCCTGGTTGGGTTTTTCCAGGCCGAGGGCGATGCGCAGGGCGGTGCTTTTGCCCGAACCGGATTCACCGACGATGGCCAGCGTCTGCCCGGGATAGACGTCGAAGCTGAGGTTCTGCAGGGCGATGAAGGTGCTGCTCTCGCCCTTGACCCGTGGCAGGTCGAAGGTCTTGCCGACGCCCTGCAGGCTCAGGATCGGCGTCTGGGCGGTGTGCTGGGGCGAGCGCGGTTTGCTCCGATTGGCGAACGCCGGTGCGGCCGCCAGCAGCGCGCGGGTGTAGTCGTGCTGCGGCGCATCGAGGATCTGCCGGGGCGGGCCCTGTTCGACCAACTCGCCGTGTTTCATCACCAGGATGCGATCGGCACGGTCGGTGGCCACGCCCAGATCATGGGTGATGATCAACAGGGAAATGCCCCGTTCGGCGACCAGGCGTTGCAGGTGGTCGAGAATCTTGCGCTGCACCGTCACATCCAGGGCGCTGGTCGGCTCGTCGGCGATGATCAGCCGCGGGTTGCCGGCCAGGGCGATGGCGATCAGCACGCGCTGGCGCATGCCGCCGGACAGCTCGTGGGGATACTGGCGGGCACGCAGCAGCGGCTTGTCCAGGCCGACATGTTCCAGCAGCTCGATCACGTCGGCATCGATGTCGGGGTAGCGGCGGCCGTGGGCGAGAATCAGCGCTTCGCCGATCTGCTGGCCGATACGCAACGTCGGGTTCAGGCTGACCATCGGATCCTGGGGCACCAGGCCGATGGTGCGCCCGCGCAGCGCGCGTTTCTGCTTTTCGCTGGCGCCGCTCAACTCGACACCGTCGACCCGTAACTGGCCGTGGGGCTGGGCGTTGTCGGGCAGCAGGCCAAGAATGGCGTTGGCCAGGGTCGACTTGCCAGAGCCAGATTCACCGACGATGGCCACCGTTTCGCCCTGGCTGATCTGGACCGAGACGCCCCGGACGGCCTCGGTGATCTGCCCGGCGAAGCGGTAGTTGACGCAGAGCTGGCGGATGTCGATCAAGGGGCTGCTCATCGCGGGTTTTCCTCCAGGGTACGGGCGATATGGTTGAGGCTGAACACCACGGCGACCACGAACAAACCTGGCAGCAGTGACACCCACGGCGCGGTGATCAGGAAGTGCCGGCCGTTGGCGATCAGCGTGCCCCATTCGGCAGCCGGTGGCGCCGCGCCGAAACCGAGAAACGACAGGCCGGCGGTGGCCAGAATCGCCGCGCCGAAATCCAGGGTGGCGAGCACCGCCACCGGGCCCCAGGCATTGGGCAGAATGTGCCGAAGCAGGGTGCGGCCCCAGCTGGCGCCGCCCAGGCGGGCCGCTTCCACGTAGGGCAAAGTTTTCACGCGCAGCACTTCGGCGCGGGTGGTGCGGGCGAAGCCGGGAATGATGCCGACGCCTACGGCGATGGCCACCGGGAGGGTGCCAAAGCCGATGGCGGTGACGATGGCCAGGGCCAACAGCAGGCCGGGCAAGGCCAACAGTACGTCGACGAAGCGCATGATCACGGCATCGGTACGCCCACCGGCGAACCCGGACAGCACACCCAGGCCGAGCCCGCCGACCAGGGCGATGCCCACGGCCAGCAGTGCGGCCTGCACCGACAGGCTGGAGCCGTAGACCACGCGGGTGTAGAGGTCGCGGCCCAATTCGTCGGTGCCGAACCAGTGCACTAGATTCGGTGCGGTGAGCTTGTCCGCAGGCGACGTGGCGTAGGGATCGAAACTGCTCAGCAGCCCCGGCAGCAGAGCCGCGACAAGGGCGAACAGCACGATCAGCAGGGCCAGGCTGAAGCCGGGACGGCGCAACAGCGGCAGCAATGCGGTGGCCGCGCGCTGCAGGCGGCTGCGGCGCCGCCAGCCCAGCGACACCGTTGCAGGCGAGTGGGACAGCGAGGCGATGCGGCTTTCGGTGTTCATGGTCAGGACACCTTTGGCGTGTGGGCGATGCGTGGATCGAGGTAGGGGTAGAGCAGATCGACGACCAGGTTGACCAGCACGAAGGCGGCCGCAGACACCGCGACGATGGCCAGTACCACGGGAATGTCCTGGCGCAGCACCGCTTCCTGGGCGAGGCGGCCGACGCCGTTGCGGGCAAAGATGGTTTCCACCAGCACCGCGCCGGACACCGTATTGCCCACCTGCAGGCCGATCAGCGTGAGTATCGGCAGCGCGGCGTTCTTGAAACCGTGGCGCGCCTGCACCTGCCAGCGGCTGAGGCCCTTGGCGTAGGCCGTGGCGATATAGGGTTCCTGCCACACGCCCTGGAAACCGCGCTGCAGCACCTGGGCGTATACCGCGGCGCTGGGAATCGCCAGGGTCACGGCCGGCAGGATCAGGCTGTCGAAGCCGCGGCTGCCGGTGGCCGGAAACCAGCCAAGGCTGAAGGCGAATACCTGGATCAGCAACAGGCCCATCCAGAACACCGGCACCGAAAAGCCCAGGGACGGCAGACGGGCCAGCGCCACCTTCAGCGGTTGCCAGCGCACGTAAGCGGTCAGGTAGGCCAGGCCGATGCCGCCGATCATCGACAGCACGATAGCCAGGCCTGCCAGTGACAACGTCTGCGGCAGACGCTCGACGAGCAGCTGGTTTACCGGGCGGTTGAGCGACAGCGATTGCCCGAAGTCACCCTGCACGGCGTTCCACAGCAAGCTGAAGTACTGCTCGAAGATGCCCTTGTCGAGGCCGTAGTAAGCCTGCGCTCTGGCCAGGTCCTCGGGTGACAGCGAATCGACTTCCATGCCCGCGGCGCTGAGCATGATCGCCAGGGTGTCGCCCGGCAGCAGATAGAGGATGAAGTAGGTGATGCTGTAGGCGCCCCAGAGCACCAGCAGCGCCTGGCCGACGCGGCCGATCAGGTAGCGGCTCATGGTTCATCCACCTCGATATCGCTGAGCAGGGCGAAGCCTTCGGCTGTCCACTGGAAGTTCTTCACCCGTGGCGATGTGGCGGCCTGCCAGACGCGTTCATAGATCGGCAAGGCCGAGCCTTCGTCGATCAGCAGGTCCTGCAGATCGCCATACGCCTTGGCACGTTGCGCCGAGTCGGTAGCGGTGATGCCCGCGTCGAACAGGCCCTTGGCGCGCTCCAGGGTGCCTTCCTCATAGAGGTTGGTGGCGAGGGTCGAACTGTTGGCGGTGCGCGGATCGAGAATGGTCTGCAGGATGATCGGGTCGGCGCGGGTCATGTAGGTTGAAGTCAGGTCATAGTTGCCCTGGGCGTTGGCCGTGACCCATTCGGCGCGGGTCACCACGGCGAGCTTCAGCTCGATGCCGAGCTTGCGCAGTTGATCCTGCACAAGCACGTCGCCGGCGGTTTCCGCACCCTGGATGTTGTAGCTCAGGCTCAGGCGCTTGCCGTCCTTGCTGCGATAACCATCGGCGCCCTTGCTCCAGCCCGCTTCGTCGAGCAGCCTCTCGGCGCCCTGCGGGTCATAGGCCAGCTTGGCGCTCTGGTCCTTGAAGAATGGCGTGGTCACGTCATAGACACTGCGCACCACCGGAAACTCGGCGTTGTACACGGTGCTGGCGTAGGTCTTGCGGTCGATGCCTTTCTGCAGCGCCAGGCGCACGCGCTTGTCTTCCAGCACGCGGCCGTTGCGGGTGTTGGGGAACAGATTCAGCGACGGCCCCGGCAGCGCCCGGCTCTGGATGGTCGCGCCTTTCGACTGGAACAGTTTCAGGTCCACTTCCGAGAACGGATTGCGCGGCCACAGGATGTCGGCCTCGCCCTGCAGGAACAGGCCATTGCGCACGCTTTCCTCGGGGATGTAGCTGATCTCCACGGCATCGAGATGGGCTTCACCCCTGTTACTGACGTTGGCCGACGGCCAGGCGTAACCGCTGCGTTTGACCAGCTTGGCGCCGACTTCCGGGGTGTAGTGTTCGAGCACGAACGGGCCACTGCCGATGATCTTGCCCAGCGATCGCTCCTTTGGCGTCAGTGCGTAGGACGCTGGTGCGAGAATCGCCAGGTTGGTGGTCGAGGTGGCCTGCAGAAAACCGGCGTTCGGTCGCGACAGCACCAGTTTGACGGTGAAGTCGTCGACCACTTCGGCGTGATCGAAACCGGCCAGGTAGGTGGCGCCAAAGGTCGCCGGCAGTTCGCTGGCCAAGGCCTTGTTGCTGTCGAACGCGGTCTTCACGGCCTTGGCGTCGAAGCGTTCGCCATTGCTGAAGGTGATGTCATCGCGCAGCTGGAAGGTGTAGGTCAGGGCGTCGTCGCTGATCGTCCAGCTTTTCGCCAGCCAGGGAATGATCTCGCCGCTGTGGGGATCTTGATCGGTCAGGCTTTCGGCGACATTGCGCAGCAAAACGCGGTGCTCCAGCCAATAGACCTGGAAGGGGTCGACGCTGACCAGCGTGGTGTTGTCGCCAAAGAAGGCGATGTTCAGGGTTTTGCTGGTGGCTTGCTGGTCTGAGGGCGAGCAGCCGATCAGCGCGGCGGCGAGGGCGCAGGAGGCCAGCAGGTGGAGCGCGGAGTAGGTTTTTTTCATCTCTTTGTCCCGACTTTTCTAATGAGGTGCATGCAAGGCTGGGGGCTTACGGCTGCGTCCGCGGTGGGGCGCTGCTTTACATAGGCGTACGAAGCCTCGACGCGCTGGCTTTCAAAGGTGCGGTTCGTGGCTTTGGTGGGAGCGACAAGGCGGTGGTAGATCGCTCGAGGTATTGCGGGGTCTGTCCGGTAAGCTGTCCGGTTAGACGATCAGTGCGGGCGGCACATTCGCTCGTCGTTGTCGGCTGGCGGCACGCCCGGCCAGCCGATCAATGTGCTGATACGGTCGCCATGCAGGTTGTCGAGCAGGCGGCTGACGAGACGGCAGAGAACGCGTTTCATGACTGGCTTCCTGCCTCAGATGGCGATGGCGCTGAGCGGATAGCCCGGCGTGATGAATGGGTTGTGATCCCGCGCGAGGCTCTCTGGGTCGTCCTTTTCCACGCCGAGCAAAGCCAGCAGGCGCGTGCGGATGGCGTTGAAACCAGCTTGGCCGTTGTCCCTCGGGCGAGCGAGGTCAACCTGCACTGCTTCGGCGATGCGCCCGTGCTGCAGCACGATGATGCGGTCGGCGAGCAGGATCGCTTCGTCGACATCATGGGTGACCAGCAGCACCGCCGGCGTGTGCTTGTGCCAGAGATCGATGATCAGCCGGTGCATGCGGATACGGGTCAGCGCATCGAGGGCGGCGAAAGGTTCGTCGAGCAGCAGCAGTTTTGGTTCGCGCACCAGGCTGCGGGCCAGGGCCACGCGCTGGGATTCGCCGCCGGACAGGGTGGCGGGAAAGGCCTCCAGGCGATGGGCCAGACCGACCTCGGTAAGCGCCTGCACGGCGCGCTCCCTGGGATTGGCTACGCGCAGGCCGAGGGTGACGTTCTTCCAGGCGCGTTTCCAGGGCATCAGCCGTGGTTCCTGGAACACCGCGGCGCGGGCTTGTGGGGCGCTCAGTTCGCCGCCCTCGATGGGGTCGAGGCCGGCCAGGGAGCGCAGAAGCGTGGTCTTGCCGGAACCACTGGCGCCGAGCAGGGCGACGAACTCGCCGGGGGCTATATCGAGGTCCAGTTCATTGATCACCCGATTGTCGCCGAACTGACGCACCACGCCGCGCAGGCTGACGGCCGGCGAGAAGTCGATTTTGCTGTGCGCATTCATGCATCAGGTCCTTATGAACGAGGGGCGCCAGGCCAGGGCCAGGCGCTCCAGGGTGCGGATCAGGCCATCGATGAGCAGACCTAGCAGGCTGTAGATCAGCAGGCAGATGACGATCACGTCGGTGCGCATGAAATCCCGCGCATCGCTGGCCAGGAAGCCGATGCCGGCGGTGGTGTTGATTTGCTCGACGAACACCAGCGCCAGCCAGGAAATGCCCAGGGAATAGCGCAGACCGACGAAGAACGAGGGCAGGGCGCCGGGCAGGATCACATGCCAGATCAGCTCGCGACGGTTGAGGCCCAGGGTGTTGGCCGCCTCCACCAGTTTCGGGTCGATGTTGCGGATGCCGGCGAACAGGTTGAGGTAGATCGGAAAGGTGGTGCCCATGACGATCAGCGCCACCTTGGTGAACTCGCCGATGCCGAACCACAGGATGAACAGCGGCACCAGGGCCAGGGACGGAATGGTACGCAGCATCTGCATGGGCGAGTCGAGGGCGATCTCGCCGCGTTTCGACAGGCCGGTGATCAACGCGGCGCTGACGCCAATGGCCACGCCGATGCTCAAGCCGGTGACGGCGCGTTGCAGCGATACCAGCAAATGGCGCAGCAGCTCGCCACTGCGGATCAGCTCCCACAGCGTGGTGCTGATTTCGCTCGGCGCGGCGATCACCCGGGTAGGAATCAGCCCGGCCCGCGAGGCGATTTCCCACAGCAGCAGGATGGCCAGGGGGCTGAGCAGACGCAGGACGAAATCCGGTGCCGTCCATTCGCGTCGGCGGGCGGACGGTGTCGCGCGGCTTACGGTGATGGTGCTGGTGTCGCTCATCTGCATCTCCCGTCGCTCAGTGCTTGTAGCTCTGGCCCGAGGCGCGCTCGAGCTGGCGAATCAGGGCGTCCCAGTGCAGTTTGATGCCCGGGCCCTTGCCGTCGGAAAAGCGCGCCGACTGCTGGTGTACCTTCTCGATGGCGTCGGCCGGCGCGTGCAACAGGTCGGCATTACCGCCGGCCTGGGCCGCAATCTGGATGTTGCAGGCTCGCTCCAGTCCATGCAGCTCGCGAAACGCGTGCTCGACGCTGATGCCGCCGGTGAGCAGCCCGTGGTTGCGCAGGATGAAGATGTTGCTGTCGCCTAGGTCGGCGATCAGGCGTTCCTGCTCGTCGAGATCCAGCGCCACGCCTTCGTAGTCGTGGTACTTCACCCGGCTGTAGTAGCCCAGCGCGTGTTGCGAGAGCGGCAGCAGGCCGTTGCGCTGGGCGGAGACCGCGGCGCCGTCGCGGGTGTGGGTGTGCAGCACTGCCTGCAGGTCAGGCCGTGCACGGTGGATGGCGCTGTGGATCACGTAGCCGGCCTGGTTTATGCCCAGGTTCAGCGGGTCGTCGATGAGGGTGCCGTCGACGTCGACCTTCACCAGGTTGGAAGCGGTGATTTCGTCGAACAGCAGGCCGAAGGCATTGATCAGGAAGTGCTCGTCCGGCCCCGGAACACGGGCGGAAAAGTGCGTGTAGATATGATCCGTCCAGCGAAACAGCGCGGCCAGCTGGTAGGCGGCTGCGAGCTTGACGCGTACCTCCCACTCTTCAGGGCTGACGCGCTCCCTAACCGACGGGGTGCTGTGCAGGGTGGCAAGTGAACTCATGGCAAACTCCTGGCCGTGGTGGGCAATCGGGTGGTGGTGTGTGCAGGCGGCACAGGTTTGGGCGGGCGTTCGGGACGGCTCATTGCTGCCCCTCGCGGAAATGGGCAAAGGCGGCGCGGCCGGCGGCGTTCAAGGCGACGTCGTCCTGCGGGGTATGGATGCGGCTGCACAGCACGTCGCGTAGGTGTCGCTCCAGCGGGTTCTTGCGTGACAGCCCCGGGTTGCCAGCGGCCTCGATGGCCAGCTCCACGGCACGGATCGCGTTGCTGCTGACCAATTGCTTGATCTGCCCGGCGTGACTGGCGTCGACCCTGCTGGCGGCTGCCGAGTCAAGCAACGTGCGATTGGCGAACAGCAGCGTATCGATGCGCCCCACGACTTCCTGGAAGCGCGGCAGGCTGGACAGCGGTGCGCCTAGATTCGACGGTTTGCGCCCTTCGAGAAAACCCACCAGCCAGTCTCGCGCCGCCTGGGCCACGCCGTCGTAGACCGCCGGCAGCAGCACCGACATCCACAGCAGGCTTTCGCTATCCAGCTCCGGCTTGGGCGCGCTCCACGGGCTGACACTGACGGCGTGGTCGAGGGGAATCAGCACCTCTTCGAAACGCACTTCGTGACTGCAGGTGGCTCGCATGCCCAGGTGATCCCAGTCGTCGATGATCTGGATGCCGGGGGTGTCGCGGTGTACCAGGTAGCCGCCAACCAGCGGATCGGCGTCGTCGCTGCGTGCCCATACCAGGTACCAGGTCAAGCCGTGGCTGCCGGTCGAATAGATCTTGCGGCCGCTCAGGCGCCAGCCTTCAGGCGTGCGCCGGGCTATGGTCGCCGGCAGGCCGCCACGTGCCGGCGTGCCGAGCTCAGGCTCAACGCGAAAGGCATTGATCAGGGCGCCGTTTTCCACCGCATCAATACCGACATGACGACGCACATGCTCGGGCCAGTTGAGGTTTTGCTGCAGGCGAAAATGCTGCAGGTACTGCATCACCAGAATCAATGCGGTGGAAGGCTCACCCTTGGCTACCGCACTGACTACCTGTCGCGCCGTGGCCAGCCCGGCGCCGCTGCCGCCCAGACTTTTAGACACCGTCAAGGCCAGCAACCCGTGGCGCTGCAACAGTGCGAAGTTCTCCGCTGGAAACTCGCCACTGCGGTCGAAACGCTCGGCGCTGGCGGCCAGGGTCCGGGTTATTTCAGCCAGCAGGCGGGCGAAGCGGGGCGCGTCTCGTTCAGGAGATTGACGTGGAGCGGGGAAGGCGAGGGTATCGGCAGAGTGCGTCATGGGTCTCTCATCACTGGCGCAGATGGCAGGCAATGCCTATCTGGTTTCTGAGCGCCCCAGGGTGATGAGGTGGCCTGAGTGAGACCGTATTCTTATAACTTAACGCTGTAAAAGTCTTTTTGGTTCTAAGCTAATTATCAGCTTTGCTGAGTTATATGTTTGATGGTTATGCGTTAATTGAATTTTATTTATCGCCAGGGCACGCTGCTTCTGCGATGGCCAAGTGATGGGTATGGCGCTGCTCAGGCCGCTCGAGCGCCTACAGGCCCTGGCCTCAGGTCGAGCGCAGGCGCTCTGCTGCGACATCACTGAACAGGTTCACGGCATCCTGCAGGTTGCCCAGATACTGCGGGTGCAGCAGCCAGAGGTCGATCATCGGCTTGAAGTCGCCCACGCTGATCACGTCCAGTTCGTCACGATGGCCGCTGCGCTCCAGCAGTGGCGCCGGCACCAGGCCGAAGCCCATGCCGCTGGCGACCAGCCCCAGTTGCAGTTCGGTGCCGAAGGTTTCCAGGTTGATCTGAAGTGATAAACCCTGTTCGGACAGTGCGCGCTGCAGGCCGGCGCGGAACCCGCAGCCATCCGGGTTGAGCACCCAGCCCTGCTGGTAGCAGTCCTTGAGCTTGCAGCTGCGCTTGCGAACGGCGCCCTTTGCAGCGACCACCAGCAGCGGCATGCGGCCGATGGAACGGCTGGCGATACCTTCGGGGAAGATCTTGCCGGCCGGAAAGAGCGCTGCGGCGGCGTCCAGTTCGCCGTTTTCCATGCGTGCGATCAGGCTGCTACCCCAGCCGTTGACCACCTGGGTCTTGAGTTCCGGAAAGGTTTCGCGAATCTGCTGCAGGGCATCGAGCAGCACCACATCGCTGATGGTCTGCGGCACGCCGAGGCGTAGCGAGCCACTGGGCGAGCCATCGCTGGCCACCAGTTCACGCAGCGAATCGATCTCGCGCAGGATTGCCTTGCACTGCTCGTAGACGCGCAGACCCATGGGCGTCGGCTTGAGCGGTTTGGTGTTGCGGTCGAGCAGGTTGGCGCCCAGGTCTTCCTCGAAGTTCTGTACGCGCCGGGTGATGGCTGGCTGGGTCAGTTGCAGCGCATCGGCCGCCAGCTTGGTCGATTGACAGCGGATCACCGCAACGAATGCATCCATGTCATCGATCTTCATCTTTGCGCTCACATATTAAGAGTTGGAAAAAATACGCTTATAGAATAACTCGCTGGATCGAGCCAGAACACGGATCGATTTGGGAATGTGACCGACAAAGTGGTGGCGGTTTGCTGAAGCACGGAATCGCCAGCCAGCTTTTGCGCGGCGGCCTCGAAAGAAGCGCATAGGCTGGCAGCGCGGGGCATCTACCGCGGTCATTGGATAACGTGATGGGCGAGAGCAAGAGGCTTGGCGAAAGCCTCCTGTTGCAGCTTTCGGCCTCTCGAAACCTGTTCAAGATCTTCGCGCATGAGGCATCAACCACAAGGCAGAAGCGGTCGGTAAGCAGAGTTTATTTTGTAGGAGATTCTATGGTTTAGGGCAATGCCTTTATGTCCTTCTGCTGATGTACTCGCCTTGAGTTTTCATCAAGGCGAATGCGACTCTGGCGAGCTTTCTAGCCAGGATGACCAAGACCTGAGTGGTTGCTTTGCCTTTGCTGCGGTAATACTCGTATAGCTCTTTCCAGGCCGCAGATTTGCTGGCGGCCATAGCGGCGTTATGCAGCAGTCTGCGCACTTCCGAACACCCTCGTTTGGTCAAACGGCGACGCCCAGACTTTTGGCCTGAATCTGCGACTTTCAGATCCATGCCCAAAAACGCGATGTATGCATCACTGCTTCTGAATTCGCCACGGATGAACGCAGTGACTAAAGCGACAGCGGTCAGAAAACCAATGCCTTCGACTTTCTGGCATCGAACTACCTGCTCTGTCAGTCCGGCCTCTCTCACCACCGTTTTCAATTGCTTCTGGATCAGAAGATCAAGAGACTCGAACTGCTTGATGAAACTGTTGAATGCTTCTTTGAGAAACACCTCGTT